>JAYEMW010000303.1:0-12537 GCA_034718555.1 Thermodesulfobacteriota bacterium
CTGCTTGAGAAATAGTAAATATTGTGTGATTATCAACGTGATTTTAAGGAAGAGCGAGTCGGAAAAATAAAAACTTCCGCATATCCCAGCAAAAACTTCTTATGTTTTTGTTTGTGCTTCAGGGGTGAACTATACCGCCAAATATACAAAAATTGATTCAGGTTATATGGGTCAGCTGGTAGATTGGCCAGAAGTCATAACTGAGGGCAAAAACCTCGAAGAATGTCGAACTATGCTAAAAGACGCACTTCATGAAATGGTTCTTGCGTACAAGGATCTTGGTAAAAAAATTCCGCTTGGAAATGCTTTAATTGAGCAGTTACCCGTTGAGTTCGAATATGTCAGTCAAACGGCGTGATCTTATTTGCTATTTTTAGAAGAACAAGTATTATTTGCTCAGAGAAGGAAGCAACCATTCCATTTATTGCAATGGTTCCAAAGCCATACCAATAAAAAGACATAGACAGTTTGACAGAATAACAGCGAATCAGCTTTGTAAGCAATCTGGATTAAAACCCAAATTTTGAATTAATTATCAATCTTTCAACATATATCTTCCCTGCCATCCCTCCCCTGTGGAATGCGAAGCCTATTCTTCCGGGGTCAGCAGAAAAGAAATAATAATTAAAACTCTGCGCCCTCAGCGTACTCTGCGGTAGGCTGAACTGGTACTTAAATTCTATATAATCTGTATTAGATTGTGTTTAATTTTTTTATCAACTTATCCTTTTCGTTTAATTCCGGTTCCTCTATTACTGCTTCAAGAAGTTTGTTTAGTATCCGGCTGATCTCCGGACCAGGATTTAAATTGAGCTCGTCCATTACATCATTTCCATTAATCTTTAAATCAGAGATATTAAGGGGCGGGGATTTTTTCCTCAAGGCATCTATCCGTTCCTTAAAGACATTAAGCCCTTCTCCAGGGATCTTTTCCCAGCCATGGGCCAGATCATCTGCCCTTCTCAGACTGATAAGCCTGTCAATATTGTTTATCCCTACCCTTTTTACAAATCTTCTTATGGCCCTGTCACTCAAATCCTTTTTGTAATCAAACATGTGGTTTGAAACAAGACCTGTTACAATATTGATCCATTCATTACTGAATCTCATCCTCATCATAATGTCCCTTGCGAGTTCAGCACTGGACGATGGATGATTAAAAAATCTCCATCTACCGTCTCTCTTCTCCCTCACCCTTGGCTTTGCGATGTCATGGAACAAAGCAGAGAGTCTTAAAATAGGGTCTCTCTCAATAAAATCAACGGTCTCAATAATGTGACGGTAAATAGTATATTTATGATAATTATTTTGCCGTTTTCCGTACCCTTCAAGCAGCTCAGGCATAATTCTTGTTAAAAGCCCTGTTTTTCTTAATAGATTAAACCCGACAGATGGTTTTTCAGCGGTCAGAATCTTTAAAAATTCGTCCCTTATCCTTTCTATGGAGACCTTATCTATGGCATCTTTCATTGAACTTACGCCATTTAATGTATCGGCATCAATTGTATATCCAAGCTCCAAAGAGAATCTAACAGCCCTCATCATCCTCAAGGGGTCTTCCTGAAATCTATCCAAGGCGTTCCTAACCGCCCTGATTGCTTTTTTTCTTATATCTTTCTGTCCATAAAAGGGGTCTATAATAATATTATCTGCAATATCATAGGCCATGGCATTAAGTGTAAAATCCCTGTGAGATAGATCTTCCTCAATGTTCATTACAAAATTTTCTTTCCCACGAAAAGTAGTTACCTCAAAATGACTCCCTTTAGATACCAGCGTAACGGTTCCGTGCTTTAGGTTAAAGCTTGTCATATAATGAAATAGTTTTTTTATTCTGTCCGGCGATGCATTTGTAGCAACATCCCAGTCCTTTACATTCAAGCCAAGTAAAGAATCCCTAACCGCTCCCCCTACTATAAAAGCCCTATAACCATTTTTTATAAGTCTGTCAGATATCTCGATGACAATATTTGGTATATTTGTATTATTTATAGTTGCCTGCATCCTTGTTTATTGTTTTTTCCCCTTCATCATTTCTATTAATATGCAGAAGGCGCCGGCAGTAACAGCAGAATCCGCCACGTTAAATGTATGCCAGTGGTAATTTTTTAATACAAAATCCAAGAAATCAATCACATAGCCAAGCCTTGCCCTGTCTGCAAGATTTCCCAGCGCCCCGCCAAGGATAAGAGACAAGCCTAATGTCATCCATCCCTGATTTTCTTTTAAGGTAAAGAAAAAGAAGAAGACTGCTGCTACAGCAATTACTGTTACTGACAGCAAAAGATAATAGAAAAGCGTGGAGCTGATTTGGCTAAAAATACCAAAGGCCATTCCCTTGTTTTTAACCAGGACTATATTGAAAAACCCGGGAATTACCGTCAGGGTTTGATGGGGTCCCAGATTTGCTATTACTATAAGTTTAGAAATCTGGTCAAGAATAAGAACTGTTAAGGCAATTCCCAGAAACAAGATATGGTTTTTTTTCAATTTATTAAATCCCTTGAATCTAATTCCCTGATGACCTCTACACATCGATTACACAGAGAGGGATGACTTTTGTCCTGACCTATCGTTGGATCGTGCATCCAGCATCTTTCACATTTAGGAAAGGTTGAAGGTGAAACTTTTATTATCAAACCTGGGTAATCCTGACTTTCATAACCACTGCCAAAGGTTCCTTTATCTTCAAATTTAAGGGCCGATATAATACATATGGATCGAAGCTCTTTCCTGTAATCCTTTAATTTCTCCTTCATATCATCAGGTAGGACTAAAAGCACCTCTGCATCAAGGGAGTGCCCTATGGTTTTATCTTTTCTTGCCAATTCCAATGCCTTTGTGATTTCCTTTCGGACATTTATCAGTAGCTCCCATTGTTTCATTAAAATGCTGTCTTTAAACTCCTCTCTCGCAGGTAAAAATAGTTCTCCATGGACGCTAATTTCTTTTTCCTTTCGTGCAATATGTTTCCACACCTCTTCCGCGGTGAACGGTATAACAGGCGCCACTAATCTTACAAGGCCATCTAAAATTTCATTTATTACTGTCTGCGCAGACCTTCTCCCCCTTGAGTCAAATGTAGATGTATAAAGTCTGTCCTTTAATACATCAAGATAAAAAGAGGATAGATCAAGGGTTGCAAAGTTATATACAGCCTGATATGTGGAATGGAATTCAAATTTTTTATAGGCCCCGGTTACTGTTTCGGTTAATTCTTGAAGCTTGTGGAGCGCCCATCTGTCAATTTCAAACAAATTTTCATAGGGGACACTGTGCTTTGATGGGTCAAAGTCATAAAGACTGCCAAGCAAATATCTGAAGGTGTTTCTTAATCTCCTGTATGCCTCTGTCAGCCGGTCTAATATTTCTTGCGACAGCCTTATGTCTCCCTTGTAGTCCTCTGACGCCACCCATAGCCGCAAAATCTCGGCTCCATGTTTGTTTATAATCTCCTCCGGGGCAATAACATTACCAAGAGATTTTGACATCTTCTTTCCCTTGCCGTCTACGACAAAACCATGTGTTAGAACAGATTTAAAGGGGGCCTGATCTCTTGTGCCAACGGAACATAGGAGGGAACTGTGAAACCATCCCCTGTGCTGGTCGCTGCCTTCTAAGTACATGTCGGCAGGATATTTAAGATAATCCCTTTGCTCAAGTACACCGGCGAAACTTACACCTGAATCAAACCACACATCTAAAATATCCGTCTCCTTCTTGAATTTATTTCCATGACATGCAGGACAGGTTGTCCCCTCAGGCAAAAGCTCTTTAGCAGGCAAGTCGAACCACACATCAGCACCGTGTTTTTCAACAAGGTCGGCTACATGATTTACCGTATCCTGGTTTAAAAAAGTCTCACCGCACTCTTCGCAATAAAAGATAGTTATTGGAACTCCCCATAAACGCTGCCTCGAGATACACCAATCAGGCCTATTGGAAACTAACCCATATATTCTCTCCTCTCCCCACTTCGGCACCCAGTTTACCCCCCTGATGGCCTCAAGGGCCTTTTCCCGCAAGCCTGTTTTGTCCATAGAGATGAACCATTGTGCTGTTGCTCTGAAAATGACTGGTTTTTTACATCTCCAGCAGTGTGGATATGAATGGGTAAGGGGTTCTTCCTTGATTAAGGCTCCTACATCTCTCAACTTTTGTATAACCTTGCTGTTGGCCTCAAAAACGTTTTGCCCGGCAAAAAATTCCACATCTTCAGTAAATTCACCTTTATCATTAACAGGGGAATATATATCCAGATTATATTTTAATCCGCTTTCATAATCTTCCTGACCATGTCCAGGCGCAGTGTGAACGCATCCGGTTCCAACGTCCAGGGTTACATAATCCGCAAGTATGATAATTGATTCCCTATCATAAAGGGGGTGTCTGGCTTTTAGGCCCTCTAATTCTCTGGCGCTAATCTGTGTGAGAATATCATATTTTTCAATTTCTGCAGTATTAATAAAGGTTTCCAGCAGACCTTCGGCCAATATCAGCACGCCATATTCCGGTGTGTCAACAGCCACGTACGTAAAATCAGGGTGAAGTGCAACGGCTAAATTAGCAGGTATAGTCCATGGCGTTGTAGTCCATATGGCTATAAATATATCCTTTCCATCAAGGACGGGATAGGTCTCGGAAAGATCAGAGATAAATGGAAATCTGACAAATATAGATGGAGATGTGTCGTCCTCATATTCAACCTCTGCTTCGGCCAAGGCCGTGCCGCAGGAATTACACCAGTAGACAGGCTTCTTGCTTTTAAGCAAGCTGCCGTTAAGGGCAAATTTTCCGAATTCCCTTACTATTGTGGCCTCATATTTGTACCTCATTGTCAGATATGGATTGTCCCATTCCCCAAAAATACCAAGCCTTTTAAACTCCTCCCTTTGAATGTCTATAAAGCGGTTTGCAAACTCGCGGCATTTTTTTCTTACCTCAGACTGAGTCATTTGACGCTTCTTTTCCCCAAGGTCATGATCCACCTGCCATTCTATAGGTAGTCCGTGGCAATCCCACCCAGGCACATATGGAACATCATATCCCTCCATCTGCTTTGATTTAATAATAATATCTTTTAATACCTTATTAAAGGCGGTTCCCATATGTATATTGCCATTAGCGTAGGGAGGTCCGTCGTGCAGTATATAAGAAGGTCTCCCCTTGGAAATCTCCCTTATTTTTGAATAAATATCATCGTCCTCCCATTTTTTCATTAATTCCGGCTCCCTCTTAACCAAATTTGCCTTCATTGGGAAATCAGTCCTGGGAAGATTAAGCGTTTTTTTATAATCCATGATATATCTCTCTAAACGTTAAGTGAAAAAATCTTAAATGCGTTAAAGTTATCAGCTTTCAAAATAATTTAGAATATCAAAAACAAACTTTCAAGTCAATATCAATATTTTGTTGACTTGCAGCATAAAAAGGGTATTCTGTCTTGCCATACAGCAATGCCACATGATTGCTATATCTTATGCGGTTGAGAATTTTTGTTTACAGTTGAACGTAGTGAACTACTTTACATATAGACAAGAACAGTTGTTTTAACATGGAGAAAAAAATGAAAATCGATGACCTTGCTATTTCAAAATCTATTATTGAATCGTACTCTAAAAAACTCCTTGCATCCCTCGAGGTTGACGTGGCCCTTGTTGGGGCAGGCCCATCAAATCTGATTGCCGGTTATTACCTTGCCAAGGCAGGGCTGAAATCAATTATATTTGAATCAAAGCTTGCCCCTGGCGGAGGTATGTGGGGTGGAGCCATGATGTTTAACGAAGGCGTTATACAGTCTGACGCACTGCCCATTATCAATGAAATGGGAATAGGGTATAATGACAAGGGGGGAGGATACTACACGATAGACACTATCGAGGCAACGTCAACCATAATTTCCAAATGCGTCCGGCAAGGGACAATTATCTTTAATCTCATTAAGGTCACAGACGTTCTCTTTGATGAGAAAGACGGGGGAAAAAAAGTGTCGGGGTTAGTATTAAACTGGTCACCTACGGAACACTTAGGCCTTTTCGTGGACCCGTTAAGCATAAAGGCATCTTATGTTGTGGATGGAACCGGGCACCCTGCAGATATATGTTCTGTTATCACAAAAAAAATTGATGCCAAGCTTGACACAAAAACCGGCGGGGTTGTTGGAGAAATGTCTCTATGGGCTGATGAGGGGGAGCAATTTACAGTATCAAATACAAAGATGGTCTTCCCAGGGCTTTATGTTGTTGGAATGGCAGCCAATAATGTTTTTGGAGGCCCCCGAATGGGACCGATATTTGGTGGAATGCTTATGTCAGGGAAAAAAGTTGCTGATCTAATATCCTCTAAATTAAAGAATTCCAGGGACGATTAATGAAATATGAGCCAAACTGACCAAAAAATAATACTCGATGATATTAAAATAATGCTCGAGGAAGAAGATCATGATGGTCTGAAAAGGCATATCGACGAGCTTCATCCTGCAGACCTTGCAGATCTAATGGAGCAGCTTGAAGATGATGAAATACTCGGAATAATCAACATTCTCACTCTTGAAGACGCAGGAAATGTATTAATAGAAATATCATCTCCTATTCAAGAGAACATTGTCAACAAACTCGACGACAATAAGGTTGCCCGGATATTAAATGATCTTAACTCAGACGATGCCACGGATATTGTCAGTACTCTATCGAGGGAAAGATCCCAAAGAATAATTGGCTTAGTTCATCCTGAAGTATCTGAAGAGCTACGCAAATTATTGGGCTATGAAACAGATACGGCAGGGGGCATTATGGCCCTGGAGTTTGTTTCAGTTAATGCAGACTCAACTATCGGGGAGGCCATAGAAATTATCAGGGAAAAAAGGGAGGAGGTTGAAAATCTCTATTATGTATGGGTTGTAGATGATTTTAATAAACTGGTAGGGGTTGTATCCCTTAAAGATCTCGTTCTCGAATCCCAGGATAAGAAGATTAAACACACAATGAACCCAGATGTTATCAGCGCTGATGTTGATATGGACCAGGAAGATGTAGCAAGGATAGCCAAACAGTATGATCTCATTAATGTACCTGTTGTTGACAGCCGGCACAGGCTTATAGGAAGAATAACCAACGATGATATTATTGATGTTATGGAAGAGGAGGCCAATGAGGATATTTCTTTGATGGCAGGTGTTATTGATTATAAAATTTCCGAGAGTTCACCGTTAAAAATTTCTAAGGCACGATTTCCCTGGCTTTTTTTAGGGTTATTAGGAGGGCTTTTATCTGCTTCAATAGTAAGCCATTTTCATACTTCTATAGAAAAAATTCTTGCCTTATCATTTTTTATACCTGTGGTAATGGCAATGGGTGGGAATACAGGAACGCAAGCAGCTACTGTTGTAATCAGAGGTCTTGCCACTGGTGATATAAATGTAATCCGGACGGGCAAGAGGCTTTTAACGGAATTATGGGTAGCCTTAATTAATGGCATCATGTGCGGAGTTCTGTTAGCTTTAGTAGTAACTTTTTGGCTTTCAGATGCGAAATTAGGTATAGCAGTTGGCGCCAGTCTCATTATTGTAATACTTTTTTCAGGCTCTTTTGGTGCATTTATTCCCTTTCTTCTGCAAAAACTCAATATAGACCCTGCATTAGCTGCAGGCCCATTTATAACTACAGCAAACGATATAATGGGCCTTTTTATCTATCTCAGCATAATTACCCATTTTCTGGTTTCTCCATAACAAAAAGCCCCTTGATTTTTTTAGTTACCCTTCCAAAAAATCCCTTTTTAGACGCTTTTTTTACTACCACCCGGATATCACTAACCATATCCATGGCCGCCGACTCACCGCTTAATATCAGATCTTGCGCGTTGGAAAAATCAGTCCAATGGACACTGCCTAACTTCGGTCTTATTACAATGTCTGCGCATTTTAACTCATGTCTCACCAGGTAATATCCCTGTATTTCTGCGGCCCTTACATATATATCCATGGCCGTATGAAAATCAGGCACGAAATCTAAATCTTTATCTACGGCTATGGCTATAACAACATTTGCCCCCTCCTCAGCGGCGCTTCTTGCAGGAACTGATTGGATAATACCACCGTCCGATAACCGCTTGCCATCAATTTCTACATAAGGCAACATACCTGGCACAGAAGAACTTGCCAGTATTGCACGCCTTAAAGAGCCTTCTCTGAGTACGACAGGTTTACCGCTCTTCAGGTCTGTAGCAACAGACCTGAAGGGGATTATTGTTTCCTCTATATTAATGTCGGGTATAAAATAATTTATTGATTCTTCAATATCTTTTGTTTCCAAAATACCTGGTCTGTATATTCCATGAACCAGTCTGATTTTTGTCTTAAAATAAGACTGAATCCTCCTGCTTAAGCTCTGCTCATTTCCCCTTTCAGCATCCCCTACGACCCTAAGTTCAGATGATTTGTAAAGGTCGGTCTCAAGGAAAGAAAAAAGTTGTTTTTCCAGTTCCTCAGCCTTTAAACCTGTGGCAAGGGCGCCTCCCACAAGGGAACCCATGCTTGTCCCAACAATAATATCAGGATTTATGCCCTCTCTCTCCAACACCTTCACCGCGCCAATATGGGCCAAACCTCGTGCCCCTCCACCTCCTAATGCAAGGCCTATTTTTTTGTGTTGTCTCATAACTTGTGACTGGAATTATTTCTTTTTATTAATGCATTTTTCAGGAGGGATTTAAATATTCCTCTAAAACATCTTCATTTTCTTTCAAAAATTGCTTCAGCTTTTCAACCCCTATGAGGGGAGTCTCAGAGCTTGGCAGATCAAGTATCGGCAATGAGTTAAAGGCATGGTCAATGTCAGAGGATGAGGAATTTATTTGCATTTTATTCTTGATAACGAGATTCAAGTTAATGTTGATATCCTTCAAAGAACTCAAAATCCTTAACGATTCAGCGAGTGACAGTTTATCCGGATTTAAGATGAGGTTTACATGGGTGACTTCAGGGTTTTCAAACGTACTTATTAAGTCATTGTAATCGGTCTTCATTGTATTGATTGTATTCAATATCTTGTCTGTTTCTCTTTCCTTCTTCATCAGTTTGATTTTGGTAAGTATATCTCGTTTCTTAATAATTTCCTTGCGTAGATCCAGCATATGTTCTATCCAGATCAGAGACAGGGATGGGAGGTTAAAGAAATTTAGTGCCAGCGCAGTAGGAGGCATATCAAAAACCAAAAAATCAAGCTTGTTAAATCTCTGTTGTATATCCTTAAAAGCCAAAATTAATGCATATTCTTCCAGGCCGGGGGAGTGCCTTATTACCTTGAAATACTTGTCCAGATTAAAGGCTGTCAGGTATGAATATGTTCTCTGGATTTGGGCCTGAATATCTTTGAGATATTGTTTGATCCAGTATTCCTGATCAACCTCTATTGCCAATAAATTGGGGACAACCTCTGAGGCCTTATGGGAAAGTTTTTTCTGAAAAATATCAGCCTGGTTATGGGCAGGATCAAGTGAAACAATAAGAACCCTGAACCCTTTCTGGGCCAAAAACAAGGAATTAAGCGCAGCTGAGGTCGATTTTCCAACTCCACCCTTTCCCACAAAAAACATATTTGTCGCTTTATTCATAATTAATCAATATCCAGTACTGAGAAAAGGTCTGATATCGGCTCATGGGCGGTATCAACCTTTTCCATCATTAGCATCAGTTCTTTTTCCATAAGAGGCATCAAATTCAGTGAAATCTGCATTGGTGGTGAGGGCAATCCTACAAAAGAGCCTAAGACCAAAAGCCCGAAGACATGATTTAGTTCCTCAAATTCAAACTCGCTGATTTCAACTGCCTTGCCTCGCGCCACCCCGTCCGCGATTTTCCAAGCCGAGGCAATTTTTTTCTTAATAATCTTTAAGGCTTTATCTACTCTTATTTTCATTAGTTATCAATAATTATCTGACTCTAAAAATTCTCTTTTCAAAACTTATACGCCTTTTGGAAGGATAGTAATAATAAACTGCATACATTGACATTAAAAGGCTGCCGGCTGCATAAAAACGTGGGATATTAAAGACATAGGCAATCAACGTTAAATAAGGCGCTATCAATGCTATAAACAGAAACCCACGTTCAAATTTAATGAAATCTTTCTCGGAAACACCTTTTTCATCACGGATTTTATGCGCAAAAAGTGTGCGGTAAAAGATGGGCAAGGCTATTGCAAAAACCGCGGTCAAAATGAAAATAAGGGAAGAAAAAAATCCGGAAAACTGAACGGTCTCCATATTTATGGCATTATATGTCTTTAGAAAAAATAACAAAACAAAACCGGTAACTGATGGCAATAACAGTATATAGTAGGTCTTTTTTAATTCATCAGTCATGTATACAGCACAATTGTAATATTAAAATAATCATTACTTTTATATCTAAACGAATCTTGCCGGATAAAATCCCTTAAGAGAAAAATCTGCGGAGGCAACCAGTTATGGTGCCCCCGCATTGATTTTATGTAGCTTCGGGCTCTGCTTCTCCGGTTGATGTACCGAATAAAGTGAAAAATTTAAAAAGCCCTTCTATGGTAATCCATACAGCCACTATAAGTATAACGATATTTACAACGGTTAATAACATGTTGTGTGCACCAAGGAACTTGGTCTGGTTTACTACAACTGCCCAGATGGTCATAAAGGCCATAAAAAGGGCAGGAAACCCTGCAACCATCCATTTTATACCACCTTTGGTCTGGAGGTAAAGGGTTATAATAATCAGTGCAAGGGCTGCCAGGGTCTGGTTAACTGCTCCAAACATGGGCCACAGTGTCAAGGCCCCTTTTCCGCTTGCACCTGTTGCAAAGGCGAGCACCAAGCCGGTTGCAACTGCAATAAAGGTAGCAGTATAACGACCTGTTAAAAAGTTGAGTTTGAGGTCAGTGAATATTTCAGCGACAACATAGCGCTGAATCCTTGTGGCTGTATCCAACGTTGTGCCGGCAAATGATGCCACAAAGACACCCATGATAACTACGGCTATTCCCTTTGGAATGCCAATGCTTCCTATCATATTAGCAGAGCCAATAACGAAGGCATTTATTTTAGAGCCCAGGCCTGCGGCCGCAGCCCATGATGAGTAATGGGTCGTCCACGCTGCTATTCCTGTCACCATTTCTCCGCCCTTTGGCGTGTAGCCCATTCCGATTCCTGCTGCTACTGCCATGACCACTAATGTAGCAAGGGTTCCTTCCATCAACATTGATCCATACCCGACAAAGAGTGAGTCCTGTTCTGTGCGAACCTGTTTTGCCGACGTACCCGAGGAAACCAGGGAATGAAATCCCGAAATAGCTCCGCACGCAATGGTGATAAACAGGAAGGGCCACATGGATGGCGCCTTTGCAGGGCTGGCCTGCACGGCAGGCGCTACTATATGAAGATTGCCGCTAAAGGCGGAAAACAGGACCCCCAATACCAGAAGGGCAAGTGCGATAACCAGCTGATGAGAGTTGATAAAGTCTCGAGGCTGAAGCAAGGTGGTTACCGACAGTGTAGAGGCTATAAATGCATAGGCCAGCAAGATAATGGTCCATACGCCTGTGGCAGGGATTCCTGCAATAGCAGGCATCTTGAACGGCACATAATAGCCGATTATAAACGTGGCATACATGACAATCACCGCTATAATCGACCAGGTCATAATATTTGCGCCTTTCTTATAGATAAGATGTCCCAGGTATAAGGCAATTAAAACTTCCAGCCAGACCGGGATAACTGATTGCGGAAACATCATAAAAACAACGGCAATCACCAGCCCGAAGATAGCAATAACAATCCACAATTCTAAAAACACAATAACAAAAAACAGAAACCTGGTGCGGCTGTTAATGTATTTGGAGGTGTATTCCGCAATAGATTTCCCCTGGTTTCTCATTGAAATAATCAAGGAGCCAAAGTCATGCACAGCCCCCATTATTATTGTGCCGAGAAAAATCCATAGCATGGCGGGCACCCAGCCCCATATAATGGCAATGGCAGGTCCTACAATAGGCCCTGTTCCTGCAATTGATGTAAAATGATGTCCAAAAATCACCTCTTTCTTGGTAGGTACATAATCCATGCCGTCTTCCATTTCCACAGACGGCACTTTTGCCTCACCTGACAGGGCAAAAATTTTATTACCAATAAATTTTCCGTACAATTGATACATGATAATGTAACCGGCAAATGCCAGTAACATGATTAATAAAGCACCCATAGTTCCTCCTTTCCATTGTTTAAGTTACCAATAATTAGACTATATATTAACTAAGAAATTTTTTATTATTAGTCAAGTTAATATTAACAATTTCGTAAAAAGTTTTTCACCTTGCCCTTATTCCCCTAAGAGTGCTATAGAACCATAAATTTCAGCTTGCCTGAAAGAAAGATATATATAAAGGAGATTATTTAATGGGAATTTTAAAAATTTTCTCTGGGAAAGAACCCGGGGAATATGAGAAAAAAGGAGATAGTTTTTTCGAAGACAAAAAATATGGACTCGCAAAAATTGAATATGAGACTGCT
>JAYEMW010000304.1:0-2405 GCA_034718555.1 Thermodesulfobacteriota bacterium
ACAAACGCCAGGACTATTTTTTTTAATGCCCCTCTTTTAAACCACGTTGGGAGCTCCTTTTTTATGGCAGGTTGATTGTCAACCGAGCCTAACCCCCTGCCGTGGATAATAAGTACGCACCTCATCCCTTTGTTATGGCTCTTGACTATGAAATTATTAACCACTTCCTCTGCCTCAACCTTTGTCAGGCCATGCAGGTCAATATAGTCTTGAACGGAAAATTCACCCCTCTTGAGTTTTTTCATAGCCCTGGGGCCTATACCGGAAGTTGCACCCTCCATGTACTCATCACTGAAGGAGATATCCCATGCCTCGGGCTCATTAATCAGGGATTTAAAATATTCCTTTGTCTTGTGCCTTGAATCAGGTGTCAAAATATGGGCATCCTCCTTCTGCGAAGGAGGTTTAATTATTTTTTTCTTATTATTATCCCGTAAAGGCACTACACCCTTCATGGCCTCTTGAAAAAGATACTCTTCCTTATCTTCTTTAGAAATGCTTGTTGAATCATCATCTAAAACAGGTTCCTCCGTTGACAAGGAAGCTTTGCTATTTATAAGCACGCCATCAAATGGTTTATTTATAAATTCTTTCTTTTTCTCGAATTTATTTTTCTGCTTGCTGAGCCGTTTCTTTTTTCTTTTTTCTCTCATTTGAATATATGCCCCAGAAGGTTATAAATTGCGTTTTTTTCGGTGAGCAATGAGCATCAAGAGCAAGGCGTGAAGGCTCGTAATAGCCAGCTATTGCGAGTCTGAACAACGCAGCTATTGATGTTCAGGGCCATTGAAAAATCGCAATTTGTGGCCTTCCGGGGCATAATAGCAGCTTAATAAAAGTCGTAACCGTTCACGGTTCAACGTTCAGGGTTCAGGGTTAGGGAAAAGACTCAAATTGGATCCCCGAAATGCTCGTAAAGAATACGGGGTTTGCCACATCATCGCCAAATACCATGTTCTTGATTTGTGGGAAAGCAGAAGCGAGCGGTTTTCCCGTATAGAACGTTTACAAAATAGCGTATGGTGATGAGAATCCAACCTTTGAACCGTGAACCTTTGAACCGTGAACGGTTACGAAAAGTCTTTATTCAGCCACAAAGCTTTAAGAGCTCAAAGATACTAAAAATCAAAGGGCTTACATATGACTTCCCTTACCTTTAAATCAAAGAAATTTTGTGTATGGGCCGGTCTCAACAACAGTGCAGTATCTACTCCGGTCATTGTTCCTCCAATAGAAATAATATCCTCATCTACCCTGATTAGCCCAGCATCTGCCGCCATCAGTGCTATCTCAACAGCAACCTTTGTGCCCTGTCCGAATGTTCTCAAGGTAAAAGCAATGATTTCATCTATTTGATAGGAACCTGTCTTGTTTCTAATGGCCCTGCCTACCCCGGCAAATGCGTGTTGTGCCGTAAAAACCGTTGCGCCCCTCTTTGTAAGCATTTTCCTGTCTTCATCTCTCAATTCCTGGTGGCCTGGTTCTTTGAAGCCGGTAACATGCGTTACTATTATAGTTGATAATTCCTTTCCAAATATTTCCAATGCCTTGAATGCCGTACTTCCACTGCAGCTTGACACAAGAATTTTCTTCATTTTCAGTTGTCTGGCCCTCTCTAATGCATACCTAAGAGTGGCCTCCGTATTCTCCTGTCCGGAATTTTCAAAATAATTATTGTTTCCTGTTTCAGATACACTTTCGACCTTTGTTTCATACGCGTCTTTTTCCACATCAACTTTTTCCTCGCCGGAAAGAAACGTTTTTAAATATTCTTTTCCTTTTTCAAGCAAAAGCTGGTGTATATCATTAAACCCCTCTGGCAATCTGATTATTCTTGCATCCGGGAGTATCTCCAATGCCTTTTTAGTTGCTGTTTCTCTTCCCTTTATATTTTTAAGGCAAATCCCTGTATCCATATCTAAAAATAACTTTAACTGATTCAGGCTTTTTAGATTCGGCAAAGAAACACCTCCACAATCTGCACTTAAAAGATCCAGTATTCCTGAGGTAATGATTACATCCCTAAAATTTCTCTGAAGGTTAAAGATGCCTGTTTCAAGATCGCTCCCTTCATGAAAAAACTCTTGTCCCTCTTTTATCATCTGTCCGTTTATTTCAACGTCCTCAATCGCAATATACTGAATACCTACTGTGAGAAATCCCCTAACGAGTGGAAAGGCAAGCGATTTCTTTTCAGGGGAATAGCCAATCATCTTCTTTGGAAGAAGCTCATTATAAATAATTGCTTTTTCAATCTTTTTTTCAATATGCAGGTAATTTAGCGCCTTTTCTGCCAACTGTTCATTTCTAATCGTTTCAGCAAAAATTTGTCCAAAATTAATTTTTTCAATTTTCGTCATAATAAATACCCCTAATCTATAATTACTCTCCAATAATTTTTACCA
>JAYEMW010000305.1:0-12239 GCA_034718555.1 Thermodesulfobacteriota bacterium
CAGCATTGCTGATTGGTTGCACTTATGGTGTTTTTTATTTGTAGCATGGTGGTTCAAGGGTGGAAAAAAACAAATTTCCATTTCCCTATATCTTGCCCTTGCAGGTTTTCTTCTTGGAATTATTTATTCTCAAGATTGGAGCCGGATTAATATTCTTCTACGAGGAACCCGAGGAGGATTTGGTCACCAAATTTCTTTAATGGGTCTTTTTAGCGGGACAATAACATTAGGATTATTGTTAATGGGACCGCGGATTTTGGGAAATCTAAAAAAACCTTTTTTGTTTATATTACGCCTATTTCTATGGCTTGTACTTCTTGGAGTGAACATACAGATTTTAATAATCACCCAATCCTTAACAACCTGGATTGCCTTATTTATTGTCTTTCCCCCACTGCTCTGGATAAGAATTAGCCATTGGGTTAAATCTAAGCATATAAAAATATGGGCATATAACTCCTTTGCAGGCCTACTTATAGTTATGGCAGCAGGGATCTTGTTATATAAGAATTTAGATACCATTGAAAAACGTATATCCTCTCAGATGGAAACTGTAAACCATCTCCTTCCCCTCGATCTTGAAGAAATACCATACACCGGTGGTCTTGGGATAAGGGTCCATATATACATGTACGGCATCAACAGGTTTTTGGAGCGACCTTTTTTTGGATGGGGTCCAGGTACGGAAATCACAAAACTTTTGGATAAGTCACAAAGAATCTTGGATCATCTGCATAACACGTATCTTGAAGTATTAGTAAGATTTGGTGGCATAGGAATGTTATTTATGATAGGCGTCATGTGGTGCATTATCAGGTCCCTATGGGGTGGCTATAAAAGCCTAAATTTGCCTATGGATTATTTTTTATTTATATCAGGAGCAATGGGACTGCTTGCTATATGGAGTTTTGGTAATTTCCGTTTATCTACAGAATTTAGATTTTACTGCATTATTTTAAATGCCATTGCATACAGCTTCACAATTCGCAAAAACCGGAAAGGGGTTTAATGTTTGACTTTTTCACAAGGGAAATCCTTAAAAATTAGCATCTTCATTCCTTCTTTTGGGGATGGAGGAGTTGAGCGAATGTTGTGCAACCTTTCCCATGGTTTTATTAAGAGGGGTGTGGATGTAGACTTTTTGATAAAAAAGGCAACAGGTCCATACCTGTCATCCCTTCCACAAAAGATTCGGATTATAGAATTGGGAACCTCTAATTCAATCAAGGTGCTTCCGGCATTGATCCGTTATCTTAAACAAGAGCAACCGAAAGCATTACTCTCAGCAAAGGACAGTGCTAATTATGTAGCTGTCTTGGCTGGTCTTTTGGCTGACGTTCCTACGCATATTGTTTTACGAGTTGGTACAACGGTTTCAGAGGTATTGAAAAATCGAAACCCACTGAAGAAATTTACAAATATACATATAATGCAAAACCTTTATAAACGGGCCTATACCATTATAGCCGTTTCCATGGGTGTTGCGGAAGATATAGCAAACTTAACAGGCATAGCGGTTGATCGAATAAAAGTTATTCCCAATCCAGTAGTAACACCTGAATTACCTTTTCTTGCTAAAAAACCGGTGTATCATCCATGGTTTAACGGGGAAGGCTCGCCAATTATAATTGGCATGGGCAGATTTAGCAGGGCAAAAGATTTTCGCACCCTCATACAGGCCTTTTCGCAGGTTCATAAAAGACTGTCTTGCCGCCTTCTTATTTTAGGTAAGGGCCGACAGGGACCCAAGCTAAGGGCATTAGCAACTGAATTAGGCGTCAAGGATGATTTTTGCCTTCCGGGATTTGTTGATAATCCTTACTCCTATATAGCCAGGTCAAATTTATTTGTTCTTTCCTCTATATGGGAGGGTTCACCAAGTGCTCTTACCGAGGCCTTAGCATTAGGAATACCTGTAGTGGCCACTGATTGCAAAAGTGGTCCAAGAGAGATACTTCAAGATGGTCGCTATGGAAAACTTGTGCCGATCAGGGATGCAAATGCCTTAGCTGAGGCAATATTTGAAACCTTGCAAAATCCTTTGGATGTTGATATCATTAAATGTGCAGCAAAACCCTATAGGATTGAAAAGAGCACGGATAGATATTTATCTGCTATGGGCATAAAATTATAATTTCCGCCTAAATATTTATAAAAATAATGAGCCGTACTATAAATAACTTCAAAATAGCCATCTTTGTTTCTTTTTCCGGCGAAGGCGGTGTAGAGCGTATGATGGTTAATCTCATCGAGGGTCTTACACTATTAGGGTGTAAGGTTGATTTAGTGCTTGTTAAAACTCAAAAACTAAATCTTGATTCATTCCCTCCAGGGGTTAATCTTGTTAAACTGAAAGCCTCGCATACATTCAGCAGCCTCCTGCCACTTATAATTTATCTAAGACGAAAGCGACCTGATGCCCTTTTGGCGGCAAAAAATCGCGCAAACCAGGTCGCTATTCTTGCAAAAATACTTGCAGGTGTATCAACCAGGGTTGTAGTGCGTATGGGTACCACAACTTCTGCTGCCCTGACAGGGAAGAGCAAGTTGTTGCACATGGCGTGGTACATGCCTATGCGCCTCATTTATCCCTTTGCTGACTCTGTCATAGCCGTTTCAAGAGGAGTGGCCGCAGATATCTCAAAAATAACAGGTCTGCCTGGTGAAGATATAAAAGTCATTCCTAATCCTACTATCCCCTTTAAGCTCTTTAAGCTCGCCGAGGAAAATATTATCCATCCGTGGTTTTTAGGTGGTGGTATACCGGTAATTCTTGGTGTAGGAAGACTTACCCGCCAGAAGGATTTTCCAACTCTTATAAAGGCATTCGCCAAGGTACGCCTTAATCGCCCTTGCAGACTCATTATAATTGGTGATGGAAATGACCGTCCTTTGCTTGAAGGCCTGGCAACTGAGTTAGGAGTGAAGGATGACCTCTATATGCCTGGATTTACAGAAAATCCCTTTGCATATCTTAAGAGGGCATCACTTTTTGTGCTTTCCTCAGCCTGGGAAGGATCCCCAAATGCACTGATTGAGGCACTTGCCCTTGGGATTCCAGTGGTTTCCACTGATTGCCCGAGCGGACCAAGTGAAATTCTTTCGAATGGACGTTACGGACCTTTAGTTCCGGTTGGTGATGCACATGCCTTAGCTACTGCAATGCATTCAGCACTTGACAACTCACATGAAAAGAAGTTTTTAATGAGCGCTGTACGTGAGTATACGGTGGAAAAAAGCAGTAAAAGGTATTTGGATGCTTTAACAGGATAAAGGTATTTACATTAGGAACATTATAAATGCTACTCTCTATTCGTTATAAATTTCTTTTTGTCCATATTGCCAAAACAGGGGGCACGAGTATTCGTTCTGCAATGGAACGTTATAAATGGAGTGACCCATACAGGATTCCATTATTTTTGGCCAGCAGGCTCAGCTCAATCACTAATCATCGTATAGCCTGTAAATTCCCAAGGCATGCCAAAATTATTGCAGCATATGAAATGTTACCAAAAGAACTTTTTGATGAACTATTTAAGTTTGCCTTTGTTAGGAATCCATGGGACCTTCAGGTAAGCTCTTATCATCACATACTACGGGAAAGGCCACACCTGTTGACCGGCATAGATGATTTTGAGGCATTTCTACGATGGAAGCTTGGCCCTAACCGGGCATACCATTACATCGTTGACACATCGATTGAGTTACAGTCTGATTATGTCGTCGATCTTAACGGCAATATTATTGTTAATTATATCGGAAGATATGAGAAGTTAGAAGAAAATTTCAAAGAAGTTTGCAACAAAGTAGGAATTACACCGCAAAAACTTCCACATAAAAGACAGGCTGAAGATAGAACCTCATATAAAAAATACTACAACGATGAAACTGCCCGACTTATCGCTGAATACTTCAAGCGCGATATTGAAATGTTTGGATACTCATTTGATGATTAATATATGAGGTTATGGTAGACCTGTAATCCACTGAACTGCCTCAAAGAGATCTCCAAAAATATGAGTCGGTTTAATATTTTTATTTGGAAGGGTGTGCTCAATTTCCCCAAGGCCATATCCTGTCTTTACAAGAACACCCTCTATGTTTGCCCGATGAGACATTTCAATGTCCGTATATGTATCACCGATTACAAAGGACCTTTTTAAATCAATATCGAAGCTTTTGCAGGCCTTTTCAATAAGGCCTGTTTTTGGTTTTCTGCAATCACATGAAAAACTGTATTCAGGCACGGATCCATGTGGATGGTGGGGACAAAAAAATATCCCGTCAATCTTTGCATTCTCAGCTTTAAGCAGATTGCACATATGTTCATTTACCTGATTAACCAATTTTATTGGGAAATACCCCCTCGCAACCCCTGATTGATTGGAAACAATAATTGTCAAATAACCTTTGCCGTTCAACAGTCTAATGGCTTCAGCCGACCTGGGTAAAAGGGAAAATCTGCTTATGTGGTTAATATAACCCATTTGTTCATTGATAGTTCCATCTCTGTCTATAAAAACAGCAGGTCTTTTCATCGTAATATTCCCTGTTTTATAATACCAAAAAGCTTATTTTTTTCTGATGTTTGCTCTGAAATAATTTTTATTTTTATGGTTAATATTGCAAGGTCCACGTCATTATCAATTTTCCCAACAATTCTTGACCAGTCTTTCTCTGTTGTCAGCAAAAGATCGGCATTTGAGAGGGTCTTAAGATATATAAGCTCTTTGATCTCTTTTTCATTAAAATACTTGTGATCCGGGAAGGACTTAGAGTGGACAATAATGGCGCCAAGGTCTTTAATCATGTTAAAGAAATCACCTGTGTTGGCCAGTCCTGCAAATGCAACCACCCGCTTTCCTGACAGGAATTTTGGAGCATAAAATTTATCTTTAAGGGGAAGCCAAACCTGGTCTGGGAAATGCCCGGCTCGTAAAATCGGTATTTCCGGATAGGTTCCTTGCAAATAGGATAAAAGATCATGCCCTGTATTTTTATCCTTGCATTTAGTAAGCACAATAATATCGGCCCTCTTTATTTCATTAACCGGCTCTCTTAAAGGACCTGCAGGCAATAGGGAATTATTGCCAAACTGCCACAGAGAATCTATAAGCAAAATATTTAGATCTCTTTTTACAGATAAGTGTTGGTACCCGTCATCTAAAAGCAGCAGATGTGAATTGAATAATTTTAATGCCAGATACCCTATTCTATGCCTTTTCTTTGATACCAGCACAGCGATCGATTTCAATTTTTTGGCCAGCAAAAAGGGCTCATCTCCTGCCTCGTCTGCTGATGCAAAAATACGTTGACCATCAGATACTATAAGAAATCTATTTCCCTTTTTCCTCTTATAGCCTCTGGAGAGTATGGCAGTTTTGATCCCATTTTTGATGGCCCACTTGGCTATCATTGCAACAAATGGAGTTTTTCCTGTGCCTCCTGTTGTTATGTTTCCTACGCTAACTACATATGCAGGAAGGGACACAGTCTTAAAAAAACCAATGCTATATGAGGCTATCCTCAATTTTGTAACAAGGGTATACATGAGGGAAAGCATCTTCAATATAAATAAAAAAAACATGTTCGACTGCATGTTTTTGTAAATACTTTCCAATCAACACCTATCTATAAATGGCTCAATAAGTTTCATTACCTTGTTAAGTGCTCCCTGATTTTGTAACACAAATTCCTTGGCCCTTTTTCCTATCTTTTGCCTCTCACCCTCTTTCCTTAAAAGCTTAAGCATCACATGGAATAATTCTGACTTATCTTTTACTTTTCTGCCACCCCCATATTCTATTATTTTTTTTGCCATATCCGAAAAATTGTACATGTAAGGACCAAAAACAACAGGAACCCCAAAAAAGGCCGGTTCCAAAAGATTATGTCCACCCCTTTGCGCAATACTTCCACCTACGAATGCAATATGGGCCAAATCATAAACCTGGGCTAACTCCCCAAGCGTATCAAGGAGAAAGACATTGTGCTCATACTTGCCAGCCTGGGCATTTTTTGTATTGGAGTCGCCTACCCTCACCAATTCAGTTTTCTTTGCTATATTTAGTCCGAGTTCTCCGGCGATATAAAGTACCTCATTAAATCTGCTTTGCTCTCGAGGACAAATTATAAGAGACAAATCAGGAAATTGTTTAATAAGCTCAATAAACACCTGGAATATAATTTTTTCCTCAGGATAATGGGTGCTGCCCGCCACCCATATTTTTTTATTTCTAAGGT
Organism: Thermodesulfobacteriota bacterium; assembly: GCA_034718555.1. Classification (GTDB taxonomy): domain Bacteria; phylum Desulfobacterota; class DSM-4660; order Desulfatiglandales; family B25-G16; genus M55B121. The sequence goes on from JAYEMW010000305.1 coordinate 6,244, forward strand.
TAAAAAGCCTTATCAATTTGTCCCGATCTTTATTTTCAAGGTTTTTCCATTTTTTATCAAACTTAATATTTCCCGTAACCTTTAACTTTTCAGGTAATATTCCTCCGTTAAACATCCTGTATTTATCAATATTTGTTTGCATCAAGAATAATTGAAACGGTTCAAATACCCACTTGATTAAAGATTTCCACCTCTTGTAAACTTGCCCTGTTTTAGGGGAAATCCTTCCGTTTACCAGAATTGTTCTCACACCTATATTTCTTAATGTGGTAATTAAACCAGGCCATATATCTGTTTCTATTAACAGGAAAATTCCTGGATTTATATTTTTTATAATCTTCCTTATAAACCACCAGAAATCAAGGGGCATTTGCACAATATAATCAACTTTGGTTTTAAGCTTATTTTTTGCAATTTCTAAGCCTGTGATTGTTTTAACAGAAAGGACAATCTCCCGCGATGGATATTTGCATTTCAGGGATTCAAGCAGAGGAATGGCAGATAAAACCTCCCCCACTGAAAGGGCATGGACCCATATTCGGGCTGTTTTACAATTTCTGAAATATGGAAGGTTTAGCGCAAATAATCCCCTGAAATTATCTTTTCGTTTTAAAAGATAAATAACCGGGAAAAATATTACAAGAATAAGGGTGGTTAAAAAATGGTAGAAAATAATCATCTGTTGTTTGCAATTGATGGTTTTAAAAATTTTTTGTTCAGGCAACTAACGTTCGTCCCTTTAAGCCATATACGGACAGCTCTATAACGAATTTTGTCCCTTTCGGCGTATTGTCCTCAACCCTTATCAAGCCATTATGGTCAGCAATTATCTTGCTAACAATAGCTAGACCTAACCCTGTTCCAGCCTTTTTTGTAGAAAAATATGGTTCAAAAAGCCTTTCTTTGTCTTTATCGGATATTCCTTCACCGGTGTCGGCTATCTCTATCCTAATAGTACCTGATGCATCTTCGTAAAAAAGACTGATATTAATTTTTCCTTTATCAGAAATAGCTGCCACAGCGTTATCTAAGAGGTTAATCATTGCGCGCTTGATTTGTTCCTTATCAAGTTTGAACACAGGAATGCGATCATTATCAATGAGGCTGAATGCAATATTTTTATGGGTATCTTTATATAATAATATTGCATTTTTAATTATTAATTTAATGTTGTATGGGGCAAGTCTGGCAGGAGGCATGCGGGCTAAATTTGAAAATTCGTTTACCAACAATCTCAATTCTTCCACGCTGTCTATTATTAACCGCGTACATTCATCGAAAACAATTCCATCTTCTCTTGAAAGCCGTTCACCGTATTTTCTTCTCAGCCTCTGAGCTGAAAGCTGAATAGGCGTCAAAGGGTTTTTTACCTCATGGGCAATTCTTCTGGCAACATCTCTCCACGCAGCCATCCTCTGTGCCCTTTCTAATTCAGTGAGGTCTTCAAATACTGCGACTAAACCAATGTATTTGTCCTGATCGTTTCTCAATGTATTCAAGGATACTAAAAGCTTTAAATACCTTCTCTTTATGGATATCCCTATCTCCCTCTGTGCAGTTTCTTTCTTAAAAATATCTCCATCTGATATAAAACTACTGATAATAGATCGATATTGAGGCCCTAAAATATCCATATAATTACGCCCAATTACTTCTCTGGCAGAGATATTAAGCATCTTTTCCGCAGATTTATTTATAGTTGAGATTACCCCTTTAGAATCTGCTGATATAACTCCAGCAGCAACATTCTTTAAGATAGTCTCCATATAAATTCCCCTCTGCTCCGACTCCTTATTCGTCTTGATTAGATCTCTGTTGACAGCATCAAGGGCGCGTGTACCATTCATAAGATCCCTGGTCATCCTATTGAATGAATCTACAAGCACACCCATTTCATCTCTGGATTGTAAATCTATATAAAAGTTATAATCACCGGATGCTATCCTGTTTGTCGCTGCGGCCAGCTCTTCAATGGGAACTGTAATTCCCCTTGAAAGGTACAATCCAAACCAGATTGCTGAAAAAACTACCAATAAAGTTACTATAGAAAGGGTTATTAAATGACTTACCTTTATAGGTTTTTTTAATGTCTTTAAATACTTGTATCCTTGAAGTCCTTTGTCAATGGTAGCTAATCTGTTAGAGATAAGCTCAGGGATGAATTTTGCAAGGACAATTGACCCAAGCTGGGCCTTTGTGTCTTCCTGTGAAAATATAGGCACTATCCCCCTTACTAAATCTCCTTGTGACGATTTTTCAGTTGCCCTCATATCAGTTGAGTACTTAAAGCTTTTGTAGAGCTTCTCGACATCAAGGTCCTTAAATATTTTTAAATCAACCTTGTTGTTATAAGAAACCGCCCTTGGACGCAAATTCGAAGAAAAAATCCGAATAGCATCAAGGTTATATTCCCTCCTTTTTTCCTCGATAAACGACTGCAGTTTATCTGATTCAGGCAAATTCATTAAACCCCTATGAGTAATGAGAGAGCTGAGACTGTTGCCAAAAGAAATTAAATCATCTCCTGTTTTGTTAAAGTAATCTTCTCCGATTTCTACAGACTTTTGAAGAGATTGTTCAATCGGAAGACTGAACCAATAATCCGTCGATATTGAAATAAATTGTACCGAAACAAAGAAGATAATTATAGTTGGCAAAAGGGAGAGTATCAAAAATGCAAAGACAAGTTTTGGCCTGAGACCAAAGCCGATTGTCTTTCCTTTTCTCTCTAAAACAAGCTTGACCAGGTTTCTTATGGTCAGATAAAGGAGAAGAAGAAGCAATATTACATTTATATTTATCAGAGAAAAAACGAGGATGCTGTCTGTAATCGGAAGATCAATACCAAGATCGAATATCCTGGTTATCAGATAGGTAAGGAGGATTATAACGGGCAATATAATTGCAATGCCGCTTATTTCTCGTTTGCGCCTTTTTAGATCATTACTTGTCATTGTAACCGCGGACTATTGAACGGTGAAATTTTAATATTGAAATGTTGAAATCTATTTCCATAATAGAAGAAGAAAGAGACCATTGCAAGATTTAATAAATCAGCAAATACTGCTTTTCTTAGCAAGATTGGGGCACCCAAGAGAAGAAGATACACTCCTTAAGGAGCCTATGAAAAGGACTGCCAAACCAGGCATAGACCAGGGGTCAGGGAAAAGACTGAAATTGGATCCCTAAAATGCCCGTAAAAATGCGGGTTTTTTAAAATTATTACCAAGCGCCATGCTTCAGATTTGTGGGGACGTAGAAGCAGTCGGTTTTAACGTACAAAACGCTTACAAAATGGCATATGGTGATGGGGGCACAACCTTTGGACCCTTGAACCTTTGAACCCGTGAACGCTTACTATGGAAGAGATAAGCCAAGTTCTCCAAATGCTGGAATTCTAATTCTTTTTTTCTTTAATTCTTTTTTTTCTTTAAATTGGACGATCTCCCAGGAATTTTTTTGATCCATAAATTTTTTAAGTAATCGTTGATTTAAGGAGTGCCCTGATTTTTCTACAACAAAGTGTCCAATTACAGGATGTCCAAGAATTGCTAAATCACCTATAAAATCAAGCATTTTATGCCTAACAAACTCATCTTTGTATCTCAGTCCACCATCATTTAGAATTCTGAAATCATCCACAACAATGGCATTATCTAAAGAGCCACCCTTTGCAAGGCCGTTATTTCTTAATATCTTAACATCCTTAAGAAAGCCAAATGTCCGTGCCTTGCTAATATCTTTAATAAAGCTATCCTGGGAAAAAGACATTTCGTAGGACTGATCTTTTATTAATGGATGATTAAAATCAATTTTATAGCTTATTTTTAACTCGTTTGATGGGTAAAGATAGGCGCGCCTGTCTCCATCTTTGATTTTTACTGCTCTTTTTACGAAAAAGAACTTCTTGTAATCATCTTGCATAGCAATGCCGGCATTTTTTATGAGAAATATAAAAGGTGCAGAACTCCCATCCATGATAGGGATTTCCCCACCATCAACCTGAACTAAAACATTATCTATCCCCATTCCAAAAAATGCAGCCATAATATGCTCTACTGTAGCAACACTATATCCATTAAAACCAATAGTGGTAGCCATATTCGTTTGAACAACATTATCAAAGGAAGCCTCAACGCAACGACTGGGCGCTATATCAATCCGCTCAAAAATTATACCTGTATTGGGTGGTGCAGGCTTCATATTTAATTTTACTTGCCTTCCCGAGTGAAGACCTATCCCAACACAGCTTATTTCCTCCTTGAGTGTTCTCTGTCTTAAATCCATTGCAGCTCCTTTAAAATGTATGCTTGTCAAACTATAATCCGATAGTAGCTTCAAAAATCAAACTTTTTTAAGCAAGTGTTATGCCAAAAGTACAATTAAATTAGAAAAAAGCATTTCAGTGAATATAACATGCTGATTTTATGGATATTATATAATGTTATCATGATATTTCATTCTATTTTTTTGTTGTATAACTATTGCAAATTTTACACATATATTGTGCATAGAAGTTACAATCTAAATCTTAATGCAGACCTCTTCATTCTCATTATACAAATGACTAAAGATCTTTATATCACGCGGGATTGCAAATTAATTGGACATCAGCTCGGTCTGGGTTGGAAATAGAGGTTTATGTCCAAAATATCACACCATTATACGTTATAAATTACGAGGTCTGGATTGATATGTTATCCTCTATTTCTCTTGCGAAGGCGTATCGCCTTGGGCGTGATTTCTACCAGCTCATCGTCATTTATATAGGAAATGCAGTTTTCCAGTGAAAGTAAAGTGGGTGTTGTCAGGACTATATTTTCATCGGAGCCTGCAGCCCGCATATTGCTGAGTTTCTTCATCTTCCCTGGGTTTACCACCAGATCATTGTAACGGCAGTGTTCACCTATGATTTGACCGGGGTAGACTTTTTCACCTGGCCCATAGAACAAGCGTCCTCTATCTTGAAGATTGAATAATGCATACGCAACAGTGCTACAGGGCTCCTTTACAATAAGTACGCCATTTCTCCTATTTTGTATTTCCCCAACAAAAACGCCAAAATCCATAAACATGTAGTTCATTATTCCCATTCCCCTGGTGTCTGTCATAAATTCAGAACGATACCCCAAAAGGCCTCTGGTTGGAATGCGGTATACCAAGCGGGCCATGCCGCTTTCCTGATTCATATGGAGGATTTTTCCTTTTCGTTGGCCAAGTTTTTCAATAACCACGCCCATATATTGTTCATCAACATCAACCGTAAGCTCTTCAAAGGGCTCAAGAAGCTTCCCGTCCTGCTCTTTCATTATCACCTGCGAGCGTGTTACCTGAAACTCATATCCCTCACGGCGCATTCTCTCAATGAGTATAGATAGATGAAGTTCACCACGGCCCGACACCTTCATGCCTACCTCGTTTTGGATCTCTTCCACATGAAGGGCAACATCTGTTAGAGTCTCCCGATGGAGCCTTTCAAAAAGATGGTTCGATGTTATAAAATGCCCCTCTGTGCCGGCAAAAGGTGAATCGTTTGGGATAAAATTCATAGAAAGTGTAGGTGGGTCAATTTTCATGGGGGCCAAGGGCGATGGATTTTTTGGGTCGGTAAACGTCATGCCTACTGTCACGTCCTCCATTCCAGCAACAGCCACTATTTCACCGACTTCAGCAACATCAATAGGTTTTTTTTCGTTTCCTACAAACCTGTAAATCTTAGTTACACGTGCAGGTACAACAGAGCCGTTGCGTAATGCAACAGAAATTTCTTTGTTAATGTTCATCTTGCCCTGCGTAATCTTTCCAATACCGAGTCTACCGAGATAAGGCGAATAATCAATTGAACTGACAAGCATCTGAAGTGGAGCATTAGGATTTCCACTGGGAGAAGGAATATGTGAAATAATTTTATTGAACAGCGGTTTGAAATCTTTCCCGGGTTTCTCAATATCTTCCGTAGCAATTCCATTTTTTGCAGAGCAATAGACAATGGGAAA
>JAYEMW010000306.1:0-2376 GCA_034718555.1 Thermodesulfobacteriota bacterium
GTAAGAATATGAAGAAGGTCTACGAGTAATTCTTTGAGTTTGGCTTGTTGCTTGGGGTCCAAGCTAACCCCTTGTTATTTAACCAATATCGCCCCAATAATAGGTGTTTTGAAGCCTTAAAAGGCCATTTTCAGGGGTAAAACCATATTTCTTTTGCCGTTATCCGAGACCATAAGGTGCATATGTTTGATGTAACCATATAATTCAAGATGCTTAGCCCATGCCTCTTTTTGGCTTCAAATAGCCATTTAATCCAAAAACGCCTATTTCTGTCAAATTTTAAAAGAAACTCTTTCTTATGACATCTATGGGTGATATGTCATACATATCCGGGTATGTAATATCGATTTGGGCTTGGCATTTTATTGCTGCAACCTTAAAAGGCCCATTTTGATATAAAAAACGATGACTTAAGCTCAAAAACTAAGGTATTTTTTGGCTATATTAATGTTATATCAATTAGTTACCTTGTTCCGATCCCCATTCAAATTTCGGGTTTCTTGTTTTATGGGAGTGCCAAAGATAAAATCAATAGGAATTTACTATTTTCTACCTCTTATTTAACAAGCTCTGTAAGGTGGTTGAAAAGCAAGAAGTAAAATGTTAAAGTAATTTTTAGAATTATTAAAAAAGGAGGTTTAGACAATGAGGACCCTGACAATGGATGTCCCTGAAAAAATCTTTGCAGTTATGCGCTTTGATCCTAATCAGTTTGCAGATGAAATGAAGCTTGCGGCAGCAGCAGTTTGGTATGAACAGGGTAAAGTTTCTCAAGAAATTGCCGCACAGATTGCCGGCCTGAGCCGCACGGATTTTCTTCTGGCATTGGCACGCATGGGGAGAGACTCTTTTCAAGTGAACTTTGGGGACTTGGATAGGGAGCTGGCACGTGGATAAATCGGCTGCCATTAATGCATCACCGCTTATTTTTCTTAGCCGGGGGAAACAGATCGAGCTTTTACGTCATTTTGCCAGCCGTATCCTTGTTCCTGAGCCTGTAGCCGAAGAGATACTAATTAGAGGCACAGAAGACATCACTGCCAAAAAATTAAATAGCACTCCATGGCTTGAAGTTGTTGCTGCCACCCCTGTACCGGATAAAATTTTGGATTGGGGATTGGGTCCTGGAGAGTCATCCGTTCTTGCATTAGCAAACGAACATCCGGGAATGGAGGCCATCATTGATGACCTCGCTGGACGTAAATGTGCTGCGTATTTGAAAATTCCAGTTCGTGGCACACTTGGCATTGTGTTAGTTTTAAAAAAACGCGGTGTAATCCCCCAGGCCAAGCCTGTCATGGAAACGCTTATCCGCTCAGGTTTGTATATTTCACGCTCTGTGCTTGATGAAGCACTGAAAAGAGCGGGTGAATAAAAATAGTTAAAACAAATGAAATCATTTTGTTTTAGCACAATCTAGGTTTGGCCCCTCTTTATGTATGGGGTTTTTTGGTCAATATCTATAGTATCATTTGCACATTACTCAAGAGCTATGAGGAGACTTGACCCCACGTCCATTGACCCCACGTCCACTTGACCCCACGTCCACACATGACGGAAAAACAGATTGCCCGAGTAAAATTTATCAGTTCACAGGTTACAATCCCCAAAGTAACAGTTTTTCTGGATAGGGACGAAGCCGGGATTGCCGGCACTGATAAAGCCATTGCCCTGCTCCGGAGCAATGGGTTTTCAGCCGAGGCCTTTGATTGGAACCAGACCGAATTTTCCTTGGCTACAGTTATGGATGCAGGGGATATGTCAGCCAAACAGCTACAGTGGTTGAGAACACAGGGCAAAATCTAACGTAGGCAGGTCGATTTTGTTCAACCAGAATGTAAGGGACGAAAACAACAAAAGGAGGAATGGAATATGCCGATGTCTATGCCGGAAATAGAGAAAACACTGGCAACCCTTCGTTTACATGGTATGCGAGCGACATTAGAAACCCGTATAATACAGGCAAATCAAGGAGATGTTTCTTTTTTGGAAGTCTTTTCATGCCTGCTTCAAGATGAGATGGACTTCAGACTCTCACGTCTTATAGAGCGTAGATTTAAGGCCTCCGGCCTTGATGAGAGGAAGATGTTGACTGAGTTCGACTGGAGCTTTAATCCAAGACTTCCAAAAAAGGAGATCTTTGAGCTGGTAACCATCAAGTTTATACACAACGGTGAAGACGCACTCTTAATAGGCTCACCCGGAACAGGAAAAAGCCATATTGCCAAAACAGTTGCTCATGCTGCAACACAGGCATGCCATCAGGTTGTTTATCGTGAAGCCCATAGCTTTTTTGAAGATATCTTCGAAGCCACTCAAACAGGGAAGAAAAAAAAGATAACCAAACTTTTCTCAGAAGCGGATTTACTGATAATA
>JAYEMW010000307.1:0-2376 GCA_034718555.1 Thermodesulfobacteriota bacterium
CTAGCCCCTTACCTTCAACTATTTGTGCAGACATAGCCATTCTTTCCGGGTCCGCTCCAAATAATTGTACTGCTAATGGCCTTTCATCTAAATGGGTCTCAAGGTATTCAAAGGTTTTTTTCTGCCCCCTTGTTAGACCCTCGGAACTTATCATTTCTGTAGTTACAAGACCGGCTGCCATTTTTTTTACTAAAAGCCTGAATGGAAGATTTGTTTTTCCTGCCATAGGAGCCAAAACAAGCGAGTTTTTAATTTTTGCTGATCCAATTTTAAGCATATCCCAATTTTAAGCATCTCTTTCTTGGATTACAAACTTTTTAGGTTTTGTTTTTGCCTTACTCAGGTATACGCCCACAAAGGCGCTAAGCCACAAAGAAAAGATAATAAGTAATAGTTCACCGCAGAGTTCGCAGAGTTCGCAGAGATAAGAGCTTTATAAAAATATTTCTAAAAAAATAATAAATAGTAATTAAAACTCTGCGCCCTCAGCGGGCTCTGCGGTAGGATGACTGGTACCTTATTTGAGGGAAGAAATACAAACTGAAGGCATTACACGCAATATTGGCGGTTTTTCCAGGTGTCTTGATGTGGCGGCGTGGCAGTTTTCAGAGTTAATTAATTTCAGCGCTATTGGTCGTGACTGTTCTCTTCCTGTACGAACTGTTCAATCATATACTTCAGTATCAGGAGCACATTTATCAGGTCTTCGCTTTTTTAGGCAGGAAAATAAAGCTGTTCCTCTCTATGTCATTACCACAAATGACGAGGCCTATAAACTGGATGGCGTAAATATACTCCCATAGCGCAAATTTATTTATGGTCTTGATAGGTATTTGTAGGCTCGTTACTGGTTGCTGGCTCAAGCGCAGCGGAAGTCCGGCGCTTTGTAGCGGGATTGCTCGTTGCTCGTTACTTGCCCTCTGATTCGTCATTCTTTTTCTCAATCATTCACGCCTTGGCGTGATTGGACGTTCGATGTTGGACGTTCATATTTCCAAGCAAGTGTTTACAATTTGTCAGGAAATTATCGTTCTATGATTCTATAACACTCCCTCTGCAATTATCAAGAAACGTAACTATCCTTTTCCCAGTTTCAAGTTTCTATTTTCTATTTTCAAATTTCTTAGACTTATCTCTCACTCAATAACATGTATATTTTTCTTCCTGCACATATCTTTGAGAATTTTTGGCCATACAGTGACACTTACCTCCCCGAGGTGTGCCTTTTTCAGCAAGTACATATATGTTCGTGATTGCCCGATTCCTCCACCAATGCTTAACGGCGCCTCATTATTAATAATCGCCTGGTGATATGGAAGTGTGAGAAATTCCTGAAGTCCGGTTAACTCAAGTTGCTGCTTTAGGGTTTGAGCGTTAACTCTGATGCCCATAGATGTAAGCTCATGCCTTCTCTGTGTTACCGGATTCCATACAAGAATATCGCCATTCAGACCATGCATTTTTTTTCCTTTTGCCGATATTGTCTCCGTTACCCAGTCATCATAGTCAGCCGCCCTCATTTCATGGGGGTATCCATCATCAAGAGTCCACCCGATTCCATAGATGAAAACCGCAGGGTATTCCTTTATAATCTCAGTTTCCCGCTGCTTTCTCGGCAGGTCCGGGTATTTTTCAAGGATTTCTTCGGCATGGATAAAAGTAAGCTCATCAGGCAAGTCTGGATATTTGTCCGTTTTAAGCCGGGGAAACATTTCCTGGACAAGGGTCTCCGCACCCTTAAGGACCTTCCATATCTTCCTAACCGTATCTGTCAGAAAATCAAGGTTCCTTTGGTCTCCTGTGATTACCTTCTCCCAGTCCCACTGGTCAACATAAGCGCTGTGATCATGATCGAGAAAATAGTCTTTTCGCACAGCCTTCATGTCAGTGCATAAGCCCTCCCCTATATCCATGCCAAACTGCCTCAGCGCTAAACGCTTCCATTTTGTTGCTGCCTGCACTACCTGGGCATCAATAGGGTTTTTGTCATAATCGTTTGAAATGTGGAGCTGGACAGGAGTACGGGACCCGTCTCTGTCCAGCATATCATTAACTCCGCTGTCTACGTCAACAATAAGCGGCACTTGAACCATCATCAAGTTTAATTCCTTGCACAGATTCTCCTCAATATAGTTTTTGGCCGCAAAGATTGCCTGCTGTGTCTCTTTTGGTGTCAGCAGGGAGGTATAGCCCTCCGGCAGTATTTTGTCCAGCTCGTCATAGTTTCCAATGCCTGGCCCGGCCAGGTCTGCTTTCTTGTCTGCCATTTTACCCTCTCCTTTTAATTTTAAAGCGTTTATAATATACTATTTTTCATAACATATAGACATCAATGTCTATAGAGATTATGCTTTATTGCTTAATAAATCAATTTTT
>JAYEMW010000308.1:0-2372 GCA_034718555.1 Thermodesulfobacteriota bacterium
TTTTCCCTTTTGCTCTCCTACACCATATTTAACTATCTGCCAAACAGGCGCATACTTACTATTGGGGTTTGTGTTGTCATCATTATGTTGCTTGGGTATGGGGCTTATGTGAGGAACAGGACGTGGAGGGATGGGATTACACTCTGGTCGGACGTTGTGGCTAAAAATCCATTGAGCTACAGGGGATATAATAATCTGGGCATAGCATTGACTCGTGACGGACGCTTTAAGGAGGCAATTCACAATTGCAAGCTATCCCTCAAAATAAACGCCAATGATCCAGAAGCATACAACAATCTTGGAAATGCATTTATGCGTCAAGGTTTGACTGAAAAGGCAATGGACGAATACTTAAAGGCCATAAAAATATACCAGTCCTATGAGAAGAGTTATAATAACCTTGGACTTGCACTGGCAAGCCAGGGAAAATTTCAAGAGGCAATCGATCACTACTTAAAGGCAATCAGCCTCAAGTATAACTATGAAGATGCCCATAATAATCTTGCAATTGCCCTGGCGGAAAAAGGGAAATTAGAAGAGGCTATAAAGCAATTCCTTGAGGCAATCAAAATTCATCCCTCTTATGAAAACGCCCATTATAACCTCAGTCTTGTACTATTACGGAAAGGTAAATTACAGGAGGCTGAAAATCATCTTTACAAAGCTCTGAAAATTAATCCTAACGATGCAAAAGCACATTATTATATGGGAAACGCCCTGAGAAAGCTTGGAAGGTTAACCGAATCAATAAGACATTACCGCACGGCATTGAAATTGAAACCTGATTTTGTTAAGGCCCATATTAACTTAGGGGCTGTCTTGAGCAGGATCGGAAAATTTAAAGAGGCTATAGCTCATTATTTTGATGCAATAAGAATAAATCCAGACTACAAGGCAGCATCTTACTATAATATTGCCTGCCTGTATTCAAGGCAAAACATGGTTGAGGAATCTGTTAAATGGCTGAAAGAGGCGCTCAATACTGGATTTAAAGACTGGACTATCATTAAGACAGACAGAGATTTGGAAAATATTAGAGCATCGTCTCTTTACAAGGAGTTGATAAAAGGAGACTGAAGGTATATTATTAATTTTTTTAGAAATAAAGGTTTTCAAAACAATGACAAAACAATTAATAAGATTACATATTATATTCCAGATCCTCCCCATACTTGCCCTTTCCCTCATATCAATCATCATCTACTCCAACACCCTTCATTCTCCCTTTGTCTTTGATGATATCCCTAATATTAGGGACAATTCCCTTATACGAATGACGGACATTAACCTTACATCCCTGAAACATGCAGCACATGGGTATGCATCACACCGCCCCATCCCTAACATAAGTTTTGCCATTAACTACTATATGGGAAGGTATAATGTAATGGGGTATCACATTGTAAATATTGCCATTCATATATTAAACGGTATCCTTGTCTACCTACTTGCCCTTGCAGTATTCACACAACTTAAAGGCAGGACTGAGGAAACTTCGTTACAAATAAATCTAATGTCTCTTTTTGCATCCCTCATCTTTGTTGCACACCCTATAAATACCCAGTCCGTCACCTATATAGTTCAGAGGATGAATTCCATGGCAGTGATGTTTTATCTACTTTCTCTTTTTCTATACATAAAGGCAAGGTTGAGTAATGTAAAGCGGAGAAAATGGGCGCTTTTTTCCGGGGTAATCATATCAGGTATCCTGGCCCTTGGCTCAAAGGAGATAGCAGCAACACTGCCGTTTGTTATAATACTCTATGAGTGGTACTTCTTTCAGGACATGAAGGCCTCATGGCTCAAAAAGAACATCCCCTATCTCATAATACCCGTTATAGTCCTTTTAGTGTTAGTATTCATATATATGGGAGAAAACCCCATTAATTTAATCCTTTCAAGTTATGGCAGGAGGGATTTTACACTTATTGAACGGGTATTAACCCAGTTTCGTGTAATTATCTTTTACATAAGTCTCCTTATCCTTCCCCTTCCCTCCAGGCTAAATCTTATTCATCATATAGATACATCACACTCTCTAATAGATCCGATAACAACCCTTGTTTCTCTTTTAATCATCATTGCATTGATTACCCTTTCCGTATACTGGGCCAGGAAAAAAAGACTGATCTCCTTTTCTATACTCTGGTTTTTTTTAAACCTTGCAATAGAATCCTCTTTCATAGGTCTTGAGATGATATTTGAGCACAGACTTTATCTTCCTATGGTTGGTTTTTCCCTTTTGCTCTCCTACACCATATTTAACTATCTGCCAAACAGGCGCATACTTACTATTGGTGTTTGTGTTGTCATCATTATGTCGCTTGGGTATGGGGCTTATGCGAGGAACAGGACATGGAGGGATGAGGTGA
>JAYEMW010000309.1:0-12175 GCA_034718555.1 Thermodesulfobacteriota bacterium
TAAGGAGGAATTCTTATCCCATCTCTGTATGAAGGCAGGCCTTCATGCAAATAGCTGGAAAGAAGAGAAACTCCATGTATCCACCTATCAGGTCCAAGCATTCGAAGAGAAAAAGCAGGAACATTAATAATATAGCAGGCCTCTAAAATTTTTATGAGTTCCGGCGCATAATGAGCACAACCGTTCTAATAATAATATCCGTGATCGGGACGGGAATTTCCTCTATTGCTGTCCAACTGCTTTTTGTAAGGGAGTTCCTTTCACAGTTTTACGGTAATGAGATCACAATCTCCCTTGTTCTTTTCTGCTGGTTGATGATTAGCGGCCTTGGCTCTCTAACATCAAAATTGTTTAAGACAAGGTCTGTAGAATTCTATTCTATTATTGCCTTAATAACAGCCATCTTACCCTTGGTCCAGATAGTTGCAATAAGGATTTTAAGGGAGATTATCTTTACCCATGGAGAATCTCCTGGTTTTTACCCCCTCTTCTTTTTCATCTTAATTTTAAGCATGCCATACGCCTTTTTGATTGGCTTTATACTTCCGTACTCGCTATCTGTTATTAGATCCATAGGCGGTAAAATTACAGCAGGAGGATTATATATAACGGATAATATAGGTGATATTATAGGGGGAATATCATTCAGTTTTATTTTAGTGTATTTTTTTAGCCCCTTTAAAATAATAGCCTTCACCTCCATTATCCTTATCATTGTCTCTTTTATGCTTATTATCCGTTTAAAGAAATTTGTTCTTTTGCTCATATCAATTTTAGTCGTTATCCTATTTTTTGCCCTCGCCATTAAAAAAAATTTCGAGCTTTCCACCCTCTTCAGGGAATATGGCCCGGATATAGTCAGTTACATAGAATCGCCTTACGGGAGAATAATAGTAACAAGAGAAAAGGAAGAATACACCTTATGGGAATCAGGCACTCCAGTATATTCTTCCTTTAACATAACTAACGCTGAAGAGAAGGTCCATTACCCACTTTGCCAGCTTGATTCTATAGAAGATGTGCTTTTAGTGTCAGGGGGAATGGGAGAAACATTTAACGAGATAATGAAATATTTCCCTCGCCGGATAGACTATTTGGAATTAGACCCTGCACTGATTAAGGCAGCGGTCCATTCAGGCCTGCTGCATACGGGCAAAAAGGTGAATGTTATTTTTGAGGATGGAAGAAAATACATAACAAACAGCAGCAAAAAATATTCAGCCATAATACTTGATTTGCCGGAGCCGGATACGTTCCAGATAAACCGGTTTTACACCACTGAGTTTTTTGCCCAGGCTAAAAAAATCTTAAGAAAAGAAGGTGTTCTCTCTTTTTGCCTTGATGCAAATCCTAATTATTTATCAGATGTAAGGATCAAAAAATTGTCATCTATTTTCAACACAGTTAGAAAGTATTTTCAAAACGTCATTTTAATCCCTGGAGAAAAAATTTATTTTCTTGCAAGCAATGGAAACCTTACCGCTGACATTCCTCTGCAACTGAAAAACCATTCCATTACCACCTCTTACATTGATGGCTTTTATTACGGCGATATAACTCAAGAGAGGATAAATTTAATTAATGGCTTAATTGATAGACATGAGTTAATAAATACCGATTTCCGGCCAAGGGTTATAAATATAATGTTCAAAGAGTGGTTCAAAAAGCACGGGACCTCTCCTAACTGGTTTATCGCGGGCCTGCTTGCTGTGCTTGTCTTATACCTCTCCCTGATAAAAAAAGAGGAGTTTGTTCTTTTCTCTACGGGGTTTTCCGCCATGGGGGTAGAAATGCTATTGTTATTTTCTTTTCAGGCATTTTTTGGCTATGTCTACCTTAAAATTGGAGCTATTATAACATTCCTCTTGCTTGGTCTTTTACCTGGAGCTATCATTGGAAACAGATGGAAAAAACAGGGCAAATCCATTCTTATAGGTGCAGAGGCGGGAATGATTCTCATGCTCGTAATATATCTAATCTGGACAAACATATCTCAGGGCACAATTCGAGAGTTTGCCTTCCTGTTATACGGTTTTACCTTTTCTCTCTTTTGTGGAATTCAGTTCCCTGTTGCAGCAGAAATGATTGGAGAGCATAAAAGCCCTGCGTCCGTTCTCTTTAGCGCAGACCTTATCGGCGCTGCCTTCGGCACCCTTGTGGTAGGCGTTCTCCTCATACCCTTTTTAGGCATTCAGGTTGCTGTAATTGCCTTAATTCTAATAAAAGCGGTTAGCACTATTACTGCCTTAAGGGGTTGAGGAGATAGTTTTTTTATAACCACAATATTTATTAACAGATTAATGTTTAGGGGAAATAACTTATGGATTCCGGCTTTCGCCGGAATGACGAGATAGGATGAGTGCCTGTCATTCCGGCGAAAGCCGGAATCCAGTAGGTGGTTATCTATCATTATCCGAAAGCACTTTTCCTTATTTATTGAGAAGATAGAACATATAAGGTATTCTTTTCACAAGGAGGTTATGTAATGAAAAGACAAATAAGCCGTAAAACATTCTTGAAAGAAATAGGGGCATTGTCACTTTTTATGGCTACAGAAGGGCATTGTTTCTGGCCAAAAGATAATAATAAAAAGAAAACAAGCATCAGGGGTCATGTTTTCAAGAATGATGCCCCTGAAATGCCCTGGAAATGGTCAATTGAAGGATTTCATTACACGAAACACGGAAAAGATGTTCGCTGCACGATATGCCCGAACAGATGTTACCTGACCCCAGGCGACAGGAGTGTATGCAGGTCAAAGGTAAATATTAATGGAAAACTTATTTCATTAGCCTATGGCAATCCCTGTGCTGTCCATATCGACCCCATTGAGAAAAAACCCCTTAACCATTTCTATCCATCTACCGAAGTTTTTTCTATTGCAGCCGCCGGCTGTAATTTTAGATGTCTTAACTGCCAGAATTGGGAGATTTCCCAGAGGAAACCCGAAGAGGTTCGCCATTCCGAACTCTTTCCAAAGGATGTAATCCGCACTGCCAAAGAAAAAAATATTCCATCCATTGCCTACACCTATTCAGAGCCTGTTTCTTACTATGAGTATATGTATGACACTGCACGACTTGCACGGGAAGAGGGTATAAATAATGTATGGGTATCAAACGGTTATATAAATAAAAAACCACTAAAAAACCTTGCGCAATACTTAGATGCCGCCAATGTAAACCTCAAATCATTTGACGACAATACATACAGGAGTCTAAACGGCGGGAGACTTCAACCGGTGTTAAATACCTTTAAGCTTTTGCATGAAAAAGGTGTCTGGTTTGAGATGACAACCCTTGTTGTTCCGGGTTATGTAGATAAAGTAGAGATGACAAAGAGAATGTGTGACTGGATATTAAAGGAACTTGGCCCGGACCACCCCCTGCACTTCTCCAGATTTTTCCCTCGATATAAACTAAACAGGCTTCCTGCTACACCGGTTAAGACGCTGGAGCTTTTAAGAAATATAGCCCTTAAGGCCGGCATACATTACGTCTATCTTGGAAATGTCCCGGGTCATGATGCATACAATACCTACTGCCACAACTGCCATAAAACTCTGATCAAGAGACATGGGTATAACATTGCAGAGTTCAATATAGTTGATGGCATGTGTAAATTCTGCAAGACACGTATCCCCGGAAGATGGAAGAAAGGTTAATATTGTACTATTTTTTATCTTTCATATGATCAAGGATTAATTTAACCCGCACATCCGTATTTATCAAATAAGCCTTTTCCGGTTGTCTGGGAAGTGGTTTAGTGTCCCATTCCACTGCCTTTACACGGGTGACTACTCGGTCAATATCATTATTTTCCTCCCTTAATAATCCTTCTACCATGGTAATATACTTTTTTGTGTCATCTATGGATTGGAAAATATACTTTTTTGCGTCACCCCCTGTAAGCACTAAATTATGGCCTGTGCATAAAATTTCTACATCCAGCAAAGATAGGGTTTTTAAAGAATTGAGATAGGCGTTATAATCAACTAAAAACTCAGATATACCATCACAGCCCGCTGCCTCAGAGGCCACCAGAATCTTTTTCTCAGGTATCCAATAAGAAAGAAAATCCCACGTATGGCCTGGGGTATAAATAGTCTCCACGTTTAACGATGGCTCAAGCTGAATTGTTTTTCTATTTTCCAGGATTACGTCTAAACCAAACCTCTCAAATCGCCCTTCGAATATTTCATCAATACCCCATTTTCGAAGGTCGTATATTGCACCTTTGTTCATAGCCCTTATTTGATCAACAGCTCCGGGTCTTTTCAATATTTCCCCGGCCCGGGATGATCCGCCGATTTTCATTTGTGGCCATAAATTCTTGAAATATGCAGCCGATCCAACATGGTCCCAATGGGCATGGGTCAAAAGTAAAAAGGCAGGAGACCTGGCGTCAAGGACCTGAACAATTTCTTTTACGTATATTCGTGAAAGTGCCGTAAAACCTGCATCAAACAGTACAGGCATTTGACCATCTAAAAGATACACAGGGACTGCGGCATGACCAAGCACATAAAATTCGTCTTTAATTTTACCTTTCCAATTAATATGCATATATTTCAAATATAAACTAATTTACACAACATATCAATTGAATTAGTAGAATGAGTTGGCTTAATGGTTTAACAAAAAAAGCTTCAACCTGTGCGGTTAGCCGTTAGTCCAGCCTGAGGCGGGATTAGCATTGAAAAGGGGTGGAAATGAGAGATTTTAGAGAACTTAATCAACAGGTAAATGAGGTAAAGAGGATTTTGAACAGTTTTATCCAAAAGCTAACCGCTAATGGCTAACCGCACAGGTTGAAAAGCTTCAATCAGATAACAGAAGCTAATGGCAAGGATACACTGAAGATGCTCCCTCCAGATGCAAGGCAATCTTCCGGACCTTTGCAATGATGGCATAAGGAAATTCTTTCAGGGCAAATATCCTCATTTTTTGGCAGATAAATACATCTTTTACTCTCTGCATAGACATCAAACCCAAATTGTTTCCCCTGTATCTTAATTTTCATCAGGTCCAGGCCCTTGCCAAGGAGTGCGGAGATACTTAAAATTATCCATATAATCATGACTACCCAGGGCATCAGCCCAGGTTTTTTATCTGAAAGGGCCAGCATGAAAAAAACCCAGGTAGCAGGCAACAAGGCCAGGGCGGATAGATTAATCCTGTATCCCCAGACAATGCTCTCTGTTGATATCTGAAGCCCCTGGATAAACCAGCCAAGGAAAAACAAGGATAGAAGTAGATAGAAAAATAAAAGCCTTAAAAGGGGGAGGTAACTGCTGTAAATTATAAAGGTAACCAGATACAATATCAGCACAACTGTATTGGCTGTAAATCCAAAAAATGGCCCGATGCTGTAATGGGGAATAGTTTCCAGTAGCATTTCATTCACCATTTAAATAATATGAATAAAGGTACGTTCAGAAAAAGTAACCGTGACCGTTATTTATGGGATAAAGTACATCTTATAAGACAACTTGGAAAGTTATATTTTCTTTATGCCGGAACTGCCTATTCTTTTGGTAAGTCTTCAAATAAAAGCAGGGAGATATTATCTTCTTGAATAAGTCTATGGACTTTTGCAGTTCTTTGCTTGTAAATGGTTCATTATTATTGTATATGAATAACTGGGAGGTGAAAAATATGGCTAAAGAAAGTCTAACCCTCAGGATTGATAGTGAATTGCGTAAAATATTTGCTACAATAGCAAGGGATGAGGAGCGCTCTTTAAATAGACAGATAGAGATGGTTTTACGTGAGTGGGTAAAAATGAAAGAGCAACTACATCCAACATTTATGGCTGATATAAAAGAAGCAATCTCAGGACTCAAGGCAGGAGAGAAAGAGCCTGTCTGGAAGGGTTAAATAATTGTATCTCCAATCAGCTTTTAAGAAATATAATCGCATAAAAAAGAAACTACCTTTGCCCTTAAGAAACCGGATTAATCTTATAGAGGATGAAATAGCCCTTAATCCTTATTCTGGCGAAAGAAAGAAAGGTGATCTGAAGGAAGTCTTTGTTAAGAAATTTCCCCTCCTGGGAGAGGAATATCTTCTTGCCTATGAGGTTAATGAAAAAGAAAGAGAAGTTATTTTTCTAACTATTGGGGGTCATGAAAATTTTTATCTTGATTTGAAGAGATATCTTAAATCATGATAAAATACGTTTAGTAGCTCCTTATGTTGCAGACATGCTTACCATTTCCATCCTCCTTCTACCTCACTTATAATTAAACTCAGCGCCTTTTGCGACTCTGAGGTAAGATAATTGTCCAAGTTAAAGTTATATTGTGAAAATTTCGATTGATTTATCTGGAAAATCTGATATTCTATATTAGATAAGGAAATTTTTCGCTTCCGTTTCTATCATAGGATGACTCCTTTCTTCTTGCCAGAAAAGAAATTAATTTTTGTGGGCATGTATTTGACTCCAGTAGCTACTATATCTTGTGGTCGCTGTCCTCGTCGATAGGATCGAGGTTAAAAATTGTCCGCTCCCACAAGGAACTACACGGCTGGTCCATTGATTGTGGGAACAGGTGCCGGACTCACCATCATAGCTTGCTGTATCAGCCGGTAGAACAATTTGCCCCTTGATGCGGAAGTATAGCGATTGAAACGGAACTTAAGCTTATCAAGATAGAACAAAAAATGCGATGGTCGTACAACCCCCTGATAGGTACCCAAGGGCCGGCGTTTCAGCAGCGCAGCAATCAGATGCGCAAGCTTCAACTCTTTAGAAGGTGTAAACAATATGTTCAAAGCCGCTATCGGCCAAGGCACTATATCCCGACAAGTTGTCAGTACGGATTGCACTACCCGGCTGAGCGATTCTCTGCATGAATGGCTTCAATTTGGCGGTAAACGCATCCTTCAAGTGACACAGACGAATGCGTCCAATTCCTTTTACATATTTGTCTTGTACCGCAATGCCGGCCAACGCCTTCCCATCAGCGCCACTACCACGTTTTCCAGATTTTTTGCCGCCAACGTAAGTTTCATTAACTTTGACGATCCGGCTCAACCGATCACGGCTGGCAAGTACCATTGCTCAACGCAATTTGTGAAGCCGTTGCCAAGCCGTATGGTAACTCCCCAAGTTCAGAACCCGTTGAGGTCCAATGGTATTGGCGCTATATCTTTGACCAGTGATATGCCACATAGCCCGAAACCAAAGAAACAGCGGTTTCTCGCTACAATGAAATACTGTGCCATCGGTCACCGAGGCCTGTACCCCATAAGGGCAATGGAAAAAACCCCGTGCCGTTCGCCATGGGTCTCCGGCACAGCAATGCGGATAGGTAAAGCCATTGGGCCATCGCAATTCCCGTAGCTTCTCTACACACCCGATTTCAGCGTTTAACCGATTTTTAAATTCCAACAATCATTGCGTGTAATCTTCCTCCATACTCCATAACACGACATATTGTGGGCACTGGGGTCAAGTGCATACCTCCTTTGATTACTTTGGAGTTTTCCACACTTTCGCAAATAACTATACTATTGCAAACCTCTTTTTCCCCTGACTGCGGGGCTTAGGGGGTTATCTTCTTAATATAGATACTTGCTTGATAATCTGTGAAGCTGCGAACTCATTTTTCCTCCGGCAAAGCATATATTAAGACATTGAACAATTAAAAAAAGGATATTATTTTGAAGCATAGCTATCACCATAAAGAACATGTGACCACAGCGTTACTTCTTGCAGCCGGCATTGGCAGCCGCCTGTATCCCTTGACGGGGAATGCGCCTAAATGCCTAACAATAGTTAATGGCATGTCAATACTTGAACGTTTAATCTTCAGCCTAAATCAGCATGGTTTCAAACGCCTGGTCGTTGTCACAGGATATATGGGAAATCATATTAGGGAGTTTTTGGGAAATCAGGTAGGTGACATAGCAATCGATTATATTTTCAGTCCGTTATACAAGACGACCAATAATATCTATTCTCTCTGGATGGCACGTGAAATTATCAATGAGCCATTTCTGCTACTCGAAAGTGATCTGGTTTTTGATGAATCACTTCTAAATGCCATGCTGTATCCTGACAGAATAGCTGTTGCAAGGGTGCGGCCATGGATGAATGGATCATGTGTTACGATTAATAAATCTCAACAGGTTAAAGCATTTTTGGCGGGTAACTCAGATTCCTTTGGTGCTATTAAATATAAGACGGTTAATATTTACAGTATTTCCCTTCCTTCGTGGCATCGTATTGTAAAAATATTAGACAAGCATATTTCAGATGGCAAAGTAAATGACTATTACGAAACAGTATTTGCAGAAATGATAACTGATGGCAGCCTCTCTTTTGAAATCGTCTCTTTTGACGGTAAACCGTGGTATGAAATAGACACTATTGAAGACCTGGCAAATGCTGAGAAACTATTTTTATTAGACAATTATACAACTACGAAAACTGTTACTTTTTTGCATCCCGATTTTTTAAACATGGAATTAATCAATGCTGTAACATCCACACAGGAAACAACCGGAGCCTTAAATGTCACAACATAATTATAAGACTCAATCTGAGAAATACGAATTCATCTCCGATCAACACGGTGGTTACTATCGGCATAATTTCATAGATCATGCCTATCTTTATAATCTTTATTTCCCGCCAGAGGCTATTTTTACAAATCTTAAAGAGCAAATTCACGACATTGTTCTGAATTATCCGATGGCGCAAGATGCCGTTGCCGGGCTTATCGGCAAAATAATTGACCAACCAGCAGAAAGAATTGTTGTGGGAAACGGAGCTGCTGAATTAATAAAAATAGTATCCGGTCACATATCATGCAAGTTAATCGTTCCTGTCCCTTCTTTCAATGAATATGCCAATGCTGCGCCTTCAGGCAAAATAGTTGAGTTTCCTCTTGAATTTCCATCCTTCCAGTTGGATGTAGATAAATTTGCAGCGGAAGCGATCAGAGTAAAAGCTGATGTAGCTGTTGTGGTAACGCCTAATAATCCAACATCTATGTTAATTCCCAAGCCCGATCTCATTTTGCTTGCAAGAAAACTTGAAACTCATGACTGCATGCTGATTATTGACGAATCATTTTTAGATTTTACAGAGAACCATGATCAAATAAGCCTGGAAAAGGAAATCGAAAATTACCCGAATGTTGCGATTTTTAAAAGCATGAGCAAAGCCTACGGTATCTGTGGGCTTAGGATCGGTTATATGCTGACTGCAAATTCAAAATTCACTGAAGCTGTAAGAAACGGCGTGCATATTTGGAATATTAACGGATTTGCGGAAGAATTTCTACGGCTTTTACCCGATTACAAGAAGGAATTTATTGAAAGCTGTAAGCAAGTTCGAACCGACAGAGACAGCCTGTATAAAAAACTTTGTGGTATCAAAGACATGACTGTTTTTAAACCAGATGCAAACTTTATTTTCTGTCGCCTGCCCGATTATGTACAAAGCGCTCCTGAAATTACGAAAAAATTATTTATTGAACATAATATGTACATAAAGGACTGCGTGGGCAAAACTCAACCTGATTCTGATCGATATCTTCGGATTGCCAGCCGTACAGAAACAGAGAATTGTAAATTAGTCACGGCATTGGCAGATATTATTGACTTTAAACAAGCAGAGAGCCCAGAGCCCGGGCTCTTCAAGCAGGTTTTGAAGGAGTCTGATGCCTGGGCTTTTCCCAAAACTAACTTTTGACTTGAACAAGGGAGTGTCGATAAAAATCTGGCAAAAAGGCCTGAGGAAGTTTAATAATTTAGTAACGTTTATGAAAAATGGTTTAAAAAAATAAATCGGATAAGGGGTAATCATGAAAGAAAAAAGTTTAAGTTGGTGGGGCGATGTAACAACAAGTAATAAAGAGGCAACAATTAAAAAGAATAAAGAAATAATTGGTGAGAGATTAGAATTATTTAAGACAATTAAAGAAATTTTGGAAGACGCTGGTATTGAGTTTTTTATAGAGGGTGGAACCTTGTTAGGTGCATACAGAAATGGCCACTTCATTTATCATGATAATGATATAGATACGGGTTGTGTAAATAAAGAGTTTGTTAAGGTAGAAAAAGTATTAGATAGCAAATTGCCGGATAAGTATACCTATCGTTTGAGAACAAAAATTGGGGATTGTAACACAAATGCAATTGGTTGCTTTCCTAAAGATGGGGAAAAAATTGTCGATGCTTATGGTCAGGAATGGCCTCTAAATATGATAGATATTTACAATTACATTTATAGTGAAGAGGAAAAATCTTATAGGTTGGATCACGATAGGGCAGGGCGTGATGCAAAAGGAAATCCAAAATGGATACCGGAAGATGTAATTTTTCCCTTAGATACTATTATGTTTGAAGGTATAGAGTGTCCCTGCCCCAATCACCCGAAGGCGTTTGCAGAACTTGAACAGGGTTATTTAGGAGAAGATTTTGAGTTTGATCAAGAAACGCAGCTGTTTATTAAAAGTCGTTCATAACGTTTTGTGATACAGCTTTTTGGTTAATAATTAAGGATTTATCCTCCCGGATTCTGATTGATATCTTCGGATTGCCAGCCGTACAGAAACAGAGAATAGTAAATTAGTCACGGCATTAATTGATGTAATGGACTTAAAAAACGGAGAAGCATAAAAATAATGACAAACCCTGAACCTCAACAGCCACATCAGCCCACAATGCTTTCTTTTGCCGGGGATCTTCCCAATATCTGTTCGCTTGCAGGCCTGTTGTGCGCAGTGCTTGGCATTTACTACGCTATTTTGGGAAATTTCCCTGTTGCAATAATTGGGGTTATGTGGGCTGTTTTATTTGACTGGACTGATGGGATCATTGCTCGACAAATTACGGGACGAACAGATCACCATCGAGCCTTTGGGGGCCAGCTTGATTCACTGATAGATATTGTAAGTTTTGGAATATTCCCTGCTATTTTTCTCTTAAGCTATGGCAATTTCAGTCCATGGTTTCTACCAGGAGCTTTTCTTATTGTCGCCACCAGCGCTATACGATTGAGCTATTTCAATGTATTCGGCCTGATTGACCACAAAACCTACATGGGGCTGGCATTAGACAACAATGTTATCATTCTTGCTTTTGTGTTTCTGTTTGAAGGCTTTATTAGTCATGCAGTTTTTTCAATAATCCTTTATGCATTATTGATGGTATTTATGGTATTTAATGTAGCGCCTATACGAACGCCTAAATTTGCAGGAAAATGGTTTTATGTTCTTATGGCCTATACTTTGGTATTGACGGTTATCTACGGTTGGATGCAGTGGAACAGAGTTTAGCAAAATTATATAATTGTAATCAATCCTGGAAATTATATGAACAAATATCAACCACTCAGGAAATGTATATCGATCAATGAC
This sequence comes from Thermodesulfobacteriota bacterium, assembly GCA_034718555.1. Classification (GTDB taxonomy): domain Bacteria; phylum Desulfobacterota; class DSM-4660; order Desulfatiglandales; family B25-G16; genus M55B121. The sequence goes on from JAYEMW010000309.1 coordinate 11,375, forward strand.
AAAGAGTTAGTAATTTACGGGACGGATAATTTTTCACAATTCCCGCGACGTGATACATCTGTAAGTTCAAAATGTGACAGAGCGCTACCTGCAGCTTTCCAGGATGATCTGGTGGTTTTACGCGGAGAACTGGACATCCAGTATCACAACTGGCTACGCTCACATGATCTTGGTTCGGATTATATTGTTGAATATAAATCCCGGTCAAGGGAAATGACTCTCTCGGAACTTATCGTGGATAATCCCGAACCAATCAAAACGATCATTCAAAAGACCGGCAGGAAACCGGTATACGTTCCATGGTTTTCAGGGCATATGGAAACTGAAGCCGCGGAAGCTCTTGAAGCTGACCTTTTCGGTGCAACTGAATCTGCAACATTAAAATATAATGACAAGGCATCTTTTAAGGCTATATGCCGCCAATTGGGCATACCTGTTGTCGAAGGTCATTTATTTGAAATGGACCCTGAAAGCAGTAAAAATTATTTTGAAATGAAAGAGATTGTTGACGGTTACCTGTCAACATGCAAAACTGTGATTATCCGTGGCACTCTGGGTGAAGCCGGCATATCGTTATACAAAACAGAAGGAAATGATATTTCTAAATTGTATCGGCAAATAGCAAATAGCGGCGAAGATGTGGTTATCATTGAACCTTTCCTGAATGTTATTTCTTCTCCGAACGATCAATGGGCAATCGGAAGAGGTGGAAAAATAACCCATCTTGGATTGCGAAATCAAATATTCGAAAGAGGCATGGTACATATAGGTACCCTCAAAGGAGAAAAAATTTCACCCGAC
>JAYEMW010000310.1:0-12160 GCA_034718555.1 Thermodesulfobacteriota bacterium
CACGAAAAAATAAGTTCACAATTTCAGGTGTTGAGGCGCCCGCCTGACAAGGCGTGGAAACGCAGGAATATTAGGAATATTCCGAGTTTTCACAACGCAGTCAGGCGAGATGCATCGGCGCCTGAAATGTGAAGTTATTTTTGAGTGAGCCCTTAACTAAATCAAGAAAGTGATTCAATGGATATAAATAAAAAGATTACCGATATAATCCGAGATAAAAGCACACAATTGCCAACACTCCCTTTGATTATAGAAAATATATTAAAGGTAGCTGGCGATGACAAAACTTCCTCGGAAGACTTGGCAGAGTTTATAAGTAAAGACCAAGCCATGGTCAATAAAATATTAAAGATAGCCAATTCCGCATATTTTGGGCTGTCAAAGAAGGTTAGATCTCTCTCCCATGCCATAACAATAATTGGTTTTAATGAGGTCACAAATCTTACCATTGGCCTCAACGTATTCTCCATCTTTCAAAAAATAGGAATGCGGGGAATTCTTAATATGAATGATTTATGGCTTCATTCTATAGGTTGTGCCCTTATAAGTAAAAAAATAGCAAAAAAAACCGGTAAAAGTGATGGTGAACAGGGTTTTTTAAGCGGTCTTCTGCATGATATGGGAAAGGTGATTTTGGCGGTCTATTTTCCAGAAGAGTACAGCGCTGTCCTGAAGGACGCAAACGAAAGTCAGGTTCCTCTCCATTTGAAAGAGATAGAAAAATTGGGATTAGACCACGCTATGATTGCAGGAATGCTTATGGAACAGTGGAATTTTCCAGACAGCATTGCTATTCCGTGCCGTTTTCACCACAATTCATCTGCCTGCCCCTCATCCTACAGAACTCAGGCTATTGAGATTGAGGTAGCAAACCATTTATGTCACAGGGCCGAGATCGGCGGAAGCGGTAACTCCGTGATTGGAAATGTGGATAAAATACAAGGTAAATTAGGTTTCACTTCAAAAAAATTGGATATCTTCTTAAGCAATTTAACAGAGGAACATGCAATTGCCGAGGACTTTTTTACATTAATCTCTTGAGGTTTTAATTTACTAAAATGACTGAAGACAAAATAAAAAAACTGGAATATCAAAACAAATTTCTCCGGGAACATATTCGAGAGGTCCAAAACAGGTTCGAGGACAAAATTGCCGAACTTTCCATGGTAAGTGAAATCGGGATGGCCTTGTTCCATATCAACAACTTTGCAGAGGTATGTCAGGTAATCCTTGATGTAACAATAAAAAATACAATTGCGCAGAATTGTTCAATAATGCTTATGGATTATGAAAAAGACAGCCTTTTTCTTGTGGCAGCCACAGACCCGGCAAAAAATAACTTTATACTTAATGGGAAAAATGTCTTATCTAAGGATGGAGTCCGTTACTATTTTAAAACCGGCCAAGGAGTTGCAGGGCATGCAATCCTTAAAAAGAAACCTGTCCTTATCCAGAACACAAAAAAACCATCTTCCTTTACTACATCACCTAAAAGCCCGGTAAAGATAGGGAGTCTCCTTTCAATCCCACTAATCATAGAAGGAAAACCATTTGGCGTTCTCAATCTCAGCCATGCAAATTTAAATGTATTTAGCTCAAACGATATAAATTTTCTAAAAATTATTGCCAATTTTGTCTCTCTGTCGCTTTACAGCGCACTCAACTATGAAAAATTACAATACTCAGAGGAAAAATACAGGGCTCTTTCTGAAAGTTCAAACGACGGCATTTCAATTATTCAGGACGGTGTATCCGTATACGCCAATAAAAAATACCAGAATATGACCGGCTATAAGCTTGAGGAGCTAAAAGAGATTCCTTTTCAAAAACTGTTGGATACCTCGGATACCCCAAATGACATTGATCATGTTAATTCACTCCTCGATTTTAAATCCCCCCACACACAATTCGAGACAAAACTCATCAACCGCGATAATAAAAAGATTGATGTAGAAATAAATTCTTCTGTAATATTTTATAATTACAGAAAAGCTATCATAATATCCGTGCGAGATATTAATGATAGAAAAACAATGGAGAAAAAATTACAGCAGGCTGAAAAAATGGAGGCTATAGGGGGGCTTGCAGGAGGGGTGGCCCATGACCTTAACAACATCCTTTCCGGTCTTGTAAGTTATCCTGAGCTCTTGTTAATGGACATCCCCAAAAACAGCCCACTGCGAAAATCTATCCTCCTTATACAAAAATCTGGAGAAAAGGCTTCTTCTATTGTCCACGATCTTCTTATATTAGCCCGTAGAGGATTTTCCAGTGCAAAAGAATTAAATTTAAATCAAATTGTTTTAGATTACATGAAAAGCAATGAATATCAAAAATTAGAATTATACTATCCAGAGATTCACATTGATAAGGAGTTGGAACCTGACCTATGGGAAATAATGGGGTCTGATGTTACACTACTGAAAACCCTCGTAAATTTAGTGTCCAACGCAGCTGAGTCTATGTCTGATAAGGGAATTATTTTTATATCTACAAAAAACAAACACATAGACAAGAGGACAAAGGCCTACGAGTATATTAAAAAGGGTGATTACGTTGTCTTAACTGTATCTGACACAGGCGCAGGCTTTTCCCAAAGGCATATAGAAAAAATATTTGAGCCGTTTTACATTAAAAAGGCGCTTGGAAAGGCCGGTTCAGGATTAGGTATGGCCGTTGTATGGGGAACAGTAAAAGACCATAATGGCTACATTGATATTAAAAGCACTCAAGGGAAAGGAACATCCTTTATACTTTATTTTCCTGCACGCAAAAAAAGGCAACTGTCAAACGCATATAGTCTTTCCTATGATAACTATTCAGGCAAAGGAGAATCAATTTTAATTGTTGATGATGTTGACGAACAACGAGAAATCGCATCGGAAATCCTAAACAAATTAGGTTACTCTGTAGCGTCTGAATCAAGCGGTGAAAGGGCAGTTAATTATCTAAAAAACAATTCCGTAAATTTAATACTCCTGGATATGATTATGGATCCAGGTATTGATGGGCTTGAGACCTACAAAAGAATTCTCAAATTTAATCCTCACCAAAAGGCAATAATGGCCAGTGGTTTTTCTGAAACAGACAAGGTTAAAGAGGCCCAAAAACTTGGGGTAGGATATTGTATAAAAAAACCATATTCTATAGAAAGCTTGGGAATGGCTATAAGGGCTGAATTAGACAAGAAGTAATATTTTTCAAAACAAACAATGCACCTCCTAAGAAACTAAATTTAAAATTAGCAATTAGCAATTAAGATAGTCGTTTATGAAACTTATAAGTTTTCCCCATTTATAACCTTGAAGCAAAGCTTCGGGGTCATTTACTGAGAAATAACCATCTCGAAATTATTTACCTCCATTAAAGTGTCAGCACCTCATAGAGCATAGAACCGGATAATACTCTTAGGACAGGCGAGAGTACTTTATCCCCTATTCTCCTATTTACCATTAAACCCCTTTTCTTGAACCACTATGGGAAAATTTGCCTTGTAAATAAAATAAACAGCGATTATAATTTAAGGCAATCATTGATTCTCAAAGGTATACTATCATAAAATGAGATGCATAAATTAATAAGGAAAATAAAATGGATATCCGTAAATATTTTGAAACCCTTGACCTTGACATCAACGCTTCATTAGACGAGGCAAAGCAGTCGTACAAAGATATAGTTAATGTTTGGCATCCAGATCGTTTTTCTCATAATCAGAGATTAAAACTAAAGGCCGAAAAAAAATTGAAGGAAGTTAATATTGCCTATGACGAAGTAAAATCATTTTTATCATCAAAAAAAATGAAATACTACCAGAATAAGGTGGGGGAAGAAAATAAATACAATGGCACGACATGGGCAAAAAATAATGCCCAAACTAATAATAGGCCGGAGTATCATGATAACAATACAAATACTGAAAATAAGGATAGAACAGAACATACTGTTGAGGTAGGAACAGGCATTGTTTTAAGCTTATGGTCCAATCTTTCCAAGGCTTTCCGCCAAGTCATAAACACTCAAATTCAAAACTTTAAAACAGAAATGACTAAAGAAAACCCAAGAAACACAAATAATAGACAATGGCAAAACAGCAGGATGGGGAAAGGTATGGGCAGAATGAATGGTTCAGGCATGGGCAGAGGAAGAGGCAGGAGGAGATAAGACATAATAATTATTCAGCAAATGACCCCGGCACTTCGCTCCAGGGTTATTAATGAAAGAAACTTATAGGTCGAATAAGAGAGTTAAAGACCGTCAGGACAGGGGAATCTCTTTTTTCGGCCGCAAATAATATGCATCATTTTATGATTTTATGGGGTGCAGATAACATTAAGTATTCTGCACAATAAAACTTAAATCTTATTGATATTTCTGCAATATTTTACTTGCCCCGGCATCTAAAAGCCTATGCGCTAAGGTTGCCCCAAGCTCCTTAGCATTTTCCGGCAATCCAACAATTGCATCTCTGAATACAGTTTTCCCATCAAGATCTGCTACAAGACCATCGAGATAAATGTGGCCATCCTTCATTCTTGCAAGGCCGCCAATGGGAACCTGACATCCACCTTGCAATTCCAAAAGCAAGGATCTCTCAGCCTCTAATTCCATTCTTGTCGTATAATGGTCCAAAAATGCCAATAAATCTCTTGTTTCTATGTCATCCTCTCGCAGTTCAAGTCCCAGGGCTCCTTGCCCCAAAGCAGGAAGCATTATGTCAACAGAGAAACAATGAGTAATAATATCCTTAAGGCCTAATCTGTTCAAACCAGCTGCAGCTACAATAATAGCCTGAAGATCAGGTTTTTTTAATTTTTTAATCCTTGTATCTATATTGCCCCTTAACGGCAAAATCTTAAGGTCGGGCCTAAAGCGTAGGAGCTGGGCAGAACGTCTTAGGCTGCTTGTGCCTACAGAGGCACCTTCAGATAAATCTTCAATGGAAATATTTCCAGTAGATATAAAGGCATCACGAGGGTCTTCTCTAACAGGGATGATGCCAATGCACAAATTATTCGGCAGTTCAGCGGGAACATCCTTTAAACTGTGGACGGCTAAATCTATCTCTTTTCTGATTAAGGCCTCTTCAATCTCCTTGACAAATAAACCTTTCCCTCCAATTGTGCTTAATGGTTTATCAAGAATCCTGTCTCCCCGTGTCTTGATTTTAATTAAGTTAATTTTCAGAGCAGGATACCGTGCTAATATCCTATCCATAACCCATTTCGCTTGAGCAATCGCCAATTGACTTGCCCTTGTACCAATTGCTATAGTCTTTTTCATGGTTTAAGTTTTGTCATCTACTATCATAGCCTTCCTGCTGGAATATAAATTCTTAGATACAAATTTGAGATTACAGATTTGCATTATGGTTTATCAATCAAAGATAATAAAAAGACTATCCTGCCATCAGCGATCTTGCCATATCTAAATCCTGGGGTGTTGTTATTTTCATATTGTGCTTTTCCCCTTTGATTATATTTACCGGTATGCCTATTTTCTCAATAAGAAAAGAATCGTCAGTTGCATCTTCCCAGCTTTTTTCAATTGCCTCTTTATGGGCAAGACTAATATCATCCCACCTAAAAACTTGAGGTGTTTGAATTGACCAAAGGCGGCTTCTATCAATTGACCTTATAACAATACCATGATCATCTATCTCTTTAACCGTCTCTGTAATAGGGAGGCCTGGAATAACCGCTCTAAAATCTTTTGCTGCTTTAACAACCCTTCTTATCAGGTCATTCGTAATTAGGGGTCTAACACCATCATGAATAAGAACCCACTCGCAGCAATCAGCAACGGTCTCAATTCCTCGCCTTACTGAATCCTGTCTCCTTTTCCCTCCAGAAACAACTCTGAAAACCTTGCTCAGGTTATATTTTTCTACAATCTCTCGACAACAATAATCAATATCAACCTCAGGTACTACAACTACAATCCTATCAATTAGATCACATCGTTGGAGATGATCTAATGTGACTGCCAGAATAGGTTTTCCACATAACTCTAAAAACTGTTTTGCCTTTTTTTCTCCCATCCTGACACCAGATCCTGCAGCTGGAACAACTGCAATTGTCCGGCATGGAAAGGCAATGTTCCTTTTATTGGCCATTTCTGTCAACAAATTTCATCTCTTGGAGATTTCTAAAGATTAGAATTTTTTGATCTCATGCGTGGGATAATTTTCTTGAAGTTTTTCTTATCCTGTTTATCCTCCTCCTAAGAATATTTACCATTCTCTTATCTTTTACCTTCCTGGCTTCTTCCCTTTTTTCTTTAAGTTTAATAATTTTGGCTTTCAGGTCTTTAATTGTAACATCTGACTTTTTAATGGCTTTTTTTTCTTTGATACCCTTTGCCTTTTTTATTGCTGATAAGAGCTCGGCCTTCTTCATTGCGCTGACTCCAGCCAATTCTTCTATATCAGCCGCCACCTCCCTTAACTCCTTAACCGTCATCCTGTCTAAATCTTTCCCGCCTTCCACTTCTTTCTTTTCTTCTTCCATGCTTACCTCCTCCCACAATAAAAAATACAAGGCCCAAAAGTGGAGGCATTATTTACTGCTCTCCACCTTGTCCACTATGGAATTTTTTCTTTAAATCACAAATACCAACTGCCCATAAAAATCTTTTAACAACAAAAATACCTCATATTACTCTTTCTTAAAAAACGGCTTAAACAGATCAATAGGTATAGGAAACAGGGTTGTTGAATTATTTTCCGCCGACACCTCTCTCAAGGTCTGCAGATACCTCAATTGCAGGGCAGCAGGATATTGCTCTATAATTTTAGCGGCATCCGACAACTTAGTAGCCGCCTGCAATTCACCTTCGGCGTTAATAACCTTTGCCCTTCTCTCTCTTTCCGCCTCTGCCTGTTTTGCCATAGCCCTCTGCATTTCCTGGGGAAGGTCAATGTGTTTAACCTCTACGGTTGACACCTTAATACCCCAGGGATCTGTGTGTTTATCAAGTATAGTCTGCAAAGTGCTATTTATCTTCTCCCTCTCTGATAAAAGATCGTCCAATTCCACCTGCCCGCATACACTTCTTAATGTCGTCTGGGCAAGCTGAGATGTGGCAAAGAGGAAGTTTTCCACCTCGATAATTGCATTATTCGGTTCCATAACCCTGAAGTATATTACAGCATTCACCTTTATTGAAACATTATCCTTTGTAATAACATCTTGTGGAGGAACATCCATGGCTACAAGACGAAGGCTAACCTTAACAATCTTATCAATAATGGGTATAATTATAATAAGGCCGGGCCCTTTTGTTTTTATTACCCTCCCCAATCTAAATATAACACCCCTTTCATACTCTCTAAGGACCTTAATGGCCGCGCTCAGAAATAGTATGAGCAGCACTATTGCAAGAATATAAAACATGACAACCTCCTTTGATTGATAAATGTCTAATTATTATTAATGATGATGGTCCTTCATTTCTATCTTTTCAACTATTAGCTCAAGTCCTTTTGAGCCTGTAACTTGCACCTTCTCCCCCTGTTCAGCCACCTCATCACATATGGCCCTCCAGTATTCTCCATGAACAAATATTGTACCAGCCGGATCAATTCTTTTCTCTACAACACCAATCTCACCAATTAATCCATCCATCCCTCCTTTTGGCCTGCTGGAATAGGCTCTGTAAGCAAGATAGGAAATGCCAACAAAAAAACCTCCTATCAGAAATATGGTAGGCATCATCAGTTTCAATGAAACTCCAACATTTTCAAAAAGCATTATAGAGCCAAGGGTTAGAGAGATTAAACCAGCCAGAGACAAAAGACCATAGCTCGTTACCTTGATTTCTGCAATAAAAAAAATAATAGCCAGGGCTATAAGGAGAAGTCCGGCATAGTTTACCGATAGTGTCTGAAATGAGAAAAAGGCCAACACAAGTGAAATTGCTCCAACCACGCCTGGGAGAATGGCGCCAGGATGAGACAGTTCAAAATAGAGACCTGCAAGACCAATCATCATTAGTATGTAGGCTATATTTGGGTTACTTATAGTATTTAGTACCCTATCCCTCCAGCCTGGCGTAAGATATATTAAATGAAGGTCTTTAGTGGCTAATGTTACTTTGCCCTTTCCAAGCTCAACTTCTCTGCCATCTAATATTCTTAAAAGATCCGGTATGTCACCGGCTATAAAATCAACTACCTTGTTTTTTACAGCCTCTTCCGATGTAATGCTGACGCTTTCCCTAATGGCCTTCTCAACCCAATCTTCATTTCTTCCCCTATCTTTTGCAATACTCCTTGCATACGCAACCATATCATTGACTACCTTCTCCGACATAGTCTCATTGATCTCTTTTCCGTCGGCGCTAACAGGGTGCGCAGCTCCTATATTAGTCTGTGGCGCCATAGCAGCTACATGGGCCGCTATAGTTATCATTACGCCGGCAGATGCTGCCCTTGCCCCCCTTGGCGCCACATAAACCACAACCGGTATAGACGCATTCAATATATCCTTTATAATTACCCTCATAGAGGGATCTAATCCGCCAGGGGTGTCTAATCTGATAATAACCAATTTATAATTGTTTACTTCCGCCTTCTCTATCCCCCTTGTCACAAACTGTGCCGTACCTGGGCTGATAGCTCCCTCAAGCTCAATTACCATGGCATTATCTTGATTGCACTCTGCATTATGGAGGTTTAGACTTATGATAAATATAGCTAAACCAAAGAACACAATAAATTTTATGAAATTTGTTTTAATTTCCTAACCTCCTTGGGTCTTTTAGACCTAACCTCTTCATTATCTCCTTCATATCCTCCCAGGTATACTTTTTGGCCTGGGGGTTTCTCAATAGATATGCCGGGTGATATGTAGGCATTACAGGTATACCCATAAAATTTTTCCACTGTCCTCTGTCTCTTGTAATCTTTAAGTCTTTATTTATTAGTGTCTGAAGAGATATCCTTCCGAGGGTGCAGATAATCTCTGGTTCAATCATGGAAATTTGAGCCTTTAAGATTGGAAGGCATTTCTCTATCTCATCAGGCTCTGGGTCCCTGTTGTTTGGCGGGTGGCACTTTATTATATTACATATATAAACATCCTTTCTTGTTATGCCCATGGCATTTACAATATTTGAAAGAAGCTTCCCTGCCTGGCCTACAAATGGTTTCCCCGTCAAATCCTCTTCCACGCCAGGGGCCTCTCCGATAAATACAAGGCGCGCATCAGGAGGACCCTCTCCAAAGACAATATTCTTCCTCTTGCTACTCAGCTTACAAAGATCACAATCACGGTTGAGCTTCTCCAATTCTTTTAGGCTACTATATGAAACGGCCTTCAATGATGGCGAATAGCTTATATTGTTTACTGCTGTAAGGTAGCTTAAAGCATCTGATGAAATAGGTGGGGGTTCAAGTCCAATCTCTTGGCTGTCTATCAATTTCCTTTTTACCTTTTCAACAATATCAATAAGCTCTTGTCTCTCACTCATGATTTTCTTAAAGCTCTTACCCTGTCAAGTATTCTATTCGCTACATCCAATTTTGGCATTAGGGGAATTAATTCCCTATTCCCTTCCCTGTCAATCATAGTGACCTCATTTTTATCAGAGGCAAATCCTCTATCTTCCCTTGAGACATCATTAACCACAATTAAATCCAGGTTCTTCTTTTTTATTTTGTCAATGGCGTTAGCCTCATGATCAATCGTCTCAGCGGCAAAACCTACCAGTATACGCTCCCCCTTATCATTCCCAAGTTCTTTTAATATGTCTACAGTGGGGCTCATTTCAATAGCAATAGGTTTTCCATTTTTCTTCTCTTTATCCTGTGCCTTTTTCTTAGGCCTGTAATCACTAACTGCCGCTGCCTTGATAACTGCATCACTCTCCTTGTAATAATGCATAACAGCCTTATGCATCTCTTCAGTTGTTTCAACATTAATTGTATTTACCCATTCCGGAGGGTTGAGATTGGTAGGCCCTGATATAAGCGTAACGTCTGCTCCCCTTCTCCAGCCGGCCCTTGCCAATGCATAACCCATCTTTCCCGTAGATCTATTAGTCACTATTCTTACAGGGTCAATATACTCAATTGTTGGACCTGCAGTGATAAGCAATTTTAATCCATTTAAGTCGTGATCACCAAGAATGTGCCTTGTCTTTTCCACTATAGTTGAAGGGTCGGGAAACCTCCCTACTCCTACTATTCCAGAGGCTAACAGACCTTCATCAGGCTCCATTACAATAAGGCCTCTCTCTTTGAGCTTAAGGATATTCGATTGCACTAAGCCGTTCATAAACATTTCTTTATCCATGGCCGGACAAAGCAAAATCTTACATGTAGTAGCCAGTATAAGGGTAGAAACAAAATCATCCCCTAAGCCATGGGCCATCTTTGCTAAAAAATTTGCCGTAACCGGCGCTATTATTACCAGGTCACTCTGCTGTCCTAATGATATATGGTCAATGGATGTTCCAGGCTGGGAAAACATATCCCATATGACCCTATTTCCCGTGAGTGTTTCGAATGTAAATGGATCAACAAACCTTGTTGCATTCTTAGTCATTACTACCTTTACTATGGCACCATCCTTTTTTAACTGTCTTGCCAATTCAGCGGATTTATAAGCCGCAATGCTGCCCGTAATGCCAAGTACTATTTTCTTCCCATTTATGCTGGTCATAAGGATTTATTCTTTGTTTGTGTTGATAGATTCAATAATCGATAAATTTTGAATATCATGAAATCTAACCAACTTCAACCTTGAGGTGTGCCCAGATATAATCTCTATACTCGCTTTTGCTATTTTTAGACGCTTGGACAATAACACTATAAGATCCTTGTTGGCTAATCCCTCGACAGGCGCCGCCTTTAACTTTACCTTCAGTGCATCACCTTCCATGCCCACTATCTTATTGATGGATGAACGGGGTGCCACCTTGACCTTGATAACAAGGTCATCCATTATTTGGCACCAAGTTGAACTGCAAATTGGATTAAACTTTGAACTACAAAGGTTTGGAGAAATATAATAGCAAGAATGACTATAACAGGTGAAAAATCAAATCCACCAAAGCTTATAGGCAACCTTCTTCGAATGCTGTACAGAACTGGTTCAGTTACATTGTGTAGAAATCTAACAATAGAATTATATGGGTCAGGGTTAACCCATGAGATTATTGCCCTTCCGATTATAATCCACATATATAGTGTTAGGCCAATATTCAATATCTTTGCAACAGCAACTAAAAAATTAGATAAAACAAACATATTCTCTCTCAAAATAGGTGATGATGTTAAAGCAGGCCGTAAGCCGGGTTTTGTTCCTCATAACTGTCACCATTTACGAGGTGATGGTCATTCATCTATCCCCAATATTGCTATTGGGGTAAAGCGACCTACCCGGGAGCTCGGACGGGCAGCCCTTAAACGCCCCCCTACTTGGTCTTGCTCCGGGTGGGGTTTACCGTGCCTTCAATGTCACCACTGAAGCGGTGAGCTCTTACCTCACCTTTTCACCCTTACCCCGCACTTTCTATGAAAGTGCTGGGCGGTATATTTTCTGTGGCACTTTCCTTCTCGTTGCCGAGACTGGGTGTTACCCAGCACCTTGCCCTGTGGAGCCCGGACTTTCCTCTCTTCGTTATTAGAGCCGTATTCCGGCCTTCACGAACAGCGACCATCTGTCCTGCTTTAACATCAATACTGTTCTATTTAGTGCCCGATCGTAAACTATGACCCTTTACTCTCTTCCCAATAAATAATCCTATTACAATTAGGGCAACTCTGCATTGAATTCGTCTTGATTAAATCATTATACTGCTGAGGTGGAATACCCAAATGGCACCCATAACAAACAGAATCCCTGACTCGAACTACCACCTCATTTTTTAAATTTAATCTTAACCTATCATATCTCTTTAATAAATCCTTATCAACCTTATCAGACAATTTAATTCTTTCATCATTGAGTTGTTGTTCCTCTTGATTCAACTCTTTATTTTTATTTATAAATTCGTCTTCCTTTCTTTTGTATTCTTTTTCGTACTTCTCCCATTTTATATTACTTTCGGCAAATTCCTTCTCCTGGATTTCAATATCTTCCATCCATATTATCACCTTTTCTTCCTTTTCAGAATTAATTTCTTTAATTTCTTCAATTTCCTTTAAAATTGCCTGATA
>JAYEMW010000311.1:0-2362 GCA_034718555.1 Thermodesulfobacteriota bacterium
AAATCAGTTAAAGATATATCTACGTCCTGTAAATTACACCGATCCTCAGAAAATGGTAGATAAGGTACCTGATAGCTATCAATGGGTAATGGATCGCAGAGTCTACCTTAAAACAAAATCAGAGTTAGATTATATCTTTGGTTTGATAGAACAATCCTATAAAGATATACTATAAAATTCCTAACCAGGCGCTTGAGATGGACTGGGCAAAGCCGTGCCGCTTTTGAAAGGCAGCATTTGACCGGTAGTTTTTACCTTTAGCACAGTTTTTCGGTTATCGTTGCCCAGCCCCTCAGCTTTGGCGTTAGCGCCTCAAAAATGTCCACCCTATTCCATATTAAAAAAAATAAAACTTGATCCCAAAACGGTAACAGGTTATACTTTCATATATGAGGATAATCTCAAAAAAAATATTGAGAGAATTTTGGAAAGTCCATTCCGGTGCAGAACAGCCATTAAAAGCTTGGCATGCAAAGGTAAAGTTAGCAGATTGGAAAACTCCCAGTGACGTAAAATCCGATTATAGAAATGCCAGCTTTATTGCTAATAATCGTGTCATTTTCAACATTAAGGGCAACACATACCGTCTCGTAGCTGCAGTCAACTATGATTTCGGTACCATTTATATTCGTTTTGTGGGCAGCCACAACGAATATTACAAGATTGACGCAACAATAATTTGAGGTGAAAACATGAATATCAAACCTATCAAAACAGAATTTGACTACAAAGAAGCCTTGCAAACAGTTGAAAGCTTAATGAACGCAAAAATTGGTACGCCAGAAGGAGACAAGTTTGATGTTCTCGTTACCTTAATAGAAGCATACGAGGAAAAACATCATCCTGTTCTTCCTCCTGAACCTGTCGAAGCTATCATCCATCAAATGGAAAGTCAGGGTCTTTCGCGTAATGATTTAATTCCAATTTTTGGATCAAGAGCAAGGGTATCGGAAATTTTAAACAAAAAACGATCTCTATCTATTAATATGATAAGAAAACTGCAAAAAAGTCTGGATATCTCAGCAGAGATACTAATAAGGCCATACAATCTAAGTGTGACGCAATAAAACCCTAATTCAATGACTATTGGTCAAAAAAAGCAACTCTAAGCGCTAACCCCATTAGGTGCACTTGACCGGGAATAGCCGCCCGTAGTTTTCTTTGTGCATCCCGGCCCGGCAAGTGACCTTGGTCGTTATACTTAAGAAACAAATGAAGATGAAAATAATACTTTTACTTATCAGCATTATTCTGACTATTCCATGTCATGTTTCAGCTATAGAAAAATCTGTAAGTGAAGATGTACTTCATCGTACCGAAAAAATTACCAAGGAATTAAAAATAAAAACAGATAAGAAAACTCGTCTTGCTCCCACAAATATTGAAAAATCAGAGGAAAAAACTCCTACCTCCGTAACTAATGATAATCCCGAAATAAAAAAACAGACTTCCAGCAATTCAATAGCTCCAGCGAGGAGCACAATAAATAGTGATAAAAAAACTAATCTACGGGTGGCAAAAGCCACAGAATGGAACGCGTATGCAACTATTGCAATAGCGATATTAACAACAATTTTAGCAATTGAAACTGTAAGGCTCAGGCTTGTTCAGGCAAAACAAATAAAACGCCTGAATGATGAGGGCATAAAGCCAAAAGTAGAACTATTTTTGGAGAGCAATAAGTATGCAATCAATTTCATAGAAATTCATATTGTAAATAATGGCAATGGAACTGCTAATAATATTAAGTTTTCTTTTGAGTCAGATATCAACGAAGCCTTTGAAACTTCGAAGCATATAATATCTAAAATTGAAAAAATATTTCTATTTAAGGCTGGTTTGAAATATCTCGGTGCTAGTGATATTGAGGAAGGCGCTGGGGATTGTTTCATTCTGACTTCATAGACCTATTAGGCTTCTAAAAAGGCAGGATTTTAAATCCTGCCTTTTTTTTGGACTATGTTTTGAGAGCTGGCTGTGAACCTGGACTCTAATCTATTAAGGGGCTATCCATTTCGGTGGCGTTGCCAGGTTTCGCCACCAGCTTTAATTTATCCGCACAATTCGCTTATATGTTGTAGGGGCTTCACATACAGCTTGTTCTAAAAGACGATAAAACAGTAAACCTCTATATCTGGACGTTCTTATATATCAGGACAGGGGAATCTCTTTTTGAATGGCCGCAACACACATAGCCTTAGTGTGTTTAAGGCACCCCTGTTTGTTTCTATGCTCAAAGGTAAGCAGAACCGTGTATCTTCTATGGTATTGCCATAAGAGAATAACCTTTAAATTTTACTGTGCAGAATACTTAATGTTATCTGCACCCCATGAAATGATGCATATTATTTGCGGCCATTCA
>JAYEMW010000312.1:0-2362 GCA_034718555.1 Thermodesulfobacteriota bacterium
TGGCATACCATTTGCTTTATATATTGTCAGACTAAATCAATTATATAAATTATTACTAATGGAGAGATGATATGAAAAAGATTACACAGTTTTTATTGCTTTCATTGTTAGCGGTATTTTTATGCACATCAGCGATTATTTTTGTTGAACCAGTTTATGCTACCCCTATGTATCAGGATTATTACCTGCATCCTAATGATAACGAAACAAAAGACACCGACATAATAGGAAACGATACCTTTAATATTTTAGGTCATAGCTGGAATGATGACCATACATTGCTGACTATAGAAACCCATTGGAATAGAGGATTGTCAGGCGCTAATAATGTTGATTCTATGCTTGGAGATGTTTTTCTTTATCAGGATGGAAAGATAAGCTATGGTGTTGCCCTTAGAGATCATGGTGAGGGGGCTGATAGAGTAAGTTCAGTTGAGGAGGGTGACGGAATATCTCAGGGAGATATTTTCAGTGTTGCAGGTTTTAGATATTCAGATGATTATTATCATCATGATTATTCAAGTACACCTACAAGTTGGTATGGTGATCATGAAATAGTTACTGGATGGGGAGAAAAAGTTGGGTCGTCGGTCAGTTTATTCTATACCAGTGGTGTTAATATAAGAATACAATTTTCGGATACGGATAATACATACTACAGTGAATATATTAGGTTTACAGAAACCTGCGGAAATGATGTTCATGCCCCTGTGCCGGAGCCTGCCACAATGCTGCTGTTCGGAAGCGGGCTTATTGGACTTGCTGGTTTAGGAAGGAGAAGGTTCCTGAAAAGGGCGTAAGAGATATTCACCACCCCAGTTAAATACGCTACGCTTGTTTTCTGCGAAAAATTTAACGGGGCAGGCAGAAGCACCCCAAGTGAAATAGGTTATATTCATAACCTTTGCTATGCAATTTCACGGGGCAGGCAGAGTGCACAGAAAATGTCTGAGAGTAATATTAGTCTTGAGTCGTAACTCCACTTTCATGAAAGGCCTTTTTCAGCAAGTCAAAAAGCCCAAGCGTTTTTGACCATGATTCAAGATATTTAATATCCAAGTTTTCAGCTTGCACTTTTATCACACCGATTATATCAAGCCATTGACGTTCAGAAACTTGATTTCCTTGAACGAACCATTGAAGCTTGGCGATGATTATATCTTCCGGCGCAGAAAAAAAGTATTCAAAATCATGTTCATCATCAAACTTGTCTTTCACTTTTCGTTCAATTGCATTTCTTTGATGAGGTTCGTCTTTATAAATGAAGATGTCTATTTTAAAGGCGGTGTCAAAATGTATGAGGTTAAATGATGATGCTGTTTTAATTGCCTCTTTTATCATGTCTTCGTCAATATAATACTTATCATCCAGAAGTTGTTTTAATTTCGAAACGTGATACTCTTTGATGTCAGCAACAATATCGACATCCATTGTTGCCCGTGCCATCCCATAAATGGAGCTCGCAACAGAACCTCCAATATAATATTGAATTGAAAGCCGATTAAATGCCTCTATGACCGGTGAGAGAGCAACTAATATGTCAGGAGTTGTCATATTTTTGGTTTATATGAGTTTTTACCTTGTTTGCCAAATCTCTGCCGTAATGTAAATCAATGAAGAGCAAGTTCACTTGCTGATCATTGATCCCTTTATTAGCTCTTGAAATAGCCCTTTTTGAGAGTTGAATAGTTGACTGCGATAACGAGCATATTTGAGAGAATTTATTCGAGGTACTTTTCTCTCTCAGCAATGAGATCAGTACTCGTTCAGATTCAGTATGTGTGTCGATCGATTGTGTATTCATGATACCGTTTGTTCAATTGTACTTTTTAATATGGAGAGTTTTACCATAAATGTCATCAAATATTTTCTACTTTTTTCGAAGTTAAAAACATCTGTCAAACCTCCTTCTCTGTTGCGGCCTCTGATTTAAAACGGCTGATTGCGTCGGTGAGTGCAGGGAATACATGGTCCCTTGTATCCCCTGCCACCATTATAGCAACAATCTCATCACCAACCTCAAGATGGCCCTCGTTTGTTTCTATAAGTATTTCGATTATACCCGGCCTTGATCTTATGTCCTTCATGATCTCCTGTATCTTTTTCATGTTAACGGACAGGTCAAAGGCAGTAACAGGGTTGCCGTCCCTTGAGAATGACCTCACAATGCCGAGATGTGTGGCGATCATTCCTGACTGGTGGAAGGTTGATCTTGATTTAATACTCTCTGTCATTTTGTTCAGATCCATAGTATTTTCTCCTTTTTTATTCACCACAGAGGGCACGGAGAATAATAATTATATGAAACTCTGTGCCCTCCGTGTCTTGTATATTAAAAGAAAAAATAAATATATAAAGAAAC
>JAYEMW010000313.1:0-2359 GCA_034718555.1 Thermodesulfobacteriota bacterium
CGCCTTTTAAATCAATGTTTAAATACCAGGCCATCGGGATTCTTACTACTGGTATCATGCGACCCTTCCCGCATTTAGGGCATACACTAATATCTATGCCTGTAACTCGCAGCATAATCTGCTTAACGGTTTCTTCAACCTTTTCAGTCAAGACAGTGAGCGTACCTAAAAGCTTTCGGATAAGCTCTATATTCTTTTGCTTATCCCTGTGGAACATAAAGCCGAAATAGCGGATTTTCACAAACCTTTGTGGCAGCACGTGCAAAAGAAACCGGCGTATGAACTCATCGGCTTTAAGGGTCATGAACTTTCTCTTATTACCATCATTGCGGTCCTTGTAGGAAAATATGACCTTTCCATCGTCAATAGAGATGATACGATGGTTGGATATGGCCACCCTGTGAGTGTAGCGACCCAAGTATTCAACTACCTTCTCAGGGCCTGTAAAAGGGCGTTTGGCGTACATTATCCATTTTTTGGTTTTTAATTTCTTGATGAGATTGTTAAAGCCTTCATCAGCTATATTGCCAGGAAAGACCAATTGGTTTTTTTTGTAAGCTGCTTTAAGTTTTTGAATATAGAGTCTTCGGAATGCCTTTGACATGGATTCTACCCTGAACAAAAACTTTTTTCCGGCAGGTACCCAACAATCCTTATCAAAAGAAAGAGCCCCGGCAGGAATGAGACAATGCAGGTGAAAGTGATCCATTAGTGTCTGACTCCAGGTATGCAGCACGGCGATAAAACCCAGTTGACCTTTAAGGCGCCATTGAGGATCTCCGGCAAATGCCTGAAGGGTCTCATTGACAGCTTGAAACAGGATATCTAAGAGAATCCTTTTATTGTATAAGATGATTGGGTTTAACTCGTGAGGCAGAGTGAAGACCAGATGGAAATAACCAACCGGTAAAAGTTCCGCCTTGCGATCATTGAGCCATTTTTCTTTGGCCATGGTCTGACATTTAGGACAATGTCGATTACGGCAGGAATTGTAGGCATTTTGCTCATAGCCGCATTGATTGCAACGTTTGATATGTCCTCCCAAGGCTGCGGTGCGGCATATTGAGATATGGCGCATCACCTTTAGTTGTTCAAAGGAAAGGTTATGATTTTTTCGATAATCTTCGCCGTATAACCGGAAGATGTCCGCCACTTCCGGATTATTGCCGTTGGAACTGACAGATGAGTGTTTACCATCATTTTTTGATAACATATCTATTGCCCTCCTATATATTGAGTGTGTCAAGAGGGCTTTTGATGACTGCTATTCTTTCCTTAGTCGTATGCAGATACTTTGAAGTGGTTACAAGGGCGCTATGGCCCATTAACTGTTTGATTGTATAGATATCCACTCTGATCCAATAGATGGGTGGCAAATGAGTGCCTGAGTGTATGGATACCGTTTCCTTTGCTAATGCCTGCTTTATCTTTTGTATTGTAATAAATTCTTTGAGCAGTAGCAACGGGCATGGGTTTGTCCTTGTCCTTGCCGAAAAACAGCCATGAATGAGGTCGACATGCCTTCCAGTATACCTTTAATTCACTGAGAAGGGTCTGTGGAAGTATGCTGTAACGGTCTTTTCTGCCTTTGCCCTGCTCTACACGGATCATCATGCGATCACTTTCTATATGGTGCGGTTTCAGGCGGACCACTTCGCTGACCCGAAGGCCCCCACCGTAAACAGTCATGAGAAGCGCACGGTGTTTAATGTTGGAGGCCGTTTTCAGTAGATGATTGACTTGCTCTGTGCTCAGTAGTTTAGGCAGTGTTTTTTCTCTGGGGCGGGACGGGATATGAAACCGGGTTTCATCCCATTTAAGGACATGGACATAAAAGCAACGCAGGGCTGAAAAAACTATATTTACGGAACTCCAGGCCAGTTTGCGATCTTTGATCAGATAGAGTAGATAGGCCTGAATTTGATCATTATTAAGCTTGTCTGGAGAGATACGGTAGTATTTTGCCAATCCTGCAACAGCGCCTATGTAGGCATCTTTTGTTTTTGGGGAAAATCCCCGGAGAATCATGTGGTCATTAAATCGTTTTCGTAGTAAAGTACTCATAATGCCTCCTCCTTTATGATATGTGAGTAATGTAATATGTGGCAGGACATTCCCTATGAATGTCCTGCCAGGAGGCATTATAAACAAATTTGGTGGATTGGGTTAGGAAAAGCTTAGATAGAGAGAATAGGTGGGTGTGTGAAAGGATTCCGCGAAGCGGTTCTGTTCAACAAAACAAGGTAGACGTGTTCTAAAAGATATCAAGGCTATGCATATTGCTATGTATTCTACAATAGAAGATTCTTTGGGTATGACTGCAAAAGAATTAAATTGGGTGTCAGAAAGAATTGAAAAA
>JAYEMW010000314.1:0-2338 GCA_034718555.1 Thermodesulfobacteriota bacterium
GAATCAAAAGTCAAAGAGAAATATAGACAGAAAAATTGGTAAAAATTCACATCAAACCTATAATCCTGTCAACATCACAATTTGCCTCAAACAGGGCTGCCAGCTTATCATACTGGTGAAACCGTGTAAGTCTGCCCTGCATTGCTTTTCTCTCTCTCAGTCCCTTTTCCCTCCGAATATTATTAAGAAAATCAGCCCTGAAGCCCGGAGAATCGAGTATGCCGTGAACATACGTTCCAAGGATTCTAAGGCCATCCATTGACCGGCCATCCTCCCAGGATCTGTTATTTCCTGGCTCGTGAACCTTAAGTAAAGGGACTCCTACTGGCTTTACTGCCTTACTTTGACCCATATGAATTTCATAGCCTGTAATCCGTTTCCCATTTAACAGGCATGTTCCCGTTACCTTTCTGACAATTTTTTCTATCTCTAATGTAGTCTCTGTAGGGATTATGCCAAGGCCCCTTACCTCTTTTTTGTTTGATTCAACACCAAATGGGTCGAATATTTTTTCACCAAGAAGCTGATATCCACCGCAAATTCCCAGACATCTTCCGCCATTGTGTATAAATTGTAATATTGTCCTTTTCCATCCAGACCTTCCCAGCCACTGGGCATCTTCCATAACACTCTTTGTGCCTGGAATAATAAGAAGATCATAGCCTTCTTTCATCTCTCCCGGACTAAAGAGAAAGTTAACCACCACATCTTTCTCATGTGTCAAGATTTCGAGGTCTGTAAAATTGGAAATGCCCGGGAGCCTCAGCGCTGCAATATTAACAGTTTCATTTGTTATCCTCTTAAGATCTCGCTTATCCTCCTGAATTACTACAGAATCCTCAGAATCTATTAATATATCATTGAAAAAGGGTATTACGCCAAAGACCGGTCTCTTTGTCCTTCTTTCAATAAATTCTACGCCGGATTCAAAAAGACGGAGATCCCCCCTGAATTTGTTTACCAGAAAACCAATTGTTAGGACCTTTTCCTTTCTTGTCATGAGCTGCATACTGCCGATAAGCTGGGCAAAGACACCCCCTTTATCTATGTCAGCAACAAGCACACATGGCGCATTAATCTGTTTAGCAAAGGGAAAATTTACCAGATCATTTGCCTTAAGATTCATTTCGCAGCAGCTTCCCGCCCCTTCTATGACAACAACGTCATATCTGCCGGCAAGGATTTCGTACGATTCCCTGACAATTTTTTTTAACCTGGGCTTGAATTCCTCATAATACATGGTATCCATCTGTCCAAGGACCTCACCTCTGACAACGACCTGTGAGCCATAGTTTGAAGAGGGTTTAAGGAGGATTGGGTTCATATGGACCGAAGGAAGTATTCCTGCGGCCTCTGCCTGTGCTACCTGAGCACGACCAATCTCGCCTCCCTCTACTGTAACAAATGAATTGTTGGACATATTCTGGGACTTAAATGGGGCGACCTTGTACCCTCTTTTTTTTAATATGCGGCAAAATGCCGTTGCAGCGATAGACTTTCCAACATCGCTTCCCGTTCCCAGAAACATAATAGATTTAGCCATTTCCATGCCATCCTTAGAATTTTATTTAATATAGGGGATACTATTCAGATGTCTTTTTTTGACAGGATTAACAGGATAAACAGGAATCTATGTTAAATCACAAACAAGACATTATTATAATAATCCTGTAAATCAAAAGAAATATCCTGGCAAAATACCTTACAGGTAGAGCTGTAATAAGGGATTAATGCAATCTCTTTGAGTCTCTTTTTAATGTGAAACGAATATTTAAATTAACTCCCGATCAATCGGGAGAGCAGGTTAAAAAAAATTACAATAGAAGTGCTTAAACTAATCACTTACCCTTAGAGCAAGTAAAGGGCTATCAGGATAGTTAAAGGATTTACAGGAATTAAAAAATCAAGTTAATCCTGTTATCCTGTCTAAAATATACCTGGGTAATTAATATATGGCAAAGATAAATGAGCGTCAAGGTTGATAAATAATCATTTTAAATATGCTAAAAATCCTTGCCTTTTCCTGGCAATTATGTTTGTATTTGTATATTATAAATACAAGCTATTAACAATTATAGTTTCAGCATACCGGAACACGGTGTGAATCCGTGGCGGTCCCGCCGCTGTAACCCCGCTCTTTTCTGATTTCATCCGGAAAAGAGAACCTTTTTAGCCCTAGTGTGCCACTGTCCGTATATGGGTGGGAAGGCTGCTGAAAGGGAGGGGAAGTCAGAAGACCTGCTGAGACATTATAATTTTTTAAGGAATCTGATGGAAAAGGGTTTCGACAGGTTATTTTTTTAATCTATCGGAACCCTTTTTTGTTAAATGAAGGGAC
>JAYEMW010000315.1:0-2333 GCA_034718555.1 Thermodesulfobacteriota bacterium
TTACGGGATATCAAGAACTGCAAAAGAAAAGATTATGATTGCATTTAATTGCAACGTCTTTTTTGTCTTAACGGGATTTAGTGACCCCAACTTTTGGGCACATACCATTTACCGGACATGTGCTGCAAAAAGGGGATATTGGTCTGCAGATAGACTGACCGAACGCAACCAACAATTCATTGTACCTTATCCAGTGTCTTACAGGAAGTTTTTTCCTTAGCGCTACTTCGGTTTTATCAGCGTTTTTGGTTTTAACGTATCCTGTACGGTTACTGATTCGGTGGACATGTGTATCCACACAAATTGCCGCCTTTTGAAAACCCTCTATCAAAACCAGATTGGCTGTTTTGCGACCTACTCCAGGCAATTTCAACAATTCATCTATTGTGTCCGGCACCTTACCGCCGTATTCGTCAATAATGATCCGGCTAATCTTTTGAAGCTGCATGGACTTAGTAGGATAAAAACCTACAGGGTAAATTAACTTTTTTAATTCTTCTTTATCAAGCGCCGAAATTTCCAGTGGTGTGCGTGCCACCTCAAAAAGCCTGGCACTGGCCATAGCTGTAACCTGATCTTTCGTGCGCAAAGATAGAATAGTTGAAACCAATATCTCGAAAGGTGTGGCTCCACGATTGGAAATCAGGGTCACAACCGGGGTGTTCCATTTAAGGTAATTTTGTTCAATAATTTTTATAAAATCATCAATATTAAAGGCCCTTCCATTGTTTTTCGTCAACTGAGATTCCCTTTTCTTAATACCAATTCTACATCCTAATCAAAGGAGATATTTGCCTCACGCAACAACTCCCCGATTTGAGGCTCACCAATTTGAAATTCGCTCTTTATACCAAAGTAAATTTTGTCTATTGTCCCACCAGTAGTAAAAATCTTAATTTTCATCTCCTAATCTAAGCTTTAAAGTGTGTACTTTTTATAATGCACCTGTGAGAATAACTCTTTTCAGGTAATATGGTCAAACAAATTAATGTTTACCTAACAGTTACAGTTTTAGCATAATAAATGAGTGGCACATATTAACGAATAATTTGTGTCGTTTTTCTTGTATAGAATCTCTACAAATGCTATTCATATGACACAAATATAGGCCAATAGCCAAGGGAGGAACGGAGCGGTAAAACCCTAATGCACTGTATATTAACAAATGCCTGAATAGTTACCGCTATTTGTTGTGCTTATATTCTTTTTTATTATTAAATCCATTCATGGTAGTTAGATGAAAAATGTGTAACTCCTCAATAAGGCAGGGCATTCATGTAGCTTCCCCCTTTGAAAAGGGGGATTGAGGGGGATTTTTTCTAAAGCTGCCCGGACTTATTGAGATGTTACAAAAATGTTAAACATAACAGAGGGTAAAATGAAAGAAGTGATTGCAAGACTGCGAGAGGTCAAGGCAAGGGCTGCCCTTGGAGGCGGCAAAGAAAAGATAGAGAGAGAGCATAAAAAAGGAAAACTCACCGCTCGGGAACGGATAGACCTGCTTCTTGACCCTGACAGCTTCAGTGAATTTAACATGCTTATAAAACACAGGCTTGGGGCGCCTGGAGACGGCATCATAACCGGCCACGGGACCATAGGCGGGCGGGTGGTATGCGTATTTGCCCATGACGCCACTGTGTTTGGAGGCTCACAGGGCTACATGCACGGAAGAAAATTGTACAAGATCCACGAGATGGCCCTGAATATGGGCGTCCCCATAATAGGATTAAACGATTCCCCAGGGGCAAGAGTGATAAAACCTGATCTTGCGGGCAGTGACGACCCATATCGAGTCAGCGATGAAAAGCATGCTGGTGTTGTATTCTATATTAACACCCGATGCTCAGGCGCAGTCCCTCAAATTAGCGCCATGCTCGGCAATTGTACTGGCGGATCAGTATATTCACCGGCCCTGACTGATTTTATTTTTATGGTGGACGACCTGTCAAGTATGTTTATCACAGGGGCAAGGGTAATTAAGTCGGTGATGGGGGAAGAGATCAGCATGGAGGAACTTGGCGGGCCTAATGTCCATTGCAGTCTTTCCGGTGTTGCGGATTTCAGAGTGAAAGGAGAGAAGGAGTGCATGCTGGGCATCAGGAGGTTATTATCATTTCTCCCATCAAACTGGAGAGAGAAACCTGAGAGAAGAGATACTAAAGACGATCCGGAAAGAAAGACGGATGCACTTAGTGAAATAGTGCCTGAGCAACAGACTAAGGCCTATGATATGCATAAGGTCATTAAAGAAATTGTTGATAATGGGGACTTTCTCGAGGTTAAACCTGAATTTGCAGGTGAAATAATTGTAGGTTTTTCCAGATTGGATGGCC
>JAYEMW010000316.1:0-2332 GCA_034718555.1 Thermodesulfobacteriota bacterium
CAACATTGACTTGGGTTTTTTTGATTCTTACAGTCCTTGTTATTATCTTTACTGCGCCAATTATTTATAGTGATTGGAAAAAAAGACAAAAACACACCCAAAGGTAAAGAAATCAGTGCTTTAGGGCATTAGAGTACTCTGGTAAAAAAGTAATCCTTTTTAGACAGGATTTACAGGATTATCAGGATTTTTTCGTTTGCATTTTCAATTTCCAGAAGAAATTGAAAACACCAAATCCGCCTGCGCCGGAATGGGCAAGGGGGCATAGGCTTCAAAATGGGTATTAGGGTCGGACCTCAGCAACTAATTGGAATAGATGAAATACCCCCACAAGAAGCTCTCTTTTTAGCCCTTAAAACCCTCATTTTGACCCCCAAAAGAACCTTCTAAGCAGATGCAAGAAAAAGGCCCCAAAATAGTGTCCCGTCTCCTATCACGGGAAGGTGCTTGCAATAATACGGTAATCCCCTTGCCTTGAGGCTTGCTAATCGCATACCCCAGTCCATTCCCTTTTCCAATACTGTGCATATCAGCTATGTCCGCCGCCAATTTCTTAGGCCTTTTCGCAGACGCTCATCCAAACATCCTTTCAACGCTTGTTTCCTCGTCAACGTCCAGCCAGTGAATTCCATCCGCGACTTCTATGTGCTGAAAGGGAATTTAGGGGCCATTATTTTGTGTCGGCCAAACTGCTCAATATTCCCTTTTGGATTTGTTCAACCTCCTTCTTTTCCATGCCTGTCATAGACGCTGTTTCATCAACACCCATCCCACCTCTAAGCAGTGCATGAATAATCTCCGCTTTGCCTTCCGCTTTGCAATGGGAATGGGGTCGGACCTCAGCAACTCACTTAAAAAATTAGAAACGATCTCTAAACGGGCTGTTTTTGACGTTTAGAAGCCCCTTTTTTGGGGTAAAATAGGGCTTTAAGAAAATTACCGGATGGGGCGGGCATCCCCGGTCCCCCGCCCGCCTCACAAGGCCTTCCACACTCGGCTGGGGGGGCTGGGTTTGCATGTGGTAATATTGGTCCGCGAAATATCTCTGCTATGTTAATTGCCAACAGATTTTAATGTAAATTGAAGTTCGTAGCCCAATATTCGGGCATACTCATTTAAAGTGTGGAGCGAAATGTGATTATCTTTTGCATTTTCAATCTTGGAAATACTTTGTTGGCTGAGAGACCATTTCTCGGCAACTTCACGCTGGGTTAGTTTTAATTCTTCTCTGGCTTCACGTAACTTAACAGCAATAAGTAGTTCACCTTTTCGTTTTTCCACTGCTGCGGCAAACCCCGGTTTCTCATGTTCTTTTTTCGCTATCAAGCGGTTCAGGTCATCCATCCTCGCCTCCTTTTACACGCACAAAATAGTCCTTTCTCAGTGCTTTGGCTTTCTTCATTTTCTGGTTCGGCACAGCTTTGCTTTTTTTCACGAATCCTGTCAAAAGAAGAATCGTTTGCCTTCCGGCAAAAGCATACAAAACCCGAAATTGTTTCTTAAAACGTCTGGCTCTTAGCTCATATATTCCATCCTCCAGATAATCGGATAATGGACGTCGGGCTTTGTTCCCCAATTCTTTCAAAACCGCTATTGAAGCAACAACTTCTTCGGCATCTTCGACCGGCAGATCCTCAATAAATTTTTCGATAGGGCATTTCCCAGAGGCACTTCGATAAAATATAACGCGCCAGTTCATGAAAAGCTAATACCACCATATAATTGTATTGTCAACCTGGGAAGATTGCGAAACTTTTCTCTCACGGTTGGGCTATACCGCCTCAACGTAAAAAATTCCGTAGCCCGGGCAGAATCCGTAATGGGGGACATTACTTGTGCTGGGGTCGGACCTCAACAACCTTTTGATATGTTTATCAAACAGCCAAAAATCAGGACGTTTTCAATCCTTAAACATGCCTTTTTGGGGGCAAAATGGGGCATCTAAGGAAAAGCTGCTTTTACGATACCACATTGTCGAGGATGGGGTTGGTGAAAAGATAACTGCATTCAGGAAAATGCCGGGCAAAGCAAATAATCCCAGATGCGTATTTTGCTTCCATGTTCCTATTTTTTTCATTCGACGCTTAAAAGGCAGCAGATTTCGAAGGCTACGAAGAAACCAATCGGATATTCGTAAACTCCCGAATCTGCTCCACACTATATCCGATCATCTCTTCCGTCATTCCAGGATAGACTCCAATCCAAAAACTGTCATTCATCAGCCTGTCCGTGTTTTTCAATTTGCCGGTAATACGGTAATCTTTTCCCTCTTTCAGGGTAGAAAAACAGGGGTGCCGGGTCAGGTTGCCGGCAAAAAGGTTGCGCGTTTGAA
>JAYEMW010000317.1:0-2328 GCA_034718555.1 Thermodesulfobacteriota bacterium
TCAATTTGATAGCAGTTGGGACAATGATTCTTATTTACTTTTGGCAGAGGTTTCGCAAGGACAGAGGGAACCATGGGTGATTACATAAAAACACTATCTTGAGGTCTGTATTTAAAAATATCTGGTGGTGGGCAGTGATAGCAGGATTTACCCTGCTAATCCTTGCGATCTATCCCATTAACGTGTTTACGCTAAGACTTCCTAAATATAAATTTAAGCAAATCACGGCAATCAGGATCAACCAGGGACAGGAAGTTATAATAGCATATCGTCATTCTGTGGAACGAACTCGTGTTGAAGGTAGTTTCACGATTGGACCTGGACCTGCACTTTACGCCCAGGAAACCCGCATGACATCCGTGGGAACCGGTCTTCCTAATTCATCTCCTGATAGAACACGACGTGACGGCGAATGGATTGTAGTAGATGAAGGCTTGAAAAAATTGGAAGGTGGATTGAGGTTTTATCTATCACCTGTGAACCTGACCCGGGTGATTGCTGCCGGACAACACATCAGCCTGGAGAAGATAAAAGCGGGCAGTATAATCCTTATTGATGTTGAGAGGATCAGTCTTATGAAATGGCTTTTGTGGCGGTTTGCAGCAATATCCTGGCTTGCTGAAAAAGGCCAGGACTAAAATTTATAGAGTGTACTAATTTAATCTCTTAGGGTCTGGAAATGAATAACTCATTGGAATTGGCGCACAGATTTAGGGCAGATTTGGTCGATCCGATTGAGCAAAACCGCAAGCGTAGTTGTACCACGTTGAGGATTTTGCGATTAAGGATCGGCCAAAGATGGTCTGAAGCTGGGATGCAAAAACGATGAGTTATTCATTTCCAGACCCTTAGCGTTTTCGAGTTATTCTTTTGGGAGGATAATAAAGATGAATATTCCTGGTAATCTTTTTCCACGAAAGCTGGATAGCCCCTTGCCTGTTGCAGAAAAGGCCAAAGGGGTATGGATTGAAGATACAAATGGGCACCGCTACCTTGATGCAAGTGGCGGTGCCGTAGTTGTTAACGTGGGGCATGGCAGAGACGAGATTGCAAGGGCAGTTTATGATCAAATCCTGAAGTGCCATTATGCTCATCCAACCATGTTTACAACATCTGTGGTCGAGGATCTGTCTTCAGCCCTGGCAAGACACGCACCAACCGGCCTTGATCGTTTTTACTTTCTTTCCGGTGGTTCAGAGGCAGTAGAGACCGCTATCAAGATGGCCCGACAGATCCATTTAGCGTCTAAACGCCCGGAGCGCATTAGACTTATTTCCAGATGGAAATCCTACCACGGACTGACACTTGGGGCATTATCAGCCATGGGTCGAACTTCTTTCAGAACGCCTTATGCTCCCCTTTTAAGCGAAGTGGTTCATATTCCCCCACCGTATTGTCTGCGCTGTTCGTATGGCCTGACTTATCCGGAATGTGGGATCCGATGTGCAACAGCTCTGGATGAAACAATTCAGAATGTCGGCCCAGAAACAGTTTCTGCTTTCCTGGCAGAGACAGTTAGTGGGGGCACTCTTGCGGCTTATCCTCCTCCTGACGAATATTTTTCAATCATAAGAAAAATTTGTGATAAATACAACGTATTGCTTATCATGGACGAGGTCATGTGCGGCATGGGTAGAACAGGCCGTTGGTTTGCTTGCCAACACTATGATGTTATCCCAGACATAATTACTCTTGGCAAAGGCCTGTCAGGTGGAACATTAGCCCTTTCTGCGGTAGGGGTAAGATCAACACATTTTGAGACCATCTGCGACGGAAGCGGTATCTTTGTCCATGGGGGGACATTTTCCCATCACCCAGTTGCTGCAGCCGCTGGTTTGGCCGTGATAAATATCCTGGAGCGAGAGGGTTTGGTTGAACGTGCATCCCAATACGGGGAACTATTAGGAAATAAACTAAAGGATCGTTTAGAAGGTCTTTCTTGCGTTTCAGACATCCGGGGCATTGGTTTAATGTGGGGCGTAGAACTTGTGAAAAACAAGGATACAAATGCCCCTTTTCCGCGACATGAAAAGGTGATAGAACGTGTCTGGGATGCCCTGTTTGAGAAAGGTATTATAGCTTACAAATCGACCGGACTTGCCGGAACGGACGGTGATGCACTTATCATTGCCCCGCCCTTTATTATTAAAAAGGATGAGATAGACTTCATAGTTGATACTGTGGGGAGTACTTTAGAGGAAACCATCGGATAAATAGAAAAAGTAGGCGTTCACGGGTTCAAAGGTTCAGGGGTTCAAGGTTGCATTCTCGTCCCTGGACTGCATTTGGGATGCGTATTTACGAGAAAAGCGTCAGCTTCGTCAGGCC
>JAYEMW010000318.1:0-2326 GCA_034718555.1 Thermodesulfobacteriota bacterium
GGTTGGAATGGTCTTTGTTCCCGGTTCATATGAATATTTGTTCGAACGTTTTAAAGGGCTTGTACAATTAGTCTATTCTTCATCTATTGCCCTCTTATTCTTTATTAATATGAGAAAATGGGAGGCCGAGGCAGTTTCAAAGTTATTTTTTGGCTTCATGATTTTTATATTAATAGGCTCTACTTTAGAAATATATACGCCCTTCAAAAATCTAAGTGACGAATTCAGGCATATAGTATTTCGGTTTGGCTTATACGAGGCTGATTTGCGTGATTTATACACTTACGGACAGATTAGGCCTAAATTATTTACATCTGAGCCTTCTCATGTAGCAAAATTTTATATTCTATCGCTGTTTGTCTGGTTTGCATTATCGGAAAGTAAAAAGAGGTATTTTCTTTATTTAATTTTTATTAGCGCAGGACTTATATTGATCAGGAGCCCGATCATTATTTTAAGCATACCATTGGCCCTGGCTGTAGAGATATTCCTCAGAAGAGATATTAGTTTTACCAACTTTATAGATAAAGAAAGACCATTTATAGGGAAAAGTTTAATGGTACTAATTTTCATCTCAATTATTTTTTTAAGTTTTGCATTAAACACAATCCTCGCTCAGCGTGTTAGCAAGATGATTGCTGGAACGGATAAATCCTTCGCTATCAGGATTTCTGGCCCGGCAGTAATTGCCTTTGATACGATAAAGCAATATCCCTTGTGGGGAGCTGGGATTACCGGAAAGGAGGCTATTTCTGATATTATATTTGATGCATATAGAAAGATAGGCTTTAAGGTATATCGTGTTTATGATACGAATGCTAATTTCCTTTCCCTATTCATATCCTATTACGGTGTCTTAGGTGGCTTGCTGTTTATTGCAGGATTCAAATCTCTTGTCAGGCGTTTAGAAATTGAAAAGGGAATATTTATTACATTGACAATCCTTCTTTTCAGCCAGACTATGGGGGCATTTGTAGGCCTAAGGACATGGGGATATATATTTATTGTATTATTGGTGGCAAGCTATCACAAATCTGTGAATGAATAATGAAATATCATAGGTACTTATATAAAATTCAAACATCGTACTTAATAAGGCCCAAACATGAATGCTAACCTTGGATATAACCTGAATGAATTCAAAATATTTATAAAAAAATCTATCTGGACACTTTTAAGCAGACATAGACAAGGTAGAAAAAAAAATATTTGTATTTTTGCCTCTCGGCGAGGTGGAAGCACCTGGCTAATGGAATTAATTGCATCTAACAAAGGGTTAAGGTACGTTGATCAGCCATTTTCAATTTATTCAGCTTCCCTTATTCAGCTCCAGTATCTTCCGGTTTTCGAGTATGGACAGTTTATTCATTTGGATAGGGAAGAAAAGGAAATGGTAAAATATTTTTTAAATAGGCTGTTTGAAGGTTCACTGAAGATAAACAGCCAATGGAAATTCTGGCAAAAAGATTTTGATTTCGTTTCCAATAGATTAGTTATGAAAATAGTAGACGCCAAGGGCATCATTGACTGGATTGAAGAATGTTTCGACGTTCATATAATTTATCTTACCCGGCACCCCATTCCTCAAGCATTGTCCGTTATGCGAAACGGTTGGGGATTGACTGTAAAAGCATACTTACGCAATTCCTATTTTGTTGAACATTACCTGAATGATGACATTCTTGCATATTGTCATGACATTCTCAAGGAAGGCTCATTGCTGCAAAAATACGTTTTAAATTGGTCTTTAGAAAACCTTGTCCCCATTAGAATGATTCCAAATAAACCGGACTGGATATACATTAGCTATGAAAATTTAACATTATTCCCTGAAAAAACTATATTGCAATTAGCAAAGGCTCTGGATCTTGCTAATATAGATGCAATGATGAAGAAAATAAAAAGGCCATCTCGTTCTACAAAAAGATTTAGCACAGGCCAAAAAAAATACATGATTTCAAGTCATAATTATGATTACTTAATAAAAGGTTGGAAAAAAGAAATCTCTGATGAGGATGAACGCTCTGCCTTCAAAATACTCGAAAAGCTGGGCATTACAATATACCAGTATTCCCAATTTTTACCAAGCGTGCAAACCGGCCAGATTTAAATTACAAACTATTTTGGTACAAATATTTCCCTTATTATTTTAGTGTGCTGGTGAAAAAAACTCGTTTAATTCTACCGGAGGGGAAAATGTGGCTCAACCGGAATTAATGTGGAATAATCCTTACAACAATCACACCAAGTCATTATAATTACAGACCAAATCAGGTCATC
Source organism: Thermodesulfobacteriota bacterium (assembly GCA_034718555.1). GTDB lineage: Bacteria > Desulfobacterota > DSM-4660 > Desulfatiglandales > B25-G16 > M55B121. The sequence continues at coordinate 2,281 of JAYEMW010000318.1, forward strand.
CCCCCATTTATTTTCTTTATCAAAAAAAGATTCATTTTTTTCTTGA
>JAYEMW010000319.1:0-11913 GCA_034718555.1 Thermodesulfobacteriota bacterium
TTATACTGATCGTAAGCTTTATTATTGCATCAAAGGGGTCAAGCGAGTGGGATATGGTTTTGCGCTATTTACACCAGCAGCCCTTTAATGATACAGACCCGATCTTTCACAAGGACATTGGGTTTTTCATTTTCTCCCTTCCGTTTTATGCCTTTATCCAATACGGTTTATTAATTCTATTCCTCTTTGCCGGAGGGCTTGTTATTGTTTGGTACCTTAGGGATGGGGCCATGCAGATAATTGATGCATATACCCAGGAAGAGGGTAAGGCCGTATCTTTGCCAAAAATTACAATCTCAAAAAATGCAAAAAAACATCTTATTTTCCTTGGAGGAATAATTGCCCTGCTTTTATCATGGGGATATTATCTAAAAATCTATAATCTTATTTATTCTACGCAGGGTCCTGCATTTGGCGCAAGCTTTACTGATATCCATGTCAAAATAGTATGCTATAAGATTTCGATCTTCCTTTCCATGGCATTATCTTTAATCCTTTTTTTAAACGTATTTATGACCGGTTCAAAAAAAACATTATGGATAAGCATAGGCGCCTGGTTAGGGTCCATATTTGTGTTAAGCACAATTATCCCTATGACGGTACAAAAATTTGTGGTAAAGCCCAATGAATTGGCCAAAGAGTCAACTTACATTGCATACAATATAGATTTTACCCGCAGGGCCTATAACTTGAACAAAATAAAAGATGTCGACTTTGCTGTAAAAGATACACTAAGCCTAAAAGATATCAAGGAGCAGAATGCAACAATTCAAAATATAAGAATATGGGATGAACGTCCGCTTCTCCAAACATATAAACAGATTCAATCCATTCGACTCTATTACAATTTTAATAATGTGGATGTAGACCGTTATACAATAGACAACCAATACAGGCAGGTTATGCTGTCTGCCAGGGAGATGGTTGCAGATCAACTGCCTCCCCAGGCCAATACCTGGGTAAACAGACACTTAATCTATACACATGGTTACGGTGCAGCTCTAAGTCTTGTAAACGAGGTAACGAGCGAAGGACTTCCTAATCTCTTAATCAAAGATCTCCCCCCATCCTTTGTGCCTGATCTGAAAATAGAACGACCGGAGATTTATTACGGAGAAAGAACGGATGATTACGTAATGGTAAAAACCGGCGCCAATGAATTTGACTATCCGAGGGGAAACAAGAATGTTTATGCTGATTATACAGGCGGTGGAGGTGTTCCAATTAAATCCTTTGTCCGGAAAATTTTGTTTGCTATTGAATTCCTGGATCCTCAGATACTGTTTACAAATTATTTAGAAAATGACAGCAGGATAATGTATAATCGTAGTATAAGCAACAGGGTAAGCTCAATTGCTCCATTCATTGACTATGACAGCGACCCTTATTTAGTTATATCCAAGGGAAAACTCTATTGGATTTTAGATGGCTACACAACATCTAATATGTATCCCTATTCCACCAGATCTGTCCGGCGTTTTAAAAATAAAAAAATAAATTATATCCGAAATTCGGTAAAGATCACGGTTGACGCCTATAATGGTGATGTGCATTTTTATATGATTGATGAAAATGACCCTATTGTAAAGACCTATGCGGCGATATTCCCAGACTTGTTTAAATCTTTCAATGAAATGCCTTCTGATTTGAAGAGCCACATGCGCTACCCCAGAGACCTGTTTAAAATCCAGGTAGATACATACACAAAATATCATATGGAGGATAGCCAGGTCTTTTATAATCAGGAAGACCTCTGGCATGTTCCTGATGAGTTGTATGGTGACAGTAGGCAGGAAATGAAACCCTACTACGTCATAATAAAACTGCCTGAAGAGGACAAAGAAGAGTTCCTCTTAATGATCCCATTTACCCCGTCCAAGAAAGATAATATGATTGGATGGCTCGCTGCCAGAAGCGATCTCCCCAATTACGGCAATATGTTGGCATATAAATTACCCAAGGAGAAACTCGTTTACGGGCCCATGCAAATCGAAGCAAGAGTTGATCAGCAAACAGATATTTCAAGAGAATTGAGCCTGTGGGGCCAGAGAGGATCCAGGGTTATCAGGGGTAATCTTTTGGCCATACCTGTAAGTGGTACATTTCTATATGTAGAGCCGATTTATTTAGAGGCTAAACAGGAAGAGAGCGAGCCGTCTCCACAAACACAAACAACCAAACGGGGAGTTTTGGGCAAACCTCAACAAGGCCAAACAGGAGGTTTAAGGGGGGCTGATATAACCATGAGAGCGTCTCTTCCTGAACTTAAAAGGATTATAGTAGCCTTTGGCGGTCGCCTCTTAATGGAGAAAACACTTGATGACGCACTTCGTGGTGTATTAGGTAAAGATATTTATTCTAAAAAACCCTACTCTACATCTATTTCGCAAACCCTTAATGCACCAGGTCTTAGCGCATTGGCATTGAAGTATTATAATGAGGCTAAAGAGCAGTTACGACAGGGAAATTGGGCAGGGTATGGAGAAGCGCTGGAACAATTAGAAAACACACTGAGAGAGATGCTGGAAAAAAATAACTAAAAAAGTGAAGAAGCGCAATTTTATTGAGCCTGAAACCTGTGGGTGCCTGCGAGATTGATATGGAATTACAGTTTGTCGGCAACTCGGATATAAAAATAACACCGATCATCATGGGTACCTGGCAGGCAGGAAAAACCGGGTGGTCAGGCATAAATGATACGGAGATCACCAAGGCAATCCGTGGCGCCTTTGATGAAGGCATCACCACGTTTGATACTGCCGAAGAGTACGGATGGGGTTATTCTGAACAGGTTCTGGGGTCTGCCCTGTCCCATGTTCGAGATCAGGTTATTTTTGCAACCAAGGTACATCCAAGAAACCTTCAACACGATCAGGTTATACATTCATGCCATCAATCCCTTAAAAACCTTAAAACAGACTACATAGATCTTTACCAAATTCATTGGCCTTCAGGGTCCTGGGGAACTAAGGAAGTTCCTATTGAAGAAACCATGGGGGCAATGAACGAATTAAAGGATCAGGGTAAGATTCGTGCTATCGGTGTCTCTAATTTCTCAGTGACCCAGCTTCAAGAGGCGATGGGAGTCGGTCGTATAGACAGCCTTCAATCACCATATTCCCTTTTCTGGCGTCATGCGGAGAGGGAGGGTGTGCCATATTGCATTGAACAAAATATAACATTTCTGGCCTATTCCCCTCTATCACAGGGAATGCTGACAGGTAAATTTCAACCGGATCATAAATTTGCTAAGAAAGACCACAGAAAAAGAAACAGGCTGTTTCAACCGGAAAATTTCAACAGGGTGCAGAAGGCCATAGAAAAACTGCGGCCCATAGCAAAACGTAATAATGTCAGCATGGGCCAGCTATCATTAGCCTGGCTCATTGCCCATCCAAAGACACACCCAATCGCCGGTGCAAGAAACAGCGTGCAGGCCCTTCAAAACATAAAGTCCATAGACGTTAATCTATCCGGCAAAGACTTAGAGGAAATGGATGCCATCAGCCGGATTGTTACAGATCATCTTGATGATAATCCAGTCATGTGGAAGGTTTGATTGTTGAGATAACATTATTTCCGGCTAAATATGACGGTCTCGTAAAAAGTTCCAAAATACCGTTTCCCGTCATTCCGGCGAAAGCCGGAATCCAGTCTTTTCAAGCAGCTGCAGACCGTCTGGGCTCCTACCGGACTCGATCCGGGATCTACCGGAATGACGACTTTTTACGAGTGCATCAAGTATAAACAGGACTTCTTTTTTCTAAAAAGGCACCTACACCCTCGCGGCCACCAGGCTGTTCAGCGCACCATGAAAGGATTTCCCTCTCTTTTTCGAGTTGTTCTTCAAGAGAGTTATTAAAGGAATCGACTATCAATTTTTTAGAGGCCGCAAAAGAGGAGACGGGGATTTGTTGAATTTCTTCAAGCAATTGGAGAGACCTTTTCATTGACTGGCCATCCTCCACCAGATAGGTTATAAGACCGAGAGACAGGGCCTCTTTACTGCTGATAGGCCTGTCCAATATAGCTATTTCCATGGCCTTTGCAATCCCTACAAGTCTGGGCAATGTGAATGTCCCTCCGCCATCAATACTCAAACCATTGGTAGTGTATGCGTGTCTTAAAGTGGCGGATGCCTCCATTATCCTGAAATCGCAGGCAAGGGCCATGGAAAAACCGCCGCCTGCGGCTATTCCATTTATGGCCGCTATTACAGGCTTTCCCATGCGGCGAATTTCGAGGATGGTCTGATGGTATTTAGGGGCCAACTCATAAAATGCATCCCCGTAAGACTGTCTGTAGCCGGATAGCCATTTTAAGTCCGCACCTGCGCAGAAGGCCTTTCCCTCCCCTGTAATAATTAAACCTCTTACGAGTTTATCCCTGGCAACTTTCATAAGTTTTTCTATTAATAACTGAATCATGTCTAACCCAAATGAATTAAAGGCATCGGGTCGATTCATTGTAATCTTTGCAAACCCATTTAATATGTCTAATTTAACAGCTTCATCCATCTTTTTTAATCTCCTCTAAAAAATAGTTTTCAGCCCTCAAAGCTCTTCTCCCGTCATTCCAGCGAAAGCTGGAATCCATGAGGTATTTACCCATAGATATTGTTTGCACGTAAATTAACCCGTTTCCTTCAATATATCACAAATTTCCGAGCCAAACACATCCCTCTGCCAGTTTCTGATTAAACTCAGCCTTTCAAATTCTTTCAAATCCTGAGGATATTCAACAGCTATTGACTGAATCTGCAGGTTAGTGCAGACAAGAGATGCATCTATGTTAAGCTCACCGGCGCGCTTATCTTTCCATAATCTTAGGGCCTTGATTCGTTTTGCAGCCTTAGGGTCATATGATTTTTTCTCCTTCTTTGGGTAAGCAGGGCACTTGCTTTCCGGTAAGTTCAGTGCATCTTGAATGTTTTTTAAAAGAGATGTTTCCAAAGAAATGAACTGTTTATGGCTCAGACAATCTACAGCCTTAAGGGCATTTTCCGTGGCGGGCATTTTCTTTATTAGCGCCATAATCTGTCTGTTGCCTAAGACCTTAAAGCAGGGAACATCACGGCGTCTTGCTATATCTTCCCGGAGCTGCAATATGGCCTCTAAGACAGCAAGGCTCCGAGAAGAAAGCTTTCCCGCCCCCCTGAAATTAATAAACAATGGGCTATTTCGGTTTATAGCAGGCCTTACCCTGCTTAGTATTCTACTTTCTTCCTCTGCCCAAGAAAACCTCCCTTTATTAATCAACTTCCTTTCAAGGATCTGATGAAGGCTGAGAAGTTTACAAGAATCCCTAACTGCATAATCGAGCATGGCAATTGGAAGGGGCCTTTTAGACCAATCTTTCTTTTGGTATTTTTTTTCAACATCTACCCCTATCAGGTCTTTTAGAAGAGATGCAAGACTGTATTCTCTAAATCCAAGAAATCTTGCTGCGATCTGGGTATCAAAAAGATTGTTTACCTCAATGCCAAAGTCCCTGTATAGAGAGCGGATGTCATAGTCTGCTCCGTGAAAAACCTTTAAGATCCGTTCATTGCGAAATATTCTCTCAATAGGGGAAAGATCTTTCAGGGCTATTGTGTCGATTAATATATTTGTTGTCCGTGTCGAAATTTGCAAAAGGCAGACCTTCTCTTGATAATGGAACATCGAGTCTGACTCAAGGTCTACCCCAATGGCCTTCTCTCTCTCAAGTTCATCCCCTATCTGCTTGAGTTTCCGGCTTTCTACAATTAGTTTATATGTCATCTGATTATCATTCATTGTCCAAATACTGCCTTACATTTTCAGAAAAAGATTTAGAACGTATAGATTGCCTTTCAGGATAAAAAATATCTGAAAAAATGAAAAATCGAAAAATATAGATATGTCATTATGGCCAACGAAGTATAAAAGAGATAAACTTTCCCGTCAAGCAAGAAACTGGGGAAGCAGCAATTCTAATTATAGCGAAATAAGCGATTTAGCCACCCCAGTACCATCTTCCGGAGCTACGGGGCAGGCAGACCCACGCAGAAACCGCAGATATTTTAGCCTAACGAAGCGCTCGGCTAAAATAGTATCATCTCTTCGCGAAAAGAGGTAAAGGCTACAGAATAAATGATTTGTCCGTGTCCGTCCGTGGCTAATGAATTATCCCAAGATGAGAATTGCTATTGTGTGAGCGTAACTGAGAAGCCCATGAAAGTTTTACCTTCCTTCATGTGAAAAATTGGTATTTACACTATCTAAATAGTGACTGAACTAAAACCTCGAAATGTAGTTTTTAAGCTTTGGCCTTAAATTTTCAAGGCTGTGAAATTGCGTTGTTTTTTAATCTAAAATTCGCAATCCCTGCCCGACGGATGGCAGGCGGGCAACATCTAAAATAGTGCCTGAACCGGCTTTTCGTTCAGGCACTAAATACCCCTTGTAGGAAACAAGGATATGTATTTTTTGGACTTTAAGTTTACTATCAATATTCCAGACACAATTAATACTAAAGACAGAAGAATGTTAGACGTAATAGGTTCTCCAAGAACCATACCACCTAACAAAACCCCTGATATAGGCATAATGAAAAGAAAAGAGTGCAGCGAAACAGCCCCATATTTTTGAAGCATACTATTCCATGCAACAAAACCAAAAGAAGCCGACACAAGACTCTGATACAAGAGAGAGCCAAGGATGTTTATATCCACGTGTCCTATAATTGTGCCGTCCCACAAAAAACCTGCGAGAAAAAAGAATGGAATCGAGAATATCATGGGGTAGAGAACAATTTGAAAAGGATCAAACGAATTGATGATTTTTTTCGTATAAATAGTGTTGCATGACCATATAAAGGCAGTGATGAGTATCATTAAATCACCGGTTTTAATATCAGTTGTCACCCCTTTTCTATCCAGAAAGACCAAGGCCATTCCTGAAAACCCCATGAAAAGTCCTAACATTCTCCTTTTTGTAATTTGGTCTCCTGGTATGAAATAATGAGCAAGAAAAAGAACAAAGAAAGGCTGGAGATTAATCAACAGGGTTCCTCTGGAAGCATTCGTTATGTTAATCCCAAAGTAGAGGAAGCCTAATTGTAAAGTAAAAAGTAATGAGATGATAAGCAGTTGATGTGCCTGCCCCTCTTTGATAATAAAAGCTCGCCTGGTAATTCTTGCCCAAAGAAAAATTGCCAATGCAGCTATGCTGAAACGAAGCCCCGCTGTTGTAAACGCCCCTAACCCATGAAGGCTAATCTTGATTGCCACGGCATTGGCTCCAAAACAAATACACAAAATTGATGTAAAGATAGCCGACAATAAAGGAAGCTCCTGATTGTTAGGTTTTTTTCCAGTCATTGCCTTAAAATAATCTCCTTTATGTTTTTACTTAAAAAATGATGGTTTTAATTATTAACAGCTTTCAATGCCCGCCAGAGACTCGCCCGACTTATGCCAAGCATTTTAGCAGCCAATGTACGGTTTCCCTGACATTCTTCCAATGTCTTAATTATGTGCTTGATTTTGACATTCCTGATTGAAGGGTCTGTTTTTACATACGGTTGCATTGCAGATTATGTAGTTTTAGCCACGTCACCTTCCAGCAGCCATTTCCATAGCGGTAAAACGGATATCTTCAATCCATCCTTCTCACGCTCTTCTTCTTGAGCGTATGTCAGTATGATGCCGGAATTCAGGCCAAGGGAACTGCATGCATCAACAAGCCCGGCAATCTCACGTTTTTCATTTCGGGTGGTGAGCTCCCAGCAGACCTGTATCGCATGCGTGGGCTTAAGGCCTTGTTTGATAATAAAGTCACATTCGTTTCTGTTTTTGAAGTAGTAATTTTCCATTCCGCGCCGGAACAATTCAATTGCAACGATATTTTCGATGATCCTTCCATAATTTTCCGTAAAGGGACGTCCCAGGGCGGCAAAACCTGTATCGATAAGATATGCCTTTTTTGGATTCATGATCCTTCGGCGAGGCGAAAAGGAAAACTTTTCGTTTGCAATGACGAAAAACGCTTCGGTGAGGTAGTGGAAATAATTTGCAATCGTGCGTTTACTCCCGGGTAGATTATTGCTTTTCAGTTGTTTTTCAAATCGGGTGATGGAAAATATACTCGCATAATTTTCCAGGATGTCGTTCATCAGGGCATCGAGGACATACCGAGCTTTAATGTTGTACCGTTCAAGGATGTCTTTGTAAAAGACCGTTTTGAAATAACCCTGAAGGAGCTTCCGTTGTTCAATCTCGCTGCCGGCCATGGCAACTTCGGGGAATCCCCCGAGTTTTACATAGTCATCAAAAGCAGCGAGTATGTTGCCACGTGCAGCGGTGTGAAGTGATGCAGGGGTATGAGAAATTTCCCTGTAGCGAAGATATTCATGAAAAGAAAAGGGAAGCATAATTATATCTTCGTAACGTCCGCGGAGCTCTGTTGCTATTTCACTGCTCAGTAGCTCCGAGTTGCTTCCCGAAACAATGATTCGGAATTGCCCCTGGTTGTGAAGCGTACGGAGCACGCGATTCCAATTTGGAAGATTCTGAATTTCATCAAAAAAAAGAAATAGGGGATATCGTCCTGCAACCTGATGAAATGCCGTGAAAATTTCGTCCATGGCATCCCCGGTGAATTCACCCAGTCGATAATCTTCGAAATCCAAAAAAAGGATGTGTTCTTTCGAATATTGCTTGCTCTGCAGCAAGGACTGAATAAGCTGGTACATAAAGTACGTTTTTCCAGCCCGTCTTGGTCCCACGATAGCTAAAATGCGTTTAATGTTCGCAGGTTCTATGATAGGCTGATTCCGTAAGATCAGCGAAGGCATCTCCCACTCTTCCAGCCATTCAGCGATGATGGTGAGCAGTGCATTTCTTTTCATATTGTTTACCTTAGTAAACAGATTAAATATGAAATGTTTATTTGTCAACCCATTTTTCTATCTTATCTTCAAAACCAGGGGACACCATGCCTATTTCTAATCATTCTTTGGTCTTCTCCCTGTTTTTTTCGGTTTAAGAATGCGACCAAGTATGGTTTCCAGGTTGCATACAAAACTTCTACTGCCTAAGGGGCGGCCAGTCTGTCCATGTCTTCGCATTTCGATTATTGCCTCTTCACGTATTGCAGCACTTAGGATATAAGTATAATTGCACTGTTGATAAGTAAAGAAGTATGTATGGTGTACTCTGATTTCTGGGTAGTTTGTAAGACAATACGAAATAAGTTGTTTTAGAACCAACGACATGCTTGCAACGGTCGGTGGCGGATTATTGGACGGGTACGCAGGAAAAGCTAATAATTGTACGACGAAAGCACGAGCGCCATGACAAGCCCACATGAAAAACTGGCCGAATCCCTTGATGCCCTGAGAGCACTGCAAGACCGCGGTGTCGTCGCAGTACGTTCAGGTGATCTGAATAGGAGGCATCGCGGGAACGCTTGGTCAAAAACGGCTTCTTGCAAAAGGTCATGAAGGGCTCTAAATTGTGGATATAGCAGTTACATGCAATCAGGCTTATGTGCATGGATGTTGGAGGTACAGCAAGTTTTGGAAATACTAATTTAGATTACCGACTATCTACTATATAAAACCAGAAAACACTTTTAGCCCGCATGCTACATACAACAACCATCTCATTTCCTTATCAGTTCCACCCAATGTGTGAGTGGTCCAGTGTAAAATTTTCGCTGGGAAAACGCGATAAGCGAACCGTTGAGCATGTTATCCCTAAGTTTTAATTCAAGCCATAGCCTATAGGGTTGTCCCCGTTTAACATCTGCGGTCTCAAGCTCGCCTTGAATCCGCCCTCGCAGGAAAAACCCGCCACCTGCATTCTTAAACCGGTGGGGATTGTCTCGATAGCTCACATTTCGAAGAATACTACGAGCCTGATTGCCCATCGTGGCGTATACACTGCCGGATACCCCGATATCCAATACAAGGGGAATCTCTCTTTCGTAGGTGTGAACATTCCCTTCCCACAGGCCGACGAGCTCCTTATCAGGCGCAAACGGCGGTTCCTTAACTGGCTGATCGATCGGAGTGGGAAAATCTTTGAGTTTGTCGGGTAAAAGTGTACGTAGAATTCCTATCAGGATTGCTTCCGGCCACTGGCTAAGGGTATTCGAAAGAATTGCAACGGCCAGATTCTCTTCCGGTACAAGAGCAAGTACAGTACTCACGCCAATTGTGCCGCCACTGTGGTGCGCTGCACGCAAGTGGTTATTTGTTATTGAAATGACCCAACCGATGCCATAGCCACTGCCATCGCACTCCCACTCTCGTATTGGGCCAGTCTCTGGACTTGGTTTCTGCATTTTATCAATGGTGGCTTTAGTAATGATGGCTCTCTGGGCAGGAAGGTCGTTTTTTAGATGGAACATCCCAAAGCGGATAAGATCGTGGGCACTGCTGATAATGGCCGAAGCCCCCGGACTGTCGGAATTGTAAGACGGAACCACCATCCCATCGGCCGAGTAGTTGACTGCCTGACCATCTTCCAGACCATGCCCCACATGCACTGATGTGTGATCCATCCCCAGCGGTACAAAAACTTGCTCACGCATAAAGTCAGCATAGCTCTTGCCGGATACGCGCGAGATCACATAACCAAGAAGACCGTAACCCAGGTTCGAGTACTGGTACCGTTCACCTGGTGCTGTGACCAGCTTGCCGTAGCGACGGATGGTTTCGTCCATCGGTGGTGGTTGATATGGTTCGTTGTCGTAGAAATGTTGGGAGTGGAGCGGCAATCCAGATGTATGACTGGCAACTCTTTGTACTGTGGCATCTGCCGCGTCGCCGACGCAAGCCGTGAGTTTAGTCCCACCGAGGTAGTCGTTGATTGGGCTGTCAAGCTTGATCAGTCCACGTTCTACTAAGATCATCAGTCCTGTTGCGGTAAACTGTTTTGAGATCGAAGCTAATCCGTACTTAGTATGTTCGGTGGCGGGAATGTTTTTTTCGCGGTCGGCCAAGCCAAATCCTTTTTCCCAGATAATCTTTCCATCACGAGCAACAGCCACAGACAGTGAGGGAACTTTTCTCTTTGCAACCAATTGTTCAATTTGCACCTGAGTTGCATTGAATAAGTTCTTTTCGCTATGTGAAAATGCTTTTGGCTGCTCCAAGTAAAATATCAATAATATGAATAGCATAGTGAAAAGAATTAGTTTCTTTACCAAAGACCTATACATAAACATACCTCTTTAAAGATGATCCCCACTCTGGCTATATTGAGATTTACAAATGGAAACCGGGCTTGTCAAAACCTGTGGTATCTTGCCAGTGTCTATAGTTTCTAACATGTTATGATACATAATGATACCGGAAACTCAAATCATACGATGAGATCTTGTCTGGGATTTAATGTCTTTCCTAAGCAAGGAATGAAAATCTATGGGTTACTGTACTCACATGTCGAGATTGTAAAAGGCAACTGTTACCCTGTCAAGTACTAATTGCTAATCAATTTTCAAGAATCCCTATTCATTGGATGTTTTAAATGCAATTAAACAACTTTCCCTTCTCTTACCGCACCATATTTCATCTTGTATCAAACAAAATTCAGCAAAAGAAAAATCTGCTGAAAATGTGATCTTTTCCTATAGAGACTCACAAAGCAATTGCTTGACAGTTGTCATGGACAGACAGTTTAGAAATCGGGGGGAAGGATTACGAATAAAACTCATTAAGAGCTAAAAGGAGACTTGACCAGTTTTTTCTAGGCACCCATTCTTCTTCTGCTGTAAAGAAGATCCGGGAGATGCTTGCACCGAGGGAACATAAACCAGCTGATTTAAAAGACTTTGCCGGGATCCCTTGCCCTGTCTGCAAAAAGGGTATAATGACTCCTTTGCTAACTGTTCATCGTTTTGGCACCCTTGTTTTCAGTGCCTCCCGGCTATTATGTAGCTCTAA
>JAYEMW010000320.1:0-2316 GCA_034718555.1 Thermodesulfobacteriota bacterium
ATTCGGCCTCCCTGTGCTGATGGCCTATGGTTTTGTTTATCATGCCGGACTGAATTATTATCTAAGCCTGTTTAATGTGTTTGCGCCTCTTATTATCATTAGCGCAAGTCTCGGCATTATGGTGGTAATGATTCTGGTAAGATTTTTACCGGCACAAAGGGCCTGCAATATAGTCATGTTTCTTTCCCTTTTTCTAATCATTATGCTTTATCTTCTGTTTAGATTCCTAAGACCGGAAAGATTGGTAAACCCGGATGCATTTATAGGTGTGGCCCAGTATTTAGCGGCGTTAAAGACGCCTGACTCACCCTATTTACCAAGCCATTGGGCCACAAGTCTTTTGTGGGCAAATCTGATTAAAGATCAGACATCACAAATATTTAACCATCTCCTTCTCTGGAGCACCACTTTCGCAATGGTGATAATAGATATATGGCTGGCGGAATATATATATTTTGAGGGCTTTTCAAGGTCCGTCGAGGCAAAGAGGAGAAGTTATCCGGGAAAGAACATACTTGATAAGGTTGTTTCTGCGGTGACTAAGCCCATGGCCCCGGATACTAACTCTATAATTGCGAAGGAGATGCGCACTTTTTTCCGGGACAACACTCAGTGGAGCCAGTTGCTGTTCTTAGCCGCACTTATGGCCGTTTACCTTTATAATTTTAGTGTGCTCCCCTTAGAGAAAAGTCCGATAAAATCAATCTACCTACAAAATGCATTATCGTTTCTTAATATAGGTATGGCCGGCTTTGTTATCTCGGCGCTCTCCGTTAGGTTTGTGTTTCCAGCGGTAAGCTCGGAAGGGAAGGCCTTTTGGATCATCCTTTCTTCTCCTCTCTCGTTGCGGCGCTTTTTATGGTGCAAGTATTTCGCCTATCTCATCCCCATGCTCATTGTTGCTGAGATCTTAATAATTTACTCTAATTATCTTTTAAAGGTAACTCCATTTATGATGGTCTTATCTTCTATAACAATTTTCTTTATGGTTTTTGGAATTGTGGCCCTGGGAGTTGGCCTCGGCGCTGTTTACCCTAATTTTCAACATGAAAATATTGCCAAGATAGCAACTGGTTTTGGGGGATTTTTATATATGGTTACCAGCTCAGTCTTTATTGCTATTATTGTCATGTTTGAAGCAGGCCCTGTTTATGCTATACTTTCAGCACATTTTAAGGGAGAGACTGTCAGTTTTCTGCAATGGGTTTGGATTGGAAGCTCCTTTATTGTCGTTATACTTTTGAATATATTTACGGTAAAAAAACCGATGTCTTTAGGCTTAAAGGCAATAACAGATTACGAGGGATAGATGGAAAACGGACACCTTTTCGAATATACAGGCAACCTCCATATACATACAGTATATTCTGATGGTGGTGGGACTGTAGAAGATATTGTCAAGGCAGCGAGAAAAGTCGGCCTTGATTTTATAGTCTTGAATGATCATTCATATTCGACACAACTCCACATTGAAGATGAAGGGTATCATAAGGGCATACTTGTCCTGGTAGGCTCTGAGATTGGACACAGATTTCACCATTACCTTGCGTTCAATATAAAAAGACAAATAGATGATAAAAACTTTTCCCCTCAAGAGGTGATAGATAAGGTAAACCGCCAAGGTGGTTTTGGTTTTCTGGCCCATCCCTTTGAAAAAGGCATGCACTTCATGGATAATAGCAAGGCATATACCTGGAACGATTGGTCGGTTAAAGGATATACTGGAATATGTATCTGGAATTTTACATCAAGGTGGAAAGAGAATGTAAAAACAATATGGCATGGGATATTTTATCTTTTATTTAAAAAATACACCGTTAAAGGTCCAAGTAAAAAGACCATGACAACATGGGACGAACTTTGCTTAAAAAGGCAGGTGGCTGCCATAGGAGGTTCGGATGCCCACGGAGCCAGTGTAAAGATAGGGTTTCTCAAGATAAAACCCTTTTCCTATAAGTATCTATTGGGAACTATAAACACACATATTTTAACCCATTCCCCGTTAGAGGGAGATGAGAAAAAAGATAAAGATATTATATATAATGCATTAAGGGAAGGAAGCTGCTTTATTGCCCATGATAGCATTTATCCTGCAAAGGGGTTCCAGTTTTATTTTACCAAAGATAAAGACAAAAAAAGACATGAAATGGGGCGTGAGAAGAAATTCGGCCCAGGCGTAATTGTGATTAAATCCCCAGCCTATGGCCTTATTAGGATAATAAGAGACGGTCTTCTTTTCAAGGAGACCTATGGTAACAGGTTATCAGTAAAAATACATAAAAAAGGTGTTTACAGGGCAGAGGTATTTCGTAAAAT
>JAYEMW010000321.1:0-11852 GCA_034718555.1 Thermodesulfobacteriota bacterium
TAAGGCAACAAAGATACTTTCCGGAGAAAACATAAACACCAATGTTACACTGGTATTTTCACCATTGCAGGCGTTAATAGCAGCCAAGGCAGGCGCTACATTTGTAAGCCCCTTTATTGGAAGGCTCGATGATATAAGCAGTGTTGGGATGGAAATAGTGGAAGATATTGTTACTATATATGAAAATTATGGATTTCAGACAGAGGTTATTGTGGCAAGCATCCGTAGCCCGGTCCATGTGTTAGATGCCTCATTAATAGGCGCCCACATTGCAACAATACCCTTTAATGTCCTTATAAGGCTTACTGAGCATCCACTCACAAAGATAGGTTTAGATAAATTTTTGGAAGACTGGAAAAAACTCGGATAATAAATGTTATTCAATAGGGTATGCTTTAATATTGCAATCATCGCTCTGTTTTTTCTTTCATTTTCTGTAAGGCCTGCAGGGGCGGATATCTACGGATTTAAGGATGAGAATGGTATCTGGCATTTTACTAATACCAGGTCAGACACCAGATACCGTCTTTTTATGAAGACAGGTAAGCTTAAAGGAAAACAATATATTATTAAGTATGACAGGATAATTTATAATGCAGCAAAAAAATTTGGAGTAGAATCCCGCCTGATAAAGGCCGTAATCATGGCAGAATCGTCTTTTAATCCCAATGCAATATCTAAGAGCGGGGCCCAGGGACTAATGCAGTTGATGCCGCTTACTGCAGATGATATGAAGGTAGATAACCCCTTTGATCCAGAGGAAAACATATTGGGCGGAACGCAATACCTTAGTTTGCTGCTGAAAAAGTTTGGTCATGATAAAAGGCTGGCTTTAGCCGCGTATAACGCCGGACCTAAAACAGTAACTAAACATAATTCTATCCCGCCCATACCGCAGACTGAAAACTTTGTAAAGACGGTTATGAAATACTATACTGAATTAAAAGATAAAGTAAATTAAAAGGCAATTTAATAACCCCTGACCTTCCCAACATGGACGGATAATAATGGACTTCACTATGGACAATAACAAAGGCCCAATCAACCTTCCAAATACGTTAAGCATTATAAGACTAATATTTATCCCTGCCGTGGTTATATGTCTGTATTTTCCAGGTAAAATTGGAAGTTTTTTGGCAGCCCTTTTTTTTAGCTTGGCCGCTATTACAGATCTTTTAGATGGATTTTATGCAAGAAAATATAACATTGTAACTCCCCTCGGAAAATTATTGGATCCATTGGCCGACAAATTACTAATTTCTGTAACTATGATAATTCTCATAGCATTTAACAGGATACCTGCGTTGATTGTTGCCTTGATTATAGCAAGAGAAATTGCAATAACAGGGCTAAGGGGTATAGCAGTGGCCAATGGTAATGTTATAGAGGCAAGCCCCTCCGGAAAATATAAAACAATATTTCAGATTGTGGCCCTTATATGCCTCTGTCTCCACTACCAGTATTTAAAGATTGACTTTCATGTCGTTGGAATGGCATTTTTATGGGCAGCATTGGTATTAACAATGTGGTCCGGATGGTTATATTTTAAAAAAGCCAAAAAGATGCTTTTATAAAATTAAAGTTTTTTTTATTGACAAAAAAAAAGAAATCACTAAAATAAAATTCACAGTAGGGCGGGAATAGCTCAGTTGGTAGAGCATCACGTTGCCAACGTGACTGTCGCCGGTTCAAGTCCGGTTTCCCGCTCCAATAAAAGGCGGCATAGCCAAGTGGCTAAGGCAGCGGTCTGCAAAACCGTTTTACACCGGTTCGAATCCGGTTGCCGCCTCCAATTGATTAGAGTTAATTAACTAATGAAACTTTGTCTATGGCATCAAAGAAACTTACCATAATATTTCTCCCTGGGGCAACGAATAAGGTAAGAAAAATCAATGTCTCTAATAGGTTAGTCTCGATTCTTATCCTTTTTATGCTTTCCATAACAATTGGGATCGGGTGGATCATTAGCGATTACAATACAATTAAAGGTCAGGCCCCGGAATTACTCGCCCTCAAAAAAGAAAACAGGCTTCAAAAAATCCAACTCGTTGCACTTACCAAAAAAATCAACAACATAACCCAGAAGATAATAGGAATACAAGAATTTGATCACAGGCTAAAGGCCCTCACAAAAATAGAGCCTTCTGTGGACGAAAATCAATTTGTTGCCATTGGGGGTTCAAATAATGGAACCCTTAAATCAGACTATCAAATAGAGGAAGTCCATAAGGGTTTAATTCGAGAAATGCATGCAGCCTTGGAAAATGTAGAAGATGAAATAGTCTCCACTTCCCTATCCCAAACAGAACTAAACAATTTTTTTGAAAAACAAAAATCGGTTTTGGCTTGTACTCCATCTATAAAGCCGGTAAATGGCTGGTTCACCTCAGGATTTGGCTATAGGGTTTCACCATTTACAAAACGAAGGGAATTTCATAAAGGGGTTGATTTGGCAACCAGAATCGGCACACCAATCATTTCGCCTGCTGACGGTTTAGTCGTGTCTGCCGAAAAACAAGGAAATTATGGTAAAATGATTGTCATAAATCATGGACATAACATGAAGACAAGATATGGACATCTGCATAAATATAGAGTAAAAAAGGGAGACCTTGTTAAGAGAGGTGATATAATAGGTGAAGTAGGCGCCAGCGGCCGATGTACAGGCCCTCATCTCCACTATGAGGTACTTCTAAGCGGTGTACCTGTTAACCCTCTCCGTTACATCCTTAACTGATATTCCTATAATCCTTACAATCCCTTTTCTTATTTTATCCCATTTTTTATCTGTACCATGCAACACTTTCATCCTGTGCGGTTAGCCATTAGAGGTTAGCAGTTAGCATTGAAAAGGGGTGGAAATGAGAGATTTTAGAGAACTTAATCAACAGGTCAATGAGGTAAAGAGGATGTTGAACAGTTTTATCCAAAAGCTAATGGCTAAAAGCTAACCGCACAGGTTGGACATTTTTATATTTGCTGCTTGAACTTTCTTCTATAAAGGTTTAATCAGATAAAAGCACGGACGAAAGGAAATTTTATATGTTAGGTAAATTTTTTAAAAATTTTATTGGAAGCAAAAACGAGAGAGAACTTAAAAAACTTGCCCCAATAGTAACAAAGATTAATGAATTGGAGCCATCTCTTAAAGGACTTAGTGACTCTCAGCTAAAAGGAAAAACCGGAGAGTTTCAACAGAGAATAGCAAATGGCGAGTCTCTTGATAATATACTGCCTGAGGCCTTTGCAGTAGTAAGAGAAGCCTCTATTAGAACCCTGGGGATGAGACACTTTGACGTTCAGCTCATAGGGGGTATTGTCCTTCATCAGGGAAATATCGCAGAAATGAGGACAGGGGAAGGCAAAACCCTGGCAGCAACTCTCCCCCTATATTTAAATGCCCTCTCAGGACAAGGCTGCCATTTAGTCACGGTTAACGATTATTTAGCCCGTAGAGATGCAGAGTGGATGGGTGGTATATATAATTTCTTAGGAATGTCTGTAGGAATTATCTTGCATGACATGGATGATAGAAATAGGAAAACCGCCTATAATGCAGATATAACATACGGGACTAATAATGAATTCGGTTTTGACTACCTGAGAGACAATATGAAGTTCTCCTTGGAGGAATGTGCCCAAAGGGACCTCAATTTTGCAATTGTTGATGAGGTTGACAGCATTCTCATTGATGAATCAAGAACCCCACTAATAATATCCGGTCCTGTAGAACATAGCGAAGATGCCTTTTATGCCGATGTAAAACCATTAATCTTAAACCTTAAAAAACACCAGGATAAACTCATGAGAGATATCCTCAATGAGGCAGAGACAAGGCTGCAAAAAAATGAAGAAGATGATGATGATGACTTAATTGAGCTGCTTCTCCGGGTAAAAAGGGGTGGCCCAAAAAATTCACGCTTTCTCGATATTATAGCTAAGGAGCCAATGCTAAAGAAAAAGATAGACAGGTTAGAATCCATGCTTTCATCCCAGAAAAGCCTGTCAGCCCTGGATGAAGAGCTCTATTGCATAATTGAAGAACAGGATCACAGTGTGCACTGGACAGATAAGGGTCTAAGCTTATTATCAGGCTCACAGAGCGATTCCTTTGTTGTGCCTGACCTGGAACAGGGATCAGAGCAGATTGACAATGATCCTGACTTAGATTTCAGGGAAAAGAAAAAGAAAAAACATGAATTAGAGGAAAAATATTCAGCGGCATCTGAGAGAATGCATTCGGCGCAACAACTCATTAAGGCCTACTGGCTCTTTAATAAAGATGTTGATTACGTTGTAAGGGACGGCCAGGTGATCATTGTCGATGAATTCACCGGCAGATTAATGCCTGGCAGGAGGTGGAGTGATGGTCTGCACCAGGCCGTTGAGGCAAAGGAAGGAGTCAGCGTTGCAGAGGAAAATCAAACACTGGCCACTATAACCTTCCAAAATTATTTCAGGATGTATAAAAAACTTGCCGGTATGACAGGAACAGCCGATACAGAGGCCCCGGAATTTAAAAAAATATACGATCTTGATGTCTTTGTAATACCAACTCATAAAAAAATGATTAGGCGTGATTATCCGGACGCTATTTACAAAACAGAGCGGGAAAAATTCAATGCCGTTGTGAGGGAAATTAAGGAATTGCATGAAAAAGGGCAACCAATACTCGTTGGTACAATATCCATAGAAAAATCAGAGATGTTAAGTAAGATGCTAAAAAGAGAGGGCATAAAACACCAGGTTTTAAATGCCAAGAATCACGAAGGAGAGGCAGAGATAATCGCCAATGCAGGACAAAGTAAAACAGTTACAATATCTACAAATATGGCAGGCAGGGGAACAGATATAGTATTGGGTGATACCGTGCCGGAGCTCGGGGGCCTGCATATCCTTGGCACGGAGAGACATGAGAGCAGAAGAATTGACAACCAGTTAAGGGGCCGCTCAGGTCGTCAGGGTGATAATGGCTCTTCACGATTTTATCTATCCTTAGAGGATGACCTGATGAGAATATTCGGCTCGGAAAGGATTGCCTCTGTAATGGACAGGTTCGGCATGGAAGAGGATCAACCAATAGAGCATAATATAATATCAAGGGCAATAGAAGGGGCACAGAAAAAAGTCGAGGGAATTAATTTTAATATTAGAAAAAACCTCATTGAATATGATGATGTAATGAACCAACAGAGAAAGGTAATCTATAGTCAGAGGAGAGACATACTTAATGGCGAAGGGTTGGGGGAGACTATTGAGGGAATGATTGATGAGGTAGTCGAAGACGGAGTCCTAAACAATACGGACCCCAAGGTGTTTCCAGAGGAATGGAACATGGGTGCCCTAACAGATAGTATACAAAACATATTTGGTCTATTTCCTCGATTCTCTAAGGAAGAAACACATGATTTTACCCAGGATAAATTGATTGAAAGGCTAAAAAAGGAAATCTTAAATATATATACCAGAAAAGAGAAAGACACTGGTCCTGAGGCATTTCTTTTCTTCCAGAAAATTGCCATGCTGCAGGCAGTTGATGAACTATGGATGGACCATCTCCTATCTATGGACAGACTAAAAGAGGGAATAGGCCTTAGGGGGTATGGACAAATGGACCCTCTAAAGGAATACCAAAAAGAAGGTTACAGCATGTTTGTATCTATGGTAGATAATATAAAGGAAAATACTCTCAAAACCCTTTTCAGGATTAGGTTGACCATGGAGGAACAACCACCTGCCCGTTTGCCCAAAAAAAATATTGTATTAAGTCATAGCGGAGACGGAGGGAGTCAAACGATTAAACGAAAGTCGCCTAAGGTTGGCAGAAATGACCCCTGCCCATGTGGAAGTGGAAAAAAATATAAACACTGTTGTGGAAGATGAAAAAAAATACTAACTATTTTGTTCCAGGATTTCTGGGATCTGCTGTTTCTGCAGGCCTAAAAAAAAGCGGGGAGAAAGACCTTTCTCTTATATTCTCCCAAAAACCCGCAGTAGCAGTTGGGGTATTTACAACAAACAGGGTAAAGGCTGCGCCTGTCATCCTTACTCAGAAAACCATAAAAAAAGGTTTTTTGAGGGGCATTATTATCAACACCGGATGTGCCAATGCCTGCACAGGGGAACAGGGCCTAAAAGATGCCGCACTAACAGCAGATCTTACTGCAAAAAAACTATCAATCAATCCGGAGGAAATGGCCGTTGCCTCAACAGGGGTAATCGGCTCATACCTTCCTGTAAATCTAATAGAACAATCCCTGCCTGACCTTATAAAAAATTTGTCGCCAAATGGATTGCATTCAGTTGCCGATGCAATGAGGACTACGGATTTATTCCCGAAAATAAATTACACCCAGGGTCATGCCGGTGGAAAAGACTATAGTATCTTAGGGCTGGCTAAAGGGTCCGGGATGATAATGCCGAATATGGCGACAATGCTCTCATTCATCCTTACAGACATAAATATCGAAATCGAACCTCTCCGGCCAATATTTCGATCAGTTGTAGAATCCACATTCAATCGTATTACTGTAGATGGGGATACCAGCACCAATGATATGGTTTTAATCATGGCAAATGGATTTGCAGAAAACAAAAAACCGGAGGGCAAAGAATTAAAAGAATTTGAGGCAAAGTTAAAAGAAACAATGGGAAACCTGGCATACATGATTGCCAGGGATGGAGAAGGCGCCACCAAGGCAATTATAATCGAGTTAAATGGTGCGGCAAGTGAAAATGACGCCCACATAGCCGCCAGGACTATCGGCAATTCCCCTCTTGTAAAAACAGCCGTATTTGGCCAGGATCCTAACTGGGGAAGAATTATGGCAGTCCTTGGCAGATCTGGGGCCAAGATGGAGGAAAACAGGGTCCAGATATGGATTGAAGGTATTAAAATAGTAGAAGGCGGCCTAATGGTAGGCAAGGAGGAGGAAATTGCAGCAGCGGAAAAGATGAAAAAGGAAGACATAACAATCACCATCAACCTTAATCAGGGATCATATAAAGATAAAATTACTACCTGTGATTTTACATATGATTATATAAAGATTAATGCAGATTACAGGTCATAACTATAATTAATAAAGGATTTATATGGCCGACAAAAAACCTATCACACTTGTTACAGGGGCAGCAGGCTTTATTGGTTTTCATGTAGCGAAATCCTTGCTGAAGGATGGCGTTAAGGTAATCGGAATTGATAACCTTAACCCATATTATGATGTATCCCTAAAAAGGGCCAGACTTGAACAGTTAACTACCCAGCATAATTTCACCTTTTACCATGAAGACATAAAAGACCTTGATGCACTGAAAAACATATTCTCCAGCCATAAGATAGAGAGGATATGCAATCTCGCTGCCCAGGCCGGGGTTAGATACTCCATGGAAGACCCCTTTGTTTACCAGGAAAGCAACATAAAAGGCTTTCTAAACCTATTAGAAATGGCGAGGCAACACCCTCTGAATAACTTTGTTTATGCCTCATCATCATCCGTATATGGCGACAACAAGGAACTGCCATTTCGTGTAGAAGATAATGTTGACACCCCAATCTCCCTTTATGCCGCAACCAAAAAATCTAATGAATTAATGGCATACACCTATAGTCATCTTTTCAACATCCCCTTAACCGGACTCAGGTTTTTTACTGTATATGGACCATGGGGAAGGCCGGATATGGCCCTTTTTCTGTTTACCAGCGCCATGATAGAAGGAAGAGCTATAGATATCTATAACTTCGGGAAAATGAAAAGGGACTTTACTTACATAGACGATATTGTCAACGGCACAATATCCTCATTAGACAACCCTTTTAAATATGAAATATTCAATCTTGGTAATTCAAAGACAGTAGAACTTATGGAACTTATCAAGATCGTTGAGGAAGAGCTGGGCATAAATGCAAAGAAAAACTTTTTGCCCCTTCAACCTGGTGATGTCCCTGAAACCTACGCTAACATAGACAAGGCAAAGAATATGTTAGGTTATAACCCCAAAACTTCTATCAATTCCGGTGTTAAAAAATTTATCGCCTGGTATCGTGAATACAACAATGTAGGTTAATATATTTGTAACCGTTTGCATCTGTACCCCGTTTATAGGCTGCGGATAAACGCAGACTTCGTACGCAGATAAAAAAATCTGTGTGTATCCGTGTTAATCTGTGGCCAATGAATGAGGGTTCCGAGAAATCGGGTGAAAAGATTTAGAATGAAGCTTATTAAGAGCTAAGAGGAAACCCCATTTCCTTGCTCAGATTTACCTGTGCCATATAGTGGTCAAACATTAAAAGACATTGGATTTCACTTTGGAATTGGCGTATCTGGTATTTCTCAGACAAGACGTCACGTTGCGCTGCAAATCAAAAAACTAAAAAAATTGATTGCAGAAATTATTTCAGAGCTCGATTTGTCAACTGTGTAAGCCTGGCACCACTGGTTCTAATATCTGGGCCTATTGCCTGATGCCGAATCATTAACCTCATAGCTGTTCCATCTGAGAAAGACAACCTTATGCTTGCATGTTGGTAAGGGAGCACTGAGTTGCTTTGAAGTAAATTAATTCAACAAATTCAACAACGTCCCTGAGTTCCCGAAGATGTCTCGGCTGAAAATCTTGGTTTTGATATTCGCTCCCAGGATTCGCAAACAAAAGCAATCAGATATATTAAAGTAAAAGCCCGCTCAAAAACGGCTGCTGTGGCTTTCACTCAAAACGAGTGGTTTAAAGCAAAACGCTTTAAAGATGATTATTATCTTTACGCGGTGATGCCAACTTCTAATAATCCGCGATTATACATCATTCAGAATCCGGCGGAGAATTTAAAAATTGACGAAAAGATTGAAGTTGTACGTTTTCTGATTTCTGCCAATGGGATTATAAACAAAAGTGGTAATGTTATATGAACATTGAACAAATTATAAAGAACGGCGAATCTCAAATCGTCGAATTTAAAGAGTCTTTTGATCGTGAAGCAATAGAAACAGCCGTTGCTTTTTCCAATTCCAAAGGTGGAATTATTTTTGTTGGAGTGGCTGATGACGGAAAAATGCGAGGAATTACAATCGGAGCTGAAACTTTAAGAGAGTGGAGCAATTATACATCTCAGGTAACAGAACCAACTGTAATACCGGAATTGGAATCGCTGGAATTTAATGGTAAAAAAATTGTTATTATTCGTGTGCAGGAATTTCCGCTTAAACCGGTTTCATTCCGTGGAAGATGTTTTAAAAGGGTTTCAAACAGCAACCGGCAGATGTCGCCGCAGGAAATTGCACAAATGCATCTGCAATCGACAGGCAATAAGCTGGGATGCCTTGCCCGCTGCTGTTGCTGATTCAGATGTTTTTAATTTGGAAAAGATAAAAAATTATACTTTGTCTTCCGCAAATTCGGGCAGGAAGCGTTTTTCTGAAACAGATGAACCTTTAGAGATCCTTGAAAAACTTGAACTGGTTAAAGAGAATAAGCCTACCTGGGCTGCTGTTCTTCTTTTTGGCAAAAATCCCCAATCGCCGCTTACCCAGGCAACGGTTCACTGCGGCTGGTTTAAAGGTGAAACTAAAATTATTGACGACCGCCTGATATCCGGGACAATCATTGATCAAACTAATGAAGTGATGGATTTTATACGCAAAAATATTAGTGTTGAATTTATAATTACCGGCAAACCACAGCGCGACGAAATTTGGGATTATCCGTTGGAAGCCTTGCGCGAGGCGGTTATCAATGCAATCTGCCACCGCGATTATAGTGACCCGTCTGATATTCAGATCAAAATCTTTGATGATTCAATCCATATTTGGAATCCCGGCGGATTGCCATTTGATATGACTATTGACGATTTGCTTGACCCGGCGCATTCGTCAAAACCGAGAAATAAACTCATTGCCCAGGTTTTTTATGATATGGCTTTAATTGAACGTTACGGCAGCGGTATTCAGCGAATGATTGCGGATTGTATTAAAGTCGGTTTACCGGAACCTGTTTTTGAAGAAAAGTTTGGCGGATTTGCGATTTCTTTCTCTAAGAATATTTTTACCGAATCTTATCTGAAAGAATTGGGCTTGAATGAAAGACAAGTTAAGGCTGTGTTGTATGTTAAGGAAAAGGGAAAAATCACAAATAAAAAATATCGCGAAATTACCGGAATTTCTGATGAGGGCGCAAGAATAGATTTAAAAGGTTTATTAGAGAAAGAAATATTGGTTTCAAGAGGTAAAGGAAGAAATGTGCATTATATACTTGAATGATTTGGCAATTATTTGGCATTTACTTGGCAATTATGGCAATTATTTGGCGATTAAAATATCATCGATTTGAAAAGATTGGGAATAACAGGAAGATGCACAGAATATACATAGGGCTAATAATTGGCTAAATGGGTTAATAATGGGCTAATGATAATATATCAATGTGCATTGCGCTGATAGTGTATATATTTTAAGACATCAAAGGCGCCACGAAGACGCGATAAAGACGCCAAAAGTAATAGCACAAAGGGGCATTGAAGGGGCGCCAAAGGGGCAATTTGGCAAATGAAAAAAGTAATGAAAAGGTAACGTAGGTAATTAAAAAGTAGTGAACAGGTAACGAAAATAACGGACTTTTATCGAACATTACGGACATATTTCGGACAAAGTATAAACCCGAAATGAACCCGAATTATATAAAAAGGAAAAAGCGGAAATAAACAGGAAATAGAAAATGAATAAAGACAAACGGTTTATCGAAGAATCTTTTCCGGTCAAGGAAGTAAGTAAAGCATCGGCGCGGGAAAAGAATATCCGGCACTGACATATTTCCACTTTACATATTTGGTGGGCGAGGCGTCCTTTGCGACCTCTACGCCTGCCCCGTAGCTCCGGCAGATGGTACTGGGGTCTTGAGCGAAGCGGACGGTGAAAAAGTAATTGAAATTACAAGATCAAATCCAACCGCACAGGTCGAAATATTTGTAACCGTTTGCATCTGTACCCCCGTTTATAGGCCGCGGATAAACGCAGACTTCGTACGCAGATAAAAAAATCTGTGTGTATCCGTGTTAATCTGTGGCCGAATTGACCTACCTTGAATATCCTTAAAAAGAACTTTAAATCACCAGCAAAGGGGGGAGGTTTCATACCCATTCTATATCCCCCCAATCACCCCTTTAAAGAAAACAAAGACCTTTTCGTGTGAAAAATGTAATATCGAAAGCTAAAACGGATGTTCCAGACCAAAATACCATATATATCCAATTATTACATATAGTTAAGGTCATTTTGCAGCGTGTTTATGTAGCCACTAATAAATATATTATATAGCATTTATTACTTGACATTTAAATATATAACGAATAGCGTTTTATCCATCGTCCCGTAAAACGTTAATCCTGATAATATTGCATTCATGATAGCAGAGAGAAAAAATAAATCAAGTGGTTAAGCAAATAGGCACCCCTGAAGCACAAAAAAAATCATTGTTTTTTGCATTAATTTGTCGCAATAAGCCACTTTACAAAAAACTACCCTTTTGATAGTCTAATATTGGGATATAATTTCACCACACCAAAAGCATCTAAATTGCTTGATTTTGGCATTAAAACAGCCAAAATTAGACTGATTTTGCGGGGCAAAACATGCAAAAAAAAGACTATTGCGACAAATATTTTTCCTTGAATTTCATAATGATAATAAATTCAAAGGGTTATATGCTATCAAAAACGCATGCGTCAGGCCTGGCAAATAGGGATGATGGATAAAATGTGGTTGAACTGTAGCCGCCTACCAGAGACCGTCATTCTATGGACTTTATATAACCTTAAGGTAAGATAGGAGAAAGCAGTAACACCCAGTTCATGAAGATAA
>JAYEMW010000322.1:0-2305 GCA_034718555.1 Thermodesulfobacteriota bacterium
GTCCCGCTGAGCGGGGAAAATAGAAAATTGAAACCGGAAGCTTGGGATTCTTTTGAATCCGTTTCCCTTTTGTGTTATTAATGAAAGACATTTATAAGTTACATAAGAGAATGTAAAGCCATCATCAATGGAACATCGTCATATCAACATAAAAAATAATGAGTGGGGTGTAGCCATAGTACATTCAATATGGGAGCGTGGCTCAGAAGAGGATATTTGTGCGCTCATTCGGGAAGTGAAAAGAAATACCAAAGCTGCTGATGCTGTGCGAAGGGCCATATCGCATTCTAAAGTATATGGCTGGCCAAAATTCTTTAAGATGTATCTGGAGAAAATTTATGGCAGAGAATGATGCTGTTTATTGGCAACAATGGCAGAAACTTCTTGATGCTGCAGCAAATATTCAGGGGCTTCTCCCCGGAAGTGTTATGATCGGCGGCAGCGCTGCTGCTATACATCTTAAGCATTGCAAGGGAATTAAACCTCCTTTTGATACCTGGGATAACATTACAGAAATTTGTGAAAAAATATCCGTTGCATTAGGGGACAGCTTGGACGAACTTCAGCCTTTTCCTAATGAACATTAGCAGTTACATTCTCAAACTTAACTTTGTGTCTATGCCACTTTGACCCTGAGCAGTTCCAATTTCTTTATATATATATTTGTGTGTGTATCAAATGTAATCGTGTTTGACATTTTTATAACCTTCAGGCATAGGTTAACAAAACAATAGTGCATTTGGCAACAACAAAAAGGAAAGAAAATGATCTCCGTGGCTCCCCGGTTAATTCGCAGCTTTTTAAAAAATTACGGGGAATGGTCTGCTAAAATTTCCTCAAAAGTTTTATTAGATACGAGAAATGGAGGTAACTGATGAAAGTAAAAGTAAGTTTACGTTTAAGCAATACCTTCTGTTGCATCATTATTCTATTGCTCCTAAGTATCTGCATGTTCGTTACGTGGGGCTGTGAAAAAAGGAAAGAACCCGCCAGGGTGGGTTTTGTGGGCGGTCTGACAGGGCGCCTTTCCGGCCTGGGGATCGCGGGCAGAAACGGGGTTACTCTGGCTGTTGAGGAGATAAACGAGGCCGGAGGAATAAACGGACGGCCTGTGGAGCTAATTACCAGGGATGACAGGCAGGACCCGAAAGTGGCCGTAAAGGTGGACAGGGAATTGATAGACGAGGGCGTGGTGGCTATTATTGGACACATGACAACCTCCATGTCCATGGCCACGCTCCCTCTGATTAACAAAGAAGAGATCCTCATGATCAGCCCCACCACCAGCACGAACAAGTTGACTGGTATTGATGACTATTTTATCAGGGTCATGGCTCCCAATAAATCGCAAACAGATCACCTGGCCCGTTATGCCTTTAAATCCCTGGGCTTAAGAAAGATGGCCGCTGTCTATGACCTGTCGAATCGGACCTACTCCGAAGAGTTTCTTAACAATGTTAGATCCGAGTTCAAAAAAATGGGCGGAGAGATTATCCTTTGCGAGACCTTCACCTCAGGAACCGATGTCAGTTTCAAGAACCTGGCCGGTAGATTACTTGAGCCTGATCCCGAGGGGCTATTGATAGTTGCAGGCGCACTCGACACGGCCATGATCTGCCAGCATATTAGAATGACCGGTTCAAATGCCCCCATCTTTTCCTGCGGATGGGGCATGACAGGCGATTTGCTTGACCATGGCGGGCCTGCTGTGGAAGGGATCATCTTCTTCTCTCGACTGCTGGACAGGGAAAGTCAACACGAGGGATATTTGAAATTTAGGCAACGATTCAGCAGACGTTTCAATCTTGAACCAGATTTTGCTGCGGCACACGGTTATGAAGCCGCCCATCTTCTCTTTGAAGCTTTAAAAATAAACGGCGGCCCGGAGGAGCTGAAAGCGGCCATATTGAAGCAGGGGGTATTTAAGGGGGTCCAGGGGGATATCAGGGTGGATAAATACGGAGACCCGCAACGAAAACGCTTTCTCATAACCGTCAAGGACAACAAATTCAAAACTATGGATTAGGCCATGAAGATACGATCTACGCTTAAGAGTGCATTGACTTTTAATTTTCTCCTGGTGGCTGTGCTGCCCATCCTTGTCATCGGCTTTGTGACGCTTCAGGTTTTGACAAAGCAGATGACTCAGGAAATCGCCAACAAGAATTTCGTTCTGGCCAAATCCTTGGCAGGAGAAGTGGAACGATTTTTCAATGAACCTATGCATCTTTTGGAACGGATAAAAGAAGTGGCAGAGGGAAAGAGCGTGATTCAAAGAGAACAGATCAACAAATTCTTAGAAGCA
>JAYEMW010000323.1:0-2298 GCA_034718555.1 Thermodesulfobacteriota bacterium
GAAAATTGGCAGAACAATACCATGTCCCCATAATTGGGTATTGCCTGATGACGAACCATACCCACCTCTTGGTCCTTCCACGCAGTGAAGCGGGAATGATCAACTTCATGAAGCTGCTGGCCCAACGATACACGCTATAACCGGAAATACAACAGGAGCGGCAAACTCTGGGAAAACCGCTACAAACTGCATCCTGTTGATCCGGATGTATATTATGTTGTGCTTAGATACATAGAAAGGAACCCGGTCAGGGCCGGCTTGGTTGTGGATGGAGCAGATTATCCATGGTCAAGTGGTTCCTACCATCTTTTGGGGAAAGAAGATAAGACCATAAAGGCAGATTACCTCCATGATTCTGCGTTTAGCTATAGAGAATTTTTTTATGAGCAGGAGCGATCTGAAGACGATGAGGCGATTCGGGAGGCGGCTCAGCAGGGTAAGGCATGTGGGAGGGCGTCATTTCTGGAAAGGTTGGGCAATAAACTTAACCGGGTGGTTGTTCTTCGAAAAAGAGGGAGGCCGAAGAAGGCAGATAAATAGGTGTGACCCCTTTTCCTCCACGTCTTTTCCATCCGTTTATTGTTAATTTGTGGGCGAAGAATGGGGATGTTGTTGAATTCGTTGAATTAATTTCCTTTTTTTTGAACCGCTAAGACGCCCAGTACCATCTGCCGGAGCTACAGGGCAGGCAAAGAGCGCAAAGGTTGTTTTTTAGACAGGATTTTCAGGATTTGATGGATTTCGTTGTTGCTTTCTCTCCTTCCGGATGAAGGAGAGAAAATTGCAATCCGCCTGCGGCGGAAAGGAGCATATTGTCCTTAAAGGAATGGTCAAATCTCCGTTTAGCTCTTGCTCTCTTTGAAGGGGGATACCCTTAAGTTTTTCCGTTTTGTAGCTTCTGAGATTGGACATTCTTCACGTTTTCTTTGAACCGCTAAGTCGCGTGTCTGCGTGCTTGCACAGGCAGACGAAGGGCGCTAAGGGATTTTTTGTTGCTTTTTCCTGATCAGTACCCCAGTTAAATACGCTCCGCTCGTCTTCTGCGAAGAATTGAACAGAGCAGGCGAATAATCAAGAAAGACACAAGCCCTTACGGACGGCTACTGCATAGAGTATCATTTTTGGAACGGATGACATAGGATAAATCGGTTCTCAACTGCGTTTTCGAATACGGAATTTTGCTCTTAACGCAATCACAATCGCTCCAGCTTCCAAATCCTTGGCATGGCGATCCAACACTTCATTAAGAAGTCTCATTCTTTCAGATCGTGGCAGGTTCTCCAAACGTAAAAGGCCACAATGTAACTTTCCTTGCCGCCAGATCATTTCCTCAAAATCGTTGTCTGTCGTAACAATAATCCTACGTTCTCTCACTGCCCAGCTCAAGATTTTATCATCGCTCATTCTTGGGTCGGTTTGACCAACTTCTACCACATTATGGCCTCGATCATTCAACCAACGGGCTATCGCTCCGCTCGCGTTAACATCTAACAAGAAATCCACAAAAATCCTCTATTAAGCAGTGACCCGATCAAAAATATCTTCTCTGGCTACCATATGATGAGCATAGAGCAGCGCAGCGCGCAAATCATCTGATTCAAGCTGAGGGTAATCTTCAAGAATTTCTTCTTGTGTAGACCCTTTTGCCAATAGCTCCAATATCATCTCAACAGATATACGCAAACCACGAATGAGTGGCTTCCCACATAGAACATCTTTATTAAAGGTAATACGATTAAGCAAATCTTGCATATTTTACCTCCAGTGTAATGAGTAATGGATTTACCCCGCCAGGAAAGAATGAGGAACGTTGGTTGCTTGTAACTTATTTAATGAAATGCCACATGCCTTTATCAGAGTCAACCATTTTTTTGCCCCTCTGTAGGGGGGGCGTCCATAAAGACATTGAATAGGGGGACGTGTATCCAAGGGGACACCCATGATTTTATGCGTTTCTCTTTCCTTCTGAGACCTTTGCAAAACGACCTTTTTCCGTAGTAATTAGGGACGTTGTCAACCCCAATCGTATGATAAGAGGGGACGTTGGTTCCAAAACGATTTAAACAAACGCGCAGGGTCAAACCTTAACTATTTACTAATGCGGAACTTTGGGGTCAATCCTTGAATTCGTTAAATTAATTTCATTATCTTGGGCTGAGGATTGAGGGTCAAGTCTTTGATTGACTTACCTTTAACTACTCAGGTTAGGGGATACAATTAGGGAAAAAGTGGATATAGAAGATAGGAAAGAGGCATAAAAGATAATCTCTAACAGGGCAGGAGACACAGAGGTTTTTG
>JAYEMW010000324.1:0-11818 GCA_034718555.1 Thermodesulfobacteriota bacterium
CACCGCTGATTTCACAGAGAACAGAGATAAGAGCTTTATGAAAATATTTCTAAAAAATAATAATTAAAACTCTGCGCCCTCAGCGTGCTTGCGGTAGGCTCTTCTCTCTTATGGAAATTTTTTTAACATGTAACCTTGTAGCGAAATGCCTGGGCTATTTGGTGAAGCATTATAAAATACATGGAAATTTACTTAAACCCCTGTCATATTTTCCGTGCTTCCAGGAGCCTTACATATGATTTGATGTAAAATGTTTCTTTAAAATTGTTAAACCCTGATTTTTGCAATATCTTTTTCCAGTCCCGTTCAATAAAGTCAAAGGCATAGGGACACTCAATCGTCACAAAGGGAATGCGGTAATAAACCGGCATATCTTTTAATGAAAATTCATTAAAGTCCAATATATAGAATGTCCCGCCGGTCTTTAGGTTTTTATAGGCATTATTAATAATTGTTTCTCTGACCTCGTTTGGGAATCCGTGGAGAACAAAACTGATAAAGACCTTATCAAACTTACCTTCAAGTGCAAGAGGCAGGTCAATACGGTGGTATTTAAATTTAACATTGTTGTAATTTTTGCATTTTTCATTAAATTTTTTACCCATTCCCTCGGAGACATCAAGTCCTAAAATAAATCCTTTTTCGTTTAAGTAGTGTCTCATTAGGAGAGAATTTCTACCGGTGCCGCAACCGAGATCTAAAATATAATCATCGCCCTTTATTTTTAATCTTGATATAGAGTTGCTTATAAATTTACCATAGAAACCAAGGGACAAGATATTCATTATTTCGTCATAATATTTTGCCGTGAGTCCCTGTATCTCAACCTTTGATTCCGGATAAAATTTGGCCATAATAAATCCCCCATTTCCCCATCTAATTTTTGTTAATATTAATGCTTAAAAACCGCCACTGCAATAAAAATAACTTGTTAATTATGTAAATGCTCCCTAAAATGCATTGTAACCGCTCACCGGAGGAAAAATATTTGACAGGATAATCTCGCGGGACGCAGGGTTATCCTGTCAAAAAATAGATGAAAGATTACAACATGTTTGATATAAAGAAATATAAACTCATAAAGGAGAAATGTTATGGAAATTAGTGAGAGGGCAAAGATAAGGTTAGAGCACTGGATTACCCACAATGATCATCACCAGGAAGAATACGAGATATTCGCCGAACAATTGGAAGAAGCAGGCATGAAGGAAAGCGCCCAGCATATACGGGACATGATAGGTTTTACTGCTAAAAGCACTGATTGTCTTCGTGAGGCCTTAAAATCTCTGTAAGCGTTCACAGAACGCTGAAAGTAGAAAATGGAAATTGGAAATTCGGCCTTCATGCTTTTGTGCTGTTGATGAACTCATTCAATTTTGGGCCGAGTTTTTCAACCATTGCTTTGAGCGGCTATCCTGTTTTTAATACTTCAATAGGGAATTCCAGAAATCAGGGTCTTCGTCTTTCCAGTTTGGGCCAAATCTTCTATCACAAAATCCACTTAGACGCTCATACCATTTCACCATAACATTCTTGTTTTGTTCTTGTGCCTGGAGAATATCGGCAACAAAGACATCTATTTTATTTATTTCATCTTTTGGAACATAGTAAGAGGCGCCTTTTTCAAAGGATTTCTTGAGATTATCTTTTGAGAGGGCATGGGCAGTAAGCATTAGTGAAGGGATACCTCTTTTCTTGGCAATGTCCAACAGTTCATAGCCCCTTACCCCCATAATATCAAGAATAGCAACATGGTAAATGTTGGTTTCAAGAAGTTCTTTTGCATGTTCAAAGGTGGATGCCCTGTCAACCTTGCACATATCTAACAATTCAGTCAATGTCTCGAGGATATCTTCTTCATCATCCACTATCAATATCCTTGTTCCTCTAAGAATTTTTTGTGGGTCCATATTGTTTACTCCTTTTCATCCACAGGTTTGGTTTTTTTATAAAATAAAAAGTTACCCTTGTCAAAGTAAATTACAATTTTTTAGTTGAATAATGCATATAGGACTTATTGAGTAACCAAGGAGTATTTTAACGAAACGAGATGTTGCAGAAAAACATTTTTATTGACAATAAAAGATGACTCTGCTTAATTCATTCTATGAGCCTGTCCGAGAATGCCCTTTTTCCTCAACTCTTTGTCATGCGAAAAAAATTATCCTCGGAATATCAAATATATGCCTGCGGTAATTTTTTTCGCATTCCTCGATTTGAGAAAAAATTACTATTCTCGGACAGCCTCATATGGTTTAAAAGAAGAAGGATAAAAGTAATTATTATGAAAAAATCATTTTTTACCATTTTAATCATTTTTAGCTCGATCACCATTGGTTTTTCCGGCACAGCCTGGTGCCAGGCGCCCAAGAATATTTTGTCCATAGAGGCCTATGATATGTTAAATACCATACCGAATACATATCTGATTGATGTTAGGACAAGGGCTGAGTATCAATTCATTGGCCATCCACCCATGGCATACCTCTTTCCTTATTGCTTTTTCAACAACAGGCTCATGAAAAATGAAGAAGGCATTGCGTATCAATTCAATGCCATTAACAGGTCATTTATTGAAGAAATAAGAAAGGTTTTTCAAGAAGAGAACAATCTTATCGTAATATGCAGAGATGGCACCAGAAGCATCGATGCTGCCGCCAAACTAATGGAGATTGGATTTAAACACGTTTACAACGTAAAAAATGGATTTGAAGGGCCACAATTTCCATTCTTTGAAGATGAAAACAGACTCAAGTTTTACAGACAGTTGGCTAAGAGAAACAATCTCCATGCGTATAAGCACAGACATTATTATGGATGGCAGTGGTGGGGGCTTCCCTGGACATATGATATTGACATCAAATATGTATACCCCCCTGATAAAGCCCCAAAAAAGGAAAAGAAGTAGGAATTAAACCAAGGAGGCTGTCCGAGAATGGCTATTTTCCTCAACCTCTGCGTCCCCGATAAGAGGGATCTGCGCTTTGCTTCGACAGGCTCAAATTATAATCCTCGAAATACTTAAATGTATTCCTGTGGTTATAATTTTCGCCTTCCTTGATCTTAGGAAAAATTTCTCATTCTCGGACAGCCTCCAAGGGTATTGTCAATGCCAGCGCTATTATAGTTTTACTGTCATATATCTTGTGATTTTTTATCATCTCCAACACCTCTTTTATTCCTATAATCTCAACAGATGATATTTCATTTTTATCAATTTCAGTATCTAATCTATGCAAATGCTCTCCTTTGTATATATGTATAAGTTCATTGGAGTAACCTACGGCAGGTGCATATGTGTAAATCCATTTAATAGATCCTGCATCGAATCCGGTTTCTTCTATCATCTCTCTCTTAATGCATTGTTCAGGGCTTTCGCCCTCATCTATTTTGCCTGCCGGTATTTCAAGGGTTTCCCGTTTTAAAGCATACCTGTACTGTCTTACCATGATAATTTTATCATCGGATATAAAGGGTATAATCGCAGAGGCCTGTGGGTGGTTAATGAAAACCCTTTTAGTGATCCTCCCATTTCCTTTTTTGACCTCGTCCAAATTTACAGAGAAATATTTAGTTCCCAAGCTTTCGATGGTTTTAATTTTTTGCTCCATTTTTGCCTCTTGTGGTTTAATGGGTTAGTTTTATAAGCGTTCAAATGCTGATGGGCTCGTAAAAAATCGTCACTCCGGTGAAAACCGGAGTCCAGATGGGCTGCAAGTGCTTGAAAATACTGGATTCCGGCTTTCGCCGGAATGACGGAAAATGGTATTTTGGGACCTTTTGCGAGATTGTCAAATTTGAGTGGAACTACTTCAATAAATCAACAATCAACAATTATGGGCGGTTTCCCAGGGAATAAAAGGCAAGTAAGATGTGTAAGTTATTTTGACTTACTACCTTTGTTCCATGTTGGGGTCATTGTGACCGGTCATTAAATCTGCGTCTCTGGTTAACGCAATTAATGTCTTCTCCATTTTTTTTACATAATTGTTGAATATTTCTCCATGAGCTTTTTTAGGGATAATATATGGCTCTGCTGCGGATATTACTATGGTGGAAAAAGGCTTTGGTATTATCATTTTGTCCCATGCCTTTTGAAACATCCATACCCGGTTGGCTGACCAGGTTATGGGCATAAGATGCACGCCGGATCTCTGGGAAATCCTTACAAGGCCGGGCTTTGCCCTGAA
The DNA here is from genome assembly GCA_034718555.1 of Thermodesulfobacteriota bacterium. Taxonomy (GTDB): domain Bacteria; phylum Desulfobacterota; class DSM-4660; order Desulfatiglandales; family B25-G16; genus M55B121. The sequence continues at coordinate 4,191 of JAYEMW010000324.1, forward strand.
TGCCGGACCTAATGGTCCGTCGGCAACAGTGGCCACAACCCTGCCGCCTTCACGTAAAAATGCAACCAACTGGTCAGATCCTTCCTTGCCCCCCCTTGTGGACGAGCCCCTGACAGGGATAACGCCTGCCTTTTCAGCAAAATCGGCAAGCAAGTCTCCATCTCTGCTTGAAGAGAAAAGAACAGCAGGGTGAGTAGGGCCGAATTTAACAAGCAAATAAATAGCGCATCTATGCCATGCAGTTATAACAACTTTTTTTTCACCGAGAAGATATTCGTCTATGTATTTTTTGTTAATATATCTAACCTTACAGGTTAAAAGAATTGCCTTTAAAATAAATACAACCAGATGACTAAGGAGACTTATTATATATCTATTCTCGATTCTTACCTTCATTTTTTACACATCATACATCAATTTATCACCAACCAAAGAGCTCATCTCTTGAAGTAAATTTTCTTCAGGCATGACATTATACCTGTTGTGCGCAATTACTGTTGTGCTGTTATCTTGATCAATATTTATTCTGAATTTAAGCCGGCACTCGCCTGGGTGCCGAAAGATAAGGTCCCGCAGTTTCATTAAGTTAGAGTGAGACAGTCTTTCCTTCGAGACCGGTATCAATATTGATTTAATGGTTTTTTGCTTTGCTGCCTCTAAGGAAACTATATTCTGGCAAATAATTTTTACCTGGTTTTCGCCTACCTCTGTTTCCCCTGTAATTAAAAGTGGCCTGTCATCATTCAATAGTGGTGCGCATCGAGCAAATACATCTGGAAATACGGTTGCCTCAACAAATCCCTTTTTGTCTTCTGCAACAATAAGGGCCATTTTTTCCTTCCTTCTTGTCATCTTGATCTTTATGCTATTAACAAGACAGGCAAACTTAACAGTTTTTTTATCTTCTTTGACTTTTATGAGTTCTTGGGATGTTGTGGTTGCAAACTGCCTAATTTCTTCTTCAAATTTATCCAGGGGATGTCCTGTAATATAGAAGCCGAGAGATTCTTTCTCCCTCCGTAGCTTATCACCCTCTTCCCACTCGGCAATTTCCAAAAATTCCTTCCTGACAATCTCTTGTTTAGAGGGTATGAGATCGAAAATATTCAACTGATTTGGGTTTTCATTAATGCCGGCAGAGGCAAGAATGTCTCCAAGAGATGCAAAAAGCCTTGACCTGAAGACGCCTTCAAAGTCAAAAGCGCCGCATTGTATCAATCCCTCTAAAACTCTCTTGTTGACCTTTGATTTATCAAGCCTTTTGCAAAATGATAAAAGCGATTCAAAGGATCCATTTTCTTCCCGCTCATGCGCAATTTCTTCTACAGCCTTAAGACCGACATTTTTTACTGCAGCCAGTCCAAAACGAATACTTTCCTCTGCAACAGAGAAATCCGCCTGACTTTCATTAATATCAGGGGGGAGTATGGATATACCCATTTCCTTGCACTCTGCAATATTTTTAATTGTTTTATCCTGATTGCCCATATCCTCTGTTAATAAGGCAGCCATGAATTGTACGGGATAATGGGCCTTAAGATATGCAGTCCAATATGCTATCATCGCATAGGCAACAGAATGGGATTTATTAAAGCCGTAACCCCCAAATTTTTCTATAAGCTCATAAACCCGCCCTGCCTTTTTAAGGTCTATATTATTCTCATCTGCGCCCTCTATGAAACGTTTTTTTTGCCTAACCATATCCTCAGGCTGTTTTTTGCTGATGGCCTTCCGTAATAAATCCGCCTCTCCAAGGCTGTAATTAGCCAATACCTGAGCTATTCTCATTACCTGTTCCTGATAAACAATCACACCGTAGGTCTCCTTCAGGATACCCTCCAACTGTGGCAACAGGTAGGTTATCTCAACTTCACCATGCTTTCTTTTGATGAAATCATTAACCATGTTGCTTCCAAGAGGACCGGGACGGTAAAGTGCGACTGTTGCTACTATATCTTCAAAGACATTTGGCTTAAGGCTTCTTAAAATTTCCTTCATGCCTGAACTTTCCAACTGAAATACGCCGGTTGTTTTGCCCTTGCTTATTAATTTGAAAGTTTTTTCATCCTCTGTTCCTATTTCATCTAAATTAGCAATTTCACCGGTTGTTTCTTTTATTAGGTTTATTGTTCCCTGTATAACAGTCAGGGTCTTTAGCCCTAAAAAATCAAATTTAATCAAACCTAATTTGGCCACCTGGTCCATGGTGTACTGGGTCATTACCTCACCGTTTGGTCCCTTAAACAGTGGCAAATACTCCACCAATGGTCTATCGGATATGACGATACCAGAGGCATGTGTGGATGCGTGTCTTGTCAATCCTTCCAGGGATTTGCTGATTCGCAGCAGTCTTTTTTCTTCTTCAGTTCCCTCAGTCATTGCCTTAAGCCTGGGTTCAGCGTCTATGGCTTCATCTAAGGTAATGTTAATACCTTCCGGAATAAGTTTGGCAACTCTGTCTGCCTCTGTGTAAGACACGCCCAAAGAGCGGGCCACATCTCTGATGACTGCCCTGGCCTTCATTTTCCCAAATGTTATTATCTGGGATACATCCTCTCTCCCGTATTTTTCACTTACATAATCAATAACCCTGTCCCTGTTCTTGATACAAAAATCAATATCAATATCAGGCATACTTATTCTTCCGGGGTTTAAAAAACGCTCAAAAAGTAAACCATACTTGATGGGATCAATATCAGTAATTTTAAGTGCATAGGCGACTAAAGAACCGGCGGCGGAACCCCTTCCAGGACCAACAGGGATATTTGATTGCCTTGCATAGTCTATAAAATCCGCTACTATTAAAAAATACCCTGGAAACCCCATATCCTTAATAACCTGAAGCTCATAATTTAGACGTTTTTGGTATTCAGCCTTCAGTTCTGTTGACAGCAAACCCTCTAATGCTTCCTTTCTGTCTAATCTTTTTTTCAGGCCTTCTTCGGCCTCTTTCTCAAACATCTCTTCAACACTGATGCTGCCGTCAGACGCTTGAAAAACAGGATAGCTATAATGGCCAAAACTCATTTCATAGTTGCATCTTTTGGCTATGTCTATGGTATTATCAAGGGCCTCGGGAAATTCATCTAAATCAGCGGCCATCTGATTACCGGTCTTGAAATAAAACTCTTCATTAGAAAATTTTAGCCTGTTAGGATCATTGACGTTTTTTCCTGTTTGTATGCATAGAAGGGTATCGTGGGCCTCTGCATCCTCCTGGTTTAAATAATGGCAGTCATTAGTCGCTACTAAAGGTAAAGAGAATTCCCGGGCCATTTCCTTTAATGATCTGTTAACTGCAATCTGTTTGGTCATTTTATTTGCCATGACCTCTAAGTAAAATCGGTCATGGTCGAATATTGATGACAATTCCCGGGCCTTTTCTTTTGCCTCTTCGACCCTGCCCGTCATTAGATTGAAGGGAATATGCCCCTTTAAACAGGCGGAAAGGGCGATAAGCCCCTCATTATATTCTCTTAAGATTTCCATATCTATCCTTGGGTGATAGTAAAATCCTTCAAGGTTACCCAAGGTAACCAATTTGCTTAAATTTCTGTATCCAGTTTCGTTCATGACGAGCAAAACCAGATGATAAGCATTTGGCTGGCCGTCTCGAGAAGGCGACTTATCCTTTCTGCTGTGAGGAGCAACATAGGTTTCACACCCAAGTATTGGTTTAATGCCGGCATCCTTGGCCTTCGAATGAAATTCTATAGAGCCGAACATGTTGCCATGATCGGTCACTGCTACTGACCCCATGTTGAGGCTGGACGCCTTTTCTAACATTTTATTTATACGGATGGCTCCATCAAGCAAGCTGTATTCCGTATGAACATGCAAATGGACAAAAGGTCTTTGTTGTTTATCTATGGATTGATTTTTTGTGTTTCTTGACATATGTGTTTGACCAATTTTCTTAAATAATATACAGTAATTAATTATAGCCCCTGCATTAAGTACCGGGCTATAGGGAGCATCCTAAACAGGCTCTATCAATAAAAATAGCCTTCTTTGTTGACTAATGTAAGTGCCAATTTTTTTCTTGAGTTATCATAAGGTAAAAAAAGCACACCTTCAAGCATTTTTATGTAAAATTCCTCTATATCCTTAACAAAGTGAAACTTAAGGATAGGGGTAAGACAATGGATACAAAAGCAACTCCCCTGGCCACCAGAATGAGACCGGAGACAATTGAAGAGGTAGTTGGTCAAGATCATATCCTTGGTCCAACAAGGGTATTGCGAAGAGCCCTTGACACAGGCAGGCTTTTTTCTATGCTGTTTTGGGGACCACCGGGATCAGGAAAAACAACAATTGCCAGATTGATTGCCCAGCACACTGAAAGCCCTTTTCAGACTTTCTCTGCAGTAATCTCAGGCGTAAAAGAACTAAGAGAAGTAATTAGTACGGCAAAAAAGAACTATAGATACGAACTAAAGCCAACTATTCTTTTTGTAGATGAAATTCATCGCTTTAACAAGGCGCAACAGGATGCATTTCTCCCCCATGTAGAAAGCGGCCTTATTGTTCTCATTGGCGCCACCACGCAAAACCCATCATTTGAAATTATCTCACCTCTCCTATCAAGGGTTAGGGTTATGACCCTGAACCCCATAGGCACAGAATATATGAAAATCATCTTAAACAGGGCGATTAAAGATAAATTGAAAGGGCTGGGAGATATGAATATAAAAGTGCGGGAAGATGCCTTGAAATATATCATAAATATATCCCATGGAGATGCAAGATCAGCCTTAAATTCCCTGGAATCAGCCGTGTATTTTACTCAACCTAATGAAAAAAATGAAAAGATCTTGGACGTTGACAATGTAGCACAATCCTTGAATAAAAGACCCCTAATTTATGACAAAAACGGAGAGGAGCATTATAATCTTATCTCAGCCCTTCATAAAAGTATGCGGGGAGGTGATCCGCAGGCATCCGTCTACTGGCTTTACAGAATGCTGGAGGCCGGCGAAGACCCTCTCTTTATTGGGAGGAGACTTATCAGGTTTGCCTCAGAGGATATTGGTCTTGCAGACCCTAAGGCCCTTGAAATAGCCCTCACTACATACAATGCATGGGAAAAAGTAGGCCCTCCGGAGGCTAAGCTTTGCCTTGCCCAGGCAGTCGTTTATTTAAGTATTGCGCCAAAGAGCAATGCCCTTTATCTGGCGGAAAATTACGTGAAAAAAGAGATTGAAAAATCAGGGGCCCAGCCTGTACCTCTATATTTAAGGAATGCCCCGACAAAAATGATGAAGGAAATGGGATATTCAAAGGGTTACATTTACCCCCATAATTATCCAGGCAAAGAGGTAAGGCAAGAGTATCTCCCTGAAAAAATAAGCAACAAAGTATTTTACCAACCATCTGAAAAAGGGTTTGAGAAAGACATAAGAAAGATAATGACGGAAAAAAGATACGGCCGTAAAGGAAAAGCCTTACATGAAAGGGAAAGAAACCACCAATAAATTTTAGTCCAAAGGAGATATTATTTTATGAAACCAACAGGTGATAACTGCGCTGTATTTGGAATTATCAAGGACGAAGATTGTGCTGATGATATCTACAAAGGCCTTGATTTCCTTCAACACAGGGGTCAACAGTTCTGCGGCATTGCAACTTTTAATGGAAAAAGGATATTTCTTATAACCCATTATGGTCTGGTTAGGAACACCTTTGCCCCTCAAGAATTAGATGGCTTTAAGGGGAACATGGGAATAGGTCATGTAAGCTTGAAGGAGAGACAGCCAATGATGTGGCAAGGGGCTGTAGGGGAAATAGCAGTTGCATTTAGCGGTAATATTATAAACAGCGAAGATTTACTCAAAGAGATGAAGGATAGAGGAGAGGCTTTTTACCACGGGCTGGACATTGAAATTATTTCTAAGCTTATCATGCAGGAGAAAAATATCGTTACAGGGATATCAAAACTATCTGAAAAAATAAAAGGCGCTTACTCTCTTATTGTTTTAACACACGAGGGAATATATGCCGCCCGGGATATATATGGATTCAGGCCCCTTATGTTAGGAGAAAAACCAGGAACATTTATTATAAGCTCTGAGTCAAGGGCTGTTCAAGATATTGGAATAAATAAATTTAGAGATGTAATGCCTGGGGAAATTGTTTTTATGTCTAAAGAGGGATTTGAGACAAAAAAACAACTTGAAAGCCCAAGAAGGGCACACTGTGCCTTTGAGTGGGCATACACCGCCAGCATGGACAGCAAGATTGACGGGCTATATGTTCAGGAGGCGAGAAATAACCTGGGAAAAAGACTGGCCGAGAGGGATATGGAAGAAGGAGGTGTAAAGGCAGACCTCGTTGCGCCTGTACCGATGTCAGGCATAGGCAATGCCCTTGGTTATCACATGTTTTCGGGATTACCTTACCAGGAGGTTTTTCTCTACAATAGATATGCAGATAGAAGCTACACGCAGTCAACCCAGGATTCCAGAGAAAGAATGGCCCAAAGCAAGCTATCTGTGTTAAAATATGCAACAATGGACAAAAGTATTGTTCTATGTGATGACTCAATAGTGAGGGGAACACAGATAAAAAACAAGGTTAGAGACCTGAAAAATGCCGGCGCCAAAGAGGTGCATGTAAGGATCGGATGCCCGCCCTTGATGTATCCATGTGATTTTGGGATATCAACGAGGACCTATAAAGAGTTGGTAGCGAGAGAATATCTTGCCGAGGGAGATATTACTACATATGATCAACTCAGGGGGTTAGAGGCCTGGATAGCTGAAAAGATTGGCGCTGATTCCGTAAAGTATAACAGCCTTGATGCCTTTGTCGGCGCATTAAACGTCCCCAGGGACAGTCTCTGCTTAAAATGCTGGGACGGTAAATGGCCTATGGATATGCACAGGAGATAAGCGCTTGAAACCGAACAATTTTACCAATTATATTAAATAATATTTACATGAATCGCATATTAGATATAGTTTCTAATGTCCCGCTTTTTAAGGGGCTGTTTAAGGATCAATTAATTGCATTGTCCAACATAGCAGTGGAAAAGTATTTCATTAAAGGAAAAACTATCTTTTTAGAGGGAAGTGAAGGAAGGGGATTCTTTATCGTCCATTCCGGTCTTGTAAAGATATATAAAACATCTGCAGAAGGAAAAGTGAAAATCTTAGAGGTTATAAAACCCTATGAAATTTTTGCGCCTGTACCGGTATTTTCAGGGGAAACATATCCTGCAAGCGCTGAGGCAATGAAATCAGCAAAAGTTATATTTTTTTCTCGAAATGATTTTCTTCGTTTGGTAGGCAAATACCCTGAAATTGCCCTCAATATGCTGGCAGCCGTGTCAGACCGTCTACGTCAATTTACTGTCCAAATAGAAAACCTCTCTCTGAAAGAGACCCCAAACCGACTGGCAGCCTATTTCCTCCATATTTTAAACGAAAAAAGCGGGCGCAACTCGTTTACAATCGAGATTCCAAAAGGCCAGCTTGCAAGCCTGCTTGGGACTATCCCAGAGACACTCTCCAGAATCCTTGCAAAAATGCGTGAAACAGGAATAATAGAGCAAAATGGTAAGAATATTAAAATTATTGACAGGGACTCCCTGCAAGAACTTGCAAAGGGGGCGAAACTGTTTAAATAAT
>JAYEMW010000325.1:0-2297 GCA_034718555.1 Thermodesulfobacteriota bacterium
ACACCTGGGCTGTATTACAGTAAAAGTTGTTTAATTTTAACATACCTGGCGTAATTAAATTTGCGCCGGGTATTTTTTTTGGTAATAATTCAGCCTACCGCGGAGCACGCTGAGGGCGCGGAGTTTTAATTATTATTAGGTGGTTAGGCTCAAGACTGAATGTCTGGTAAATTCCCAAAATACCGTTTTTTGTCATTCCGGGCTTGACCCGGAATCCAGTCTTTTTAAGGAATTGCAGGCTATCTGGACTCCGGTTTTCACCGGAGTTGCTACTTTTTATGAGTGCATCAAAATTGAACGTGTTCATCGATAGTACAAAAACATGAAGGTTCAAATTTCTAATTTCAGCGTTCTGCAAACACTAATGAATGCTGAGGTTATGTGATGCTCATTTCGTTACTTCATTCCCTTCCAATGGCTCCAACGATTGAATTTGACGAATTTTTATTCTTTATTAAGTTGCAGGAGCTGTGCCTTTGCAAAAGTGAACCGCTACCAATTCATATTGTTTACATTTTGAATTCTTTGTGATAATAATACGTTCATGAGCGATCTATTACGAATATTGTCCGAATGGAACCGCTGGTGGGAAACTGGGTCAGTCTCTCCTGAATTGACGGGAAAGAAGAGGAGATACACACATGAACTCTCATCTCTTATGGATGCCCGTGAGGTGAAAGTCCTCACAGGAGTGCGCAGGAGCGGGAAGTCAACCCTGTTTTATCAATTAATTGAAGGGCTTTTGAAGGATAAAGGAATCCCCGGTAACCAGATCATGCTTGTTAATTTTGAGGATGAGGCCCTCATGCATTTTACCCTGGAAGAGATTTATAATGCTTACCAAACTCATCTATCACCGAAGGGTAAGGTATTTCTCTTTTTGGATGAGGTCCAACAAAAAGTAGGGTGGGAAAGATGGATACGAAAGAAATATGACCTCAAAGAGGCAATCAATTTTCTCGTGACCGGCTCATCTGCCAGTCTCCTTAGCAGGGAATATGCCACATTACTGACAGGCCGAAACCTGACCACGACTATTTATCCGCTGAGCTTTTTGGAAGTCCTTCACTTTTCGGGGATACAGATAAATGATATTTATCTTGTTTCTCAGGAGATGAGAAATCGGATAAACGGTGTCCTCATTGAGTACTTGCAAGAAGGCGGTTTTCCGGAAGTCGTGTTTCAAAAGCAGAACCTGAAAAGACGACTGTTGAATCAGTATTTTCAAGACATAGTGTACAAAGACATAGTCGGCCGCCACGGATGTCATCCCACCAGGATCAAGGACCTGGCCAGCTATCTCATGACTAATGTTGCCAATCCTACGTCGCTACGAGCGCTTCGTGGCGCCTTTGGATACGGATTAAATGTTATAGGTGATTATCTTGGCTATCTTGAAGATGCTTTCTTAATCTTTCAGGTATATCTATTCGACTATTCGATGAAAAAACAATTGGTCAACCCACGTAAAATCTACACGGTTGACAATGGCATTAGAAATGCTGTTGCGTTCAACTTTTCTCGAGATGAAGGGCGTCTTTTAGAAAATGCTGTTTTCATGGAGTTGAGGCGTCGTGAAAGGGATATCTATTACTGGAAGGATAAACGTGGAAGAGAGATTGATTTTCTCATTCGGAAGGAGTTGAAGATTGAGAGCGCCATCCAGGTGTGTTCTGATCCTAATGACGAGAAGACTGTCCGGAGGGAGATGTCGGCGCTTGATTCAGCCATGAAGGAATATGACCTCAAAGAGGGCCTCATAATCACTATGAATGATGCAGGAACCCTTAAAAGGGAGATAGGTACCATAACCTTAGTTCCACTCTATGAATGGCTCTTAGGCTAATATCTTTCCAGAAAAGAATGGGGTCATGGGGTGAATGGGGTCTGCTCTTGACTCATCTATGAAGATGGGAATAGGGTCATTGACTCATCTATGAAATGTAGCGTGTCAATCATGCTTTTTGTACCCCTTCAGCCTTCAGCCCAACCCCCTTCAGCCTGCTTACGTGAGAAGTCACGAATAATTTAACTTGATTTTTTATCTTGATTTGTTATCCTATTTAAAAATAGGCCTAAACGTAAATTAGGAACTGATAGGGGAAGTATAAAAATTGCTGATGATTTTGATGCCCCGTTAGACGATTTTGAGCCCTAAGTGAAATACTTAATTGAAGGAAAAATAATACATTGCCACAGACCCACACAGACATTTAATTAAGTCTTAGGAGATTTTAAATTATGTCTACAAATTTCAAGAATGTCATAAACGAGGTTAAATATTTAAACGCTAATGA
>JAYEMW010000326.1:0-11781 GCA_034718555.1 Thermodesulfobacteriota bacterium
GGTAAATGCAGGAAAGATAAGAAGGGGGCTTGAGCAAAAAGGCTCTATTTTTCAGACCACCATGGATACGGAGGTCATCCTTCACTTGTTGGCCCATAATATGCGGAAAGGTTTAAACGAGGGGCTTGTTAGTGTAGTTTCTCAAATCAAAGGAGCCTATTCGTGCGTACTGATGACTGATGACAAAATAATTGCCTTTAGAGACCCTAATGGGTTTCGCCCTCTCTCCCTGGGGCTGCTTGACGATGGATATGTTGTAGCCTCTGAGACATGTGCCTTTGATCTAATAGACGCCCAATACATCAGGGATATTGAGCCTGGAGAAATACTGATTATCGATAAAAATGGACTTAAATCAATAAGGCCTTTTTCTGCACGAAAAAATTCTTTCTGTATTTTTGAACTAATTTATTTTGCCAGACCTGACAGTACGGTATTCGGCCTTGATGTTTACTCTGTGCGAAAGGCCCTGGGGAAAAAACTGGCCCAGGAATATCCCATAGATGCTGATTTTGCCATGCCCTTCCCTGATTCCGGAAGCTATGCAGCAATAGGATTCTGCCAAGAATCCGGAATACCCATGGAAATGGGCGTTATAAGGAATCACTATGTTGGGAGAACGTTTATTGATCCAATACGTTCCATGCGGGGTTTTAATGTTAAAGTCAAACTAAACCCTGTTAAGCATATTTTAAACCAAAAAAGGGTTATCATTGTAGAAGACTCTATTATACGGGCTACTACAAGCAAAATGCGGGTTAAAACCTTACGGGAGGCAGGTGCATGGGACATTCATATGGTTGTTAGCTGCCCCCCCACTAAATACCCATGTTTCTATGGTATAGACTTTCCCACTAAAGATGAACTTATTGCTTCTAACAATTCTGTGGATGAGATAAAAAATTTCGTTGGCCTTGACAGTTTGTGTTATCTGAGCCTTGACGGCATGGTTGAGGCAACCGGCCTGTCAAAAGACAATTTTTGTTTAGCCTGCTTTAATGGTGAATACCCTATTAAACCTGAAGCAGGTATATCAAAATTATGCCTTGAGCCCTGACATGTTGTACTTTACACACCCTGGTCTTCCCTCAACGGTTTGACCTGCAGGAATAACATGAGAAAGAAAAGGAGGGACATCCTTAAGCAATTCAATAAATTATCCCATGGGCTGAAAGTTGTTCTCTTCCTGGGTATTTATGCATTATGCAACCGTAAACAGGCTGATAAACGGGCAAGCTACACTAAATGTTGCAATACAAGACCTGGTCCTTTTTTTCTGGGAGCAGCCACTTCCAGATTGGTAAAAAAAGAATATCTTTTCCTTTGATCGTTGCATTGTCTTCAAAATCCCAGGTCAGGATCATGAGATTATTGCATCCGGTTTCTTTCGCCACCTTGATGAGTGAGCTTATCTCTCTGTTTCGTGTGGTTTTGTCGTTAATTTCATAACAAACCTGGATCAACTGTGCTATTGCCAGACCCTCTTTTATTGCAAAATCAACCTCTTTGCCATCACGAGACTTATAATAATAAAATTCTTCTTCTCTTCTCAGCAACTCAATGGCCACGAGATTTTCCAGCAATCTGCCAATATCCGGGGAAATCTTGAACTTTACGGAATTGATTATACCGAGATCGTATGCGTAGGCTTTTCTGGGGCTGCTCAACGATTCTTTTACTTTATTGGAAAATCTATCGATGTTGAAAATCAGATACGCCTCTTTAAGGTACTCAACATAATTTTCAACGGTGTGTACGCTTCTGATCTTCGGTAAATTTTTTAATTTGTTATAGGAAAACAGGGAGGAATGACTCGTTATCAGGTAGCGGCCAAGATCATAAAGTTTTTTGGCATAGCGAACGTTGTATCTTTTTACAATATCCTTAAAAAGGATACTATCAAACAATGTAGCGAGGTAATGTTTGCCGTCCATGTTTCCGGTTACAATTTCAGGATAACCGCCACTTGAAAGATAGTCACTCAAATTCCTGAGCAAAAGCCCCTGCTGTTCCTTCATTTCCAGGACATCATCAAAATCGAATTTTTTGGCAAGGAGGAATTCAGGGAAAGAAAACGGTAAAACCTGAAACGGTATGTATCTGCCGGTTAGATGGGTTGCAAGTTCCCTGCTGAGAAGTTTTGAATTTGAGCCGGTTACAATTAGATTCTTCCCTCTGCGATGTAATCTATTTACGAAAAGTTCCCAGCCTTTGACGTTCTGTATCTCATCAAAAAGGAGATACTCTGTTTCCCCGTATACCTCTATGATAGACTTGAGAAGCTCATCAAAATCATCCGTATCCGCCAGCCGTTCATCGTCAAAATTCAAATAGGCAAAATCAACGCCTTTAAGCATCTGAATGGCAAAAATTGACTTCCCGGCCCTTCGCGGTCCCATGATAACCTTAATAAGAGCATTTTCCAGGGCTGCCTTTGCAGAAAGCACCCCTTCTCGCGGCACATAATTGCCTTTTAAAAAAGCATCTCTTTCTGCTTTTTGACCAATAAGCGCATTTTTTATCATGAATCACACAAATTCCCGTAATTTTGTGCAGTATACAATATTTAATGCAGTTGTCAACGGGTAAATTTCAAGATATACCCCGGAAGGTTTTTTCCGGATCCGTTTTTTTAATAAGGCTTGAATTTCTCGCTCATTTTTGGGTAAGGCTCCGGAGCGATTAAAAACAATAGTGATGTATCTGTGTTGCCAGGGGCTGCGTTGGACAGCCTGGCGTAAAACTTTTTCTCTAATGGGCACGTCCCGACCCCATCCATACCATCCAAATACCGGATCATGGCCATAAACTTCGCCCTTAGAGCGGTCTAAACCTATAATGGTGAAATAATGCATGTCTGGCCGGTGTTTCTTGGATAGCCCTTCCCACCAGAAAAGCCTGCCACCAATTTTTGAGGTTATCTGACCCTCCTTCTCCCAGGCCCCCATCCATCCCCGGCAAGTCTGAACGGCCGACCCTGAGCGGAGAGAGGTCTCAATCCGCTGCAGATATTCTTTCCAGGCTACATCCGGATCGCTTTTTTTTTGGAGGGACTATCCTCTGGTAGGCCAAACCAAAAAGAGAGGCCAGCCATCGGTTATTCTCGTCATCCCAGCTTGGAGGAGAAATCATCAACCCATTTGGGAAATAGCCGAATTCGTATGCCTTGGCAGAGAAATAAAGAGATTTTGGATAACTGATGCTTTTATCAATTGAGCCAAGAACCATGGCCCTGGAAGCCAAGCTTCAGTCAAGCCGCTCTTTCTGCACTACGTAAGGGACGTTTTTCAGGTGAATCGAATCTGAGGCCTTTGCCTGGTGGTAAAAGCCCCAATATGCCGGCAATATAACCATAAACACAGCGATGTTTGTTGATAATATTATGCTTTCAACACCATGAAAACTATCCAATGTCCCATTCTGTATATTTTCATACTGTAAATTGTCTTTTTCTAACTTGCCCGAGCCTCTAAATGGGTATGCAGGTGTAATTGATGACATTGCTTCTCTAAGAAAAGAGTAAATCTTTTTAGGATCAGAATGTGCGGGTAAGGCTTCACCATAATAATTCATTATCCAAATCAATGAATCATTAACATCATAAATGTACTCAGTTCCAGCAAATGGATTAAAACCATAGTAACGCTCCAAATACCTATAACCATCTGCCATCAACTCAAACCGAAGAGATCCATCATCAAATTTTCGCTCCTGCCCTTCACCACCGCTTGCATAGCCAGAAATCTTAGCTTTTATAATGAAATCAATTAGAGCCACATTTTTCTCCTTACTCTGCACACCATAACGCAGAAGTCACCAGCCAGGAAAGCTAACATGAAGCAGGCAAATGCGATGTTTTACACAAAATGTTGTTAATGTGAAAAACGCCCTGGCTTTTCCGGTCTGGTGGACTGATTCGTTAGGGACACTTGCTTGTGATGAACAGCATATAGGTCTAAAAGCCTGCGGATCATTTTCTGATACTGTGTATTATGTTTTTTTGCTTCATTTTTGAAAAAATCAACACTATCTTTGCTGAGAGTGATAGTAATTTTTACATTCTCCTCTTTGAATAGTAAATCTTCAGGAGGAGGTAGAAAATCATCCACTATACGCAATTTCCCCAATGGTTCATCAGTGTATTTAATTTTAGATTTCATATATTTCCCTTCCTTTTTGCCAGTATCCTGCACCGATAATGCGTATAACGCTGCCACGATATGTGAAACGAACCGTTATAATTCCATCACCGACTTTGCCAAAACAGTAATATCGTTGTTCCTTTTTGCTGTGGTTTAAATCCTCTGCAATAATGCGGTCAGGATCAGAAAAAGCATGTTGGGCAAGTTCAAACGAAACCCCGTGTTTCTCCTGATTTTGCTTGTTTTTTTTGGCATCCCATTCAAATTTTGCCTTTTTCATATTTTAGATGATATCAAAGGAAAGTGAGGAAAGCAATATAAATATACATATTTTAGTATGGAATTTAAGTAAGAGGGAAAGTCCCTAACCGCATAACCGGATGGTAATAGATCGCAGATGAATTACCAGTCCAAGTTGATGCGGTTGTTCAAATAAGCCGCTATCGCGGCAGCATTAATGGTTTCATCCTCATCTCTTTTTCGGGTTTATCTGAAAGCCCTCTGGTTTTTCCTTCCGTAACTTTTTTACAACTGCCATAATACCACACCATATAAATCTTTTGAATGAGGTGCTTTGGGGTCGGTCCGCGACAACCTATTAATCAATCGACAATAATATCCCAAAAGTACCTGTTGTCAGGGTCTATATCGTCGTTTTTGACATCAAAATTGCCCTTATAGGGTACCGAAAGCTCCCGAAACTGGTAACCTTCACTGACTTCCTGGCCCTTTCTACCGCTGACCGAGCCAATCAAAACCGATTTTAACTTCTCAACAAAGCCTTTGCTTCCTGTAGCGATACCACTGGTCCATTTATCATCACGGCCTGTTTCCTATCTTCCCAGGTATTCTTTTATCCTCCCAGAACGCACCTTTACGGTTCTAAAATGCCTCTTCGCTCTATCCATTAACCATGACCTATATGGCGCTTTTAGCATCAAAAATGGCAATATAAGGCCTTTTTAAGGCCATCTTTTCAACCTTTCTCCAAATATAACAAATCGTTATCGTGGCCCGACCCTGTTTCTCAGATGTTTCTCAACGCCAGTGGAAAGATTGGGAACAGAGTTTAATATTGAGGCGGAAATGGCAATACTGGCAATGGGTTTTGTCGGTCCTGGAAACAAAGAATTGGTTTCTAATCTTGGGTTAGGTCTTGATGGCAGGGGAAACATCAGGGCAGACGCTCAACACATGACAAACGTCCCAGGTCTATTTGTGGCAGGAGACATGTCTCAGGGGCAGTCACTGGTGGTTCGCGCAATAGCCCATGGCAATAAAACAGCAAATGGCATTATATCTTATCTTGAAAAATAAATAATTCACACCCAAAGGACATTTACAAGGACATTTAGAACAAATGACTATCCCTGAGAATCCTCTCATCTCCTTTTTCACGTTTTCCTACCTCAGAGTACCCTCCCAGGCTCCTGATAAGACTCCTCCTATGGTATTTAATTGGGCAACGGATGTTCTGCGATATTTCGCTTTAATATGCTTTGGTTTAACTCAAGAGTATAGGACAAGATTGTGTCAATATTAATTTTCTTAGACGCTTTGAGGATTTCTATACCGATAAGTTTTCCATCAGTAGTAGTATCAATATTTACTCCTTCTGTTATCTCAATGACCCCGTCTGGTTCCTGATCACCTATCTTTATGTACAAAGCATCTACTTCTTCATCATAATGTACTTTCATTGACTTCTTCCTTTCTTCAACGGATAGTTTGTGATTACAGTCATCACATTGCTTTTAACTGACACAACAATTTTTATCGGATATTTAAAACCGGACACATTTCTAATCACCTCATGATCCCCATCGCTTAAATTCGAATCTGCCAATATTTTCTCAACCGTTGATTCCGGTATTTTATAAAGCTTTGCTCTTCGTTTTGCATGCCGTGATAATTTTGCTATCACTTTATATTTTCCTTTATAATATTTTTCGCAGAACGAATAGCGTTTTATCCATCGTCCCGTAAAACGTTAACTCTGATAATATTGCATTCATGATAGCAGAGAGAAAAAATAAATCAAGCGGTTAAACGATTAGGGATAATAGATAAAACGTGGTTGAAGTGTAGCCGCCTCTCAGACGGTTATGCTATGGGTTTTATATAGGGCTCACTCAAAAATAACTTCACGTTTTAGGCGCCGATACATCCCGCCTGACTGCGTTGTGAAAACTCGGAATATTCCTGATATTCCTGCGTTTCCACGCCTTGTCAGGCGGGCGTCTCAACACCTGAAATTGCAAATTTATTTTTTCGTGAACCCATAAACTTAAGGTGGGATAAACCGATTTGGGTCAAACCTTGACTTGTTATTAACATTATCAACAAGCCATCCACCCTATCAATATAACCAATTGATATAGTTCAGTTTAAAATGTGCAAATCACTGTTCAAGGCATGTCCCAATCTTCCGATTAAAAAGAGTGCAGATCTACTTGTGTCATAAGTTTAGTGGACAAAAATTAAAAGAAATCGGATTGCACTTTGGAATTGGCGTATCTGGTGTTTCTCAGGCAAGCCGCCGCGTTGCGTTACTGATCAAAGACGATAAAAAACTGAAAAAAAAGATTAATAAAGTTATTTCAGACGTTAACTTGTCAACTGCACCTATGCCTTGTATATCCGAATATCTATCGAACGCTGGCTGTTGAGCCGCGAGACTCGCCAGTCCGAGTTGATGCGGTTGTTAACCATTTGCCAAGAACCCTTCATAAAACACAACAAGGTGTGGGGTCACCTCTTAGCTCTTAATTAGGCACTCCTTAGCGACTTACTTGAGTTTCTTTGCCGGCATTTCTCTGCCGCTCTGGTACAGGGTCAGGCTCTCGACCACACCCGCTTCGCTGAGGTTAAACATGATTTGCGCATCAACCACCTTATAGAAAAACTTAGTTTTTGCTTCAGGGTAAATCTCGAACTTTCCTTGTCCAGTTGCTTGGGCATAGAGTCCGTCTCCCTCCCTGATGATTGTGATAATGAAATTTGGAGCAAGCTCATACTGACCCACATAAGCACCATAGATTTCAGGGTCTAATTTTATTGTCGTATGTCCTTTAGAGGGTTCAAGATTCGCTAGTGCATATTTATTTTCAAGCAAATGCAGTCCAATATCATCTATGTCGTTTGTAGAATTTGAGAGCACGACCACGCCAACCCGTTTCTTTTTATCAAAACCGATAAAAGAATGATAGCCTCCAGTTCCTCCATTGTGCCACACGATCTCTGTACCGTATTTGTTTAGCACATGCCAGCCCAGCCCAATTTCTAAATTAAGCACGCCAGTGTTATTTCGAACGAGGTGTGTTTTCTGCATAACCGGTGATAAGTCAGATTTGGTTAAGCTCAAATTAGCTGCCACAAAATTAAGCATGTCATTTGCCGTCGAACGCAAAGCCCCGGCACCTGATAGGGTTGGAATATCCCAATTCATTACGGTCTTTCCATTCTGGTCATGCCCCGTTGCCATACGTGTTTGAAGTTCAGTCGAGAGCTTAATTCGTGTACTGTTCATCTTGAGTGGTCCGCAGATGCGTGTCACTACCAGCGTTTCAAAATCCGTCCCCGCTTTAAGTGCCAAGATGTGTCCCAGCAGTCCACTACCCAAATTGGAGTACTCGTATTTGGCGCCAATGTCTCTGGTTAGCGTGTAGTTCGACAGAAATTCATACATCTGCTGGACGGTATAATCCGCATATGGATTATTAATATTCTTGGGGGCAAAATTACTTGGTAATCGTGGAAGGCCCGAAGTATGAGTAGCCAAATGAAGAAGCGTGATTTCTTTGCCATCCTTGGTTGGAACTTTTACTGATTTAGGGAGGAAATTCGTTATCGGATCGCTAAGCCTCAGCTCTTTCCGCTCGATCATGTCCGATAGTAATAGAGAAGTGAAGACCTTGGTAATCGAGCCGATTTCAAACACTGTGTTGCCATCGGGCTTTTGGTTATGGTCTTGACTCAGTTTACCGTAGCTAATAATCTTGCTTCTCTGGTCATTAACAAGGCCAACAATTAAACCGACACTCTTCTTATACTTGTCAACTCGCTCTTGGAGGATTCTTTCCACTTCCGTTTGGGCCTGGCTGTCTTGAGCAGCAAATACATATTGTGGCGACAAAATTAACAGAGATCCAAACACTAGGAACTTAAAGAGCTTACACATAATTTCACTTCCTTAAAAACTATAATAAACCAACACACAATCATCCCAACAAAACAATTGTGCTGTTATTGTACATCACGTCCAAATAGATTCCTCACAAGCTCCGTAGGCAGCTCACGCGTTTCTATACGATGCCTAACGCCGAGTTGAGCGGAATTTTTTCCAGTATAACGGCCAGTGAAGCTTGGTTTGTTATGCTGGAAAAAATTTCCGACTCCAACTTTTGTTCGCACCGCCTGCGGCGGGAACAAAAGTTGGAGCAACGCTCAACTCGGCATTCGCGCCGCCGCAAGCGGTGCGAATGATAATTATAACGATAACTTTCTAAATAACATTATCGATATTGAAAAATGTTCCTGCCTTTTCAATAATTTATCTATTTAAAAATGTAAAGCTTTTTTGTTTTCATATTGTTTTTTTCTGATTTCCTGAGGGGTCTTAAAGGGGTCATAAAGGGGTCAAATCTTTGATTGTTTGTTTTATAGTAAATCAACTATTTGCCCATAGCGCTTTTTGAACTTAGTGCTTCTCAACCTTGTTTTTACTCTGCTGATTGCATTGCTCACGGAGCTGTAACTATTTAAATTAAATTCCTCGCCTATCTTTTTTAAACGCTCACTGCGAATATATCTTAAAAGATAGATGGCAAGATCACGCGCCTCGTTCTCCACACCCCTCCTGGACCTTTGAAGCTCTACCTCATCAATCTTATAATGTCTGCACACTGCTCTCTTTATATCAACTACTTCCGGACATAGTTTCTTTGATTCAGGAATCTCCCTTTCTTTCTTCTTCTTAGAAAACCTGTCTTTTACCCATTTTATAAATTTTTCACTGCCTAATATGGGCGACATGTTCTTTTTTGAGTAATAGTCCATAAGTTCTTGAGAATCCTCAATAGAGATAAATCTCTTATAAGCCGCAGTCTGCAAACCTTTATCCTCAGAAAACATGTCCAGTATGTAATTTTTATGCAACCATTCCCATTTCTTAGCTTTGCATATATAGCCTTTATAGCTGCTCCATGAATAATCTTTTAATTTTTCTATTATACCAGCCCTTAATGGATTTCTGTGTATATATCTGACAAGTTCTAATAAATACGCGTCTCCATCGACAAGAATGGCTTTGTATCTTCCCCTGAATAATGTGCCGTCACACCCGTTTTTTGCATTATATCGCTGAGTGTAAACCCCGTTTATATGCCTCATACACCTGGATAAATTCGCATCAGGGGTTTGAATTAGAATGTGATAATGGCTGGTCATCAGGCAATAGGCCGCAACCCGCATATTGAACATTTCAGATGCATCCATGAGAAGCTCAATAAAGCCTGAATAATCCTCCCTGGCCGGAAAGGCCTCTTGCCCATGCCTCGCACGGTTCATAACATGATACCATGCATCCGGGTACTCTATTCTAAGTGGTCTCGACATGATTTGTGAATGTAACAGAGCATTAAAGATAAGTCAATCAAAGATTTGACCCTTTTCTTTGCTCGTTTTTTTGCTTTTCTCTTTTCCTTGAATAAGGGAAGTTTATTCCTTGACAAAGAGCCTTTTAATGGGTGACACCCATTTACACAATATCAGGTGTCGCTGTATCTTGCATTATTCATTCTTACGTTCTTTTCCTGAAATATTTTTCATCTGAAGAACCTCACCAATCAAGGCTTTTAAATCATTCATTTGTATTGGTTTCCCCAGGACATAGCCGACATTATATTGATTCTTTTGTTCTTGAGAGACGTCCGCGCCCCAGCCTGTGACAACGGCAATTCTTGTATTATATCCATGATTTTTGATTTTTTCTGCCAATTGCCAGCCGCTCATTCCCGGCATGCCAATATCAGTGATCACCAGGTCATACTTGTTTCCTTTGGCTAAAAATTCTAAGGCCTCTTTTCCATTGGCAGCAAAATCTCCGGTATGTCCTAACATTTTCAGCATATTTTCACCAAGGGTCCGAATCATTTCTTCATCATCTACCCAGAGTATATTTGCTGTTCCGGCATAATCCTTTTCTTTTTTCTCAAGGATTGATTCTTTTTTTGAAATCGGTAGGGCAAATTCTATAACGGTTCCTTGTCCTACTTCACTTTCTTTAATATAGATATCTCCGTTATGATCTCTTATGGTCGAATAGACCTGAGCCATTCCTAAGCCTCGTCCCGGTTCAAAGCCTTTGGTTGAGTAGAATGGCTGAAAAATCTTTTTCTGGGTTTCTTTGTCCATCCCGCTTCCTGTATCAGCAACACTGACATAAGCGTTGTCGTCATACTCATCTGTACTGATTGTTATCGTTCCACCCTTCGTCATTGCCTCAGCACTGTTCTTGATGAGATTGAAGAGACATGCTCTTAGTTCTCCCTCAACTCCTTCAATATTACTCTTGGTCTGATAATCAGACTTAATTTCGATATGTATTCCTTTTTTTTGGTATTGATTTATAAAGAGTTTTGTTTCTTTGATTACATCTTTAGCTAACTTATTGATGTCTATTGGTACACTTTCTTTTTGTGCCTGGCTTTTTTGTGAGAATCTTTGTAATTGCCGGACCCGGGACGCCGCATCCCCGGCAGACTGTTTAATTGATTCCAGATATTGGTTTAACTCATCCGGGTCTTCAGATACCATTGCCATTTCCACACCACCCAAAATAATTTGCAGGGCATTATTAAAATCGTGAGCAACACCGGATGCCAGTTCGCCAATAGCAGATAACCGTTCCTGCCTCAGCAGCGCCTCCTCCGCCTGCTTGCGCTCGGTGATGTCCTCCGCCACTTTAATGTAATTGATGATTTTGCCCTGCTCATCAAATATGGGTGAAACCGAAGCCATTTCCCAAAACAGTTCACCGTTTTTCTTTTTGTTATAAAATTCTCCCCGCCATTCTTTGCCGGAAGAAATTGTTTCCCATAATTCTTTATACATCTCATCGGCTTGTTCTCCTGATTTCAATATACGGGGATTTTGCCCGATTGCTTCTTCCAAACTATATCCTGTAAGGTCCGTAAATTTAGGATTTGCATATTCCAGGTTTCCATCTAAATCTGTTATGGCAATAATCGAAGGACTTTGCTTAACTGCTGTTGAAAGTTTAATGAGTTTGGCTTCTGCCTGTTTGCGTTCGGTAATTTCTGCTTTCAAATTTACTGTAGTCTTATTCAAATCCGTTAAAACAGATAAAGTAGCAATTCTTTGTTTTTCACTTTTTTCAAATTGCTTTTCCAGATCTATTGTTCTTTCTTTCACCTGTTCTTCGAGTTTTTCGGTATGTTTTTGTAATTCTTTTTCAGACTCAGATAACCTGTTAGCCATCAAATCAAAGGATCTGGAAAGCTGCCCGATCTCATCTTTGGATTTTATTCCAACTTGATAATCCAGATTGCCTTTCATAATTTCCTCAGATCCTTTATGTAATTCCTCGACCGGCGAAACAATCCTTTTAGCTGCGATA
>JAYEMW010000327.1:0-2290 GCA_034718555.1 Thermodesulfobacteriota bacterium
CCACAATTGCCTTTATGCCTTTTGAACCCATAACAGCGCCCTGGCCTCCCCTGCCAGCATGCCTTGTAGGTTTGTTGTCCATATCATTCACTGCAATACTGGCAGCGTTTAATTTTTGTTCCCCGGCAGGTCCAATTGAGATTATTCCCACCTTGCCGTATTTTTCTCTAAGCCTTTCAACGGTCTCGTAATTGCCCAGGCCCTTATATTCATCTGCAGGAAGAACCTCGGTTTTATCCTTACTGATAAAAACCATCCTGAGTTTATCATCTTCGGGCTTACCCTCAAGGATTATGGCGCTATATCCCAGTCGAGCTATTTTTTGCGCAACAACGCCACCTGAATTTCCCTCCTTGATCCCACCGGTCAATGGACTTTTGCAACCGAAATGACATCTCCCGCTGCTTGCTGCAATTGTGCCGGTAAGCAATCCTGGAGAGACAACAAGTTTATTATTCAGCCCAAGGGGATGACAAAGAGGAGGAACCTCTTTGTCTATAATTGAAGATGTTAGCGCCCTTCCCCCAAGCCCTGCATATTCGCCCAATTCATCTGTCTTAAATGCCATATCACTCATATTAATTCTCAGAATTTTTCCCATGGTATGTCCTCCTTGATTTAATTGTTTGCATTAAGGCATTTCTTTATACCGTTAAAGTATATATTCTTTTCAATAATAAATCTACGGTTAAATAAATTTCTTAAAAAATGATCGCCTATTTCTCTTCAGGCCTCAGGCTGATAACCCTGCTAATAATTTCTGAGGTAGAAACACCAGGGACAAGGGGTATTCTGATAACTTTGCCCCCTGATTGTTTTATCAAATTTGAACCTACAATATCACTTTCAGCCCAGTCCGCACCCTTAACGAGGACATGGGGCATTAAATAACTTATCAGTTCAAGGGGGGTTTCCTCATTAAAAATCACTACACCATCAACAAAACAAAGAGCCGCAATCAGCTCCGACCTCGCTTCCTCAGAAATCAAAGGACGATTTTTCCCCTTGTTTATCCTCACAGATCTATCACTGTTCAGGCCAACTATGAGATAATCTCCATTATTGCCGGCATCATAAAGGTATCGCACGTGACCTTGGTGAAGGATATCAAAACAGCCATTTGTAAAAACTATTTTTTTTCCTTCCTGTTTGATCGTTTCTACCAATTCTTTCATCGCTTCTTTTGTTTTTATCTTTGTCAGATAATCTTTCACAGGGAAAATCCTTTCTCGCATATAGTAATATAAATTTTGTCAATCAAATGGGGTTCTGGCAAGAGTAATGCAGATAACCTCTGCCGCCCCTGATTTTTTTAGAGTTTTTGCACATTCATTCAGCGTATATCCAGTTGTAAATACATCATCAATCAGTAGTATTTTCCTATCCTCTACGGCCTTTATGTCCGTGACTGAAAATGCATTCTTGACGTTCGTTTTTCTCTCTTTTCTCCTTAGGCCTGCCTGGTTTAAGGTATATTTTTTCCTGATAAATGATAAGTAGTCTAACCTTACACCTAAATTTCTTGATAAAGATTTTGCCAACAATAAACTTTGATTATAACCCCTTTCCCTTAATTTTTTTTTATGAAGAGGTACGGGGATTATAATATATTCATCAAGTTTATGGAATATTTTTTGGCCAAAATTTAATAATAGTCCTCCAAGAGAGTTGTTTAAGTGAGTTTCCGAGTTGTATTTGAACCTTTGTATGGCATTCTTAAGTCTTCCGGAATAAAAGTAAGGCGCTCTTGCAAGCTCGTAATATGGTCTTTTACGAATACAATTTTCACAGAGATGGTTTTCACCTTTTGGCGAAGAAAAAGGTACTCCACATACAGTACATAATGGATTGGTAACAGGACTCAGGTCTGCCAAACAATCATTGCATAGATAATTTGAATTGGAGTTAATTTCGCCATCAGGTGAAAATTGCTTACACATAAGGCATCGTGGAGGGTATATAATATCAATCAATAAAGAAAGGGGGGTTTTCATTTCAATCCATTTGCTGCCTTTTTTCTTTTCCATGTAATTATATTCATAATATCATAAAAAAGCAGTTAAATATATTTTTTAACGTTTTTAAATGCAAAGCAAATGACCCCGGCGCTTCGCTTCAGTTCAGGATTATTAATGAAAGAAACTTATAGGTCAAATAAGAGAGTTAAAGACCGTCAGGACAGGGGAATCTCTTTTTGAATGGCCGCAAATAATATGCATCATTTCATGGGGTGCAGATAACATTAAGTATTCTGCACAGTAAAATCTAAAGGTTATTCTTTCATGGCAAT
>JAYEMW010000328.1:0-2289 GCA_034718555.1 Thermodesulfobacteriota bacterium
TTACTGAAAATATTGCCCTTGCCGCACCGGAACTTGGTTTAGGCACCTGCATTATGCGGGCCATTGTGGACTATCCGGAACATCTTAGAAAAATAGCAGGCATTCCTGAATCGAAACGCATTATAATCGGGTTGGCCGTAGGATATCCGGATTGGGATTATCCGATTGCCCGCATAAAGACTGCCCGTGAAAAAATAGAAAACCTTGTTACCTTTGTAGGATAAATACTTGCTCCGACCGGCTTTTTCAGTTAGGGTTCACGAAAAAATAAGTTCGCAATTTCAGGTGTTGAGGCGCCCGTCTGACAAGACGTGAAAACGCAGGAATATCAGTCATATTCCGAGTTTTCACAACGCAGTCAGGCGGGATGTATCGGCGCCTGAAATGTGAAGTTATTTTTGAGTGAGCCCTTATAATGTAAAAATGGAGAATTAAAATGGATCTGATAACTAAACTTGTGAAAAACGTTATTGAAACCAGATACGAGGACTTGCCCCCACTGGCAATAGAAGTTGCTAAAAAATCCGTTCTCGATACGCTCGGATGCCTTATCCTTGGCAGCTCTACCTCGGAAGGCAAGGGTATAGTAGGCTTTGTCCTTGATTATGGCGGCAAAAAAGAATCTACTATTATGATCTATGGCGGAAAGGTTCCGGCCTTTCATGCAGTTATAGCAAACTGCACAATGGCAAGGGCCATGGACTTTGACGATGTATTCGAGGGAGGCAAGGGAAAAGGCGTTGCCGGGCATATTGGCGCTACGTTTATGCCTGTAACATTTGCATTTTCTGAGTATGTAGAGAGAAAGGTGAGCGGCAAAGATTTTATCCTGGCAAACGTTTTGGGTTCAGATATTGCGTGTCGGCTTCGCATGTCTGCAACTAAATACCATGGGTGGCAGGGCGAAACTTATGCCCCTTTTGGTGTAGTTGCAACAGGAGGTAGCCTGCTTGGGTTTGATGAAGAGATGATGACAAACGCTATGGGTATAGCCTATACCCAATGTGCTGGAAGCGCCCAAGGCTATGAAGAAGGAGCCTCTACTGTTCCTGTGCAACAAGGGTTTGGAGCAAGGTCAGGAGTTATGGCAGTAATATTAGCCCAAAGGGGTTTTACCGGGTCAAAAAATGTTTTGCAAGGCACTTATGGTTTTTTTCCTGTTTATGACAGAGACGAATATGATGCGGACATGGTTATTAGCGAATTGGGAAAGAGATTCGAATCAGCGTATGTTAGCATAAAACCTTACCCAAGCGGCAAGGGAACCCATATCCCAATTGATGCCACAATGAAGATAATGAAGGAAAATAAGATAAGTCCGGACGATATTGAGGAAGTTATTGTTAATACCAGCGCCTTTGTATACAATGCATGCGGAAAAGGGGACAATAAATATAAGCCGCAAAACGTTAGGGATGCTCATTTCAGCGTCCCATATGCAGTGGCTAATGCTGCCATAAGAGGAGGCTTAGAGCTTACGGATCTCACTGAAGAGGCAATCAAAGATAAGGATATCCTGAATCTTGCCCGGCGCGTAAAGGTGATAATCGATCCCGATTTAGATAAAATAGCAACAATTCCACCAAATAAAGTTGAGATTAAAACAAAGAGCGGCTTGGGATATGAAACATACGTAGAATATGTATCCGGACACCCGAAAAAGCCTATGGACATGGAACAGTGCATAGATAAATTCAAAAAAAGTCTTAAGTACTCTGCCAGGGCTATCCCTGAGGGCAATGTTAACAAGTTAATGCAGTTGGTTGACAATTTAGAAGAGCTTGATGATGTTAGGGAAATCATTAATGCTGTTACTGACTTTTAATCCGTTGGTCGGGAGTTCGATCCTCCCACGGCCCATCAGTTAAATCAAGGGTTTAGTCCAGATGTCATCAGCGAGATTGAGCCTTTTTTTGTGATATGCCCACTTTTTGCCACAGAGTTGCTAAAAAAACTTCGATAAAATACTATCACTCTCCATTTTCTTTACCAGCTCAACCAATAATTGCAAAACTCGGGGAGAAATCTGGAGATAACATTATCTGAGCACTTTGAGGAAAATATTCCCAAAAAAGGCCATATCTGTTTTAATGCCAGTTTTCAAGCTTCAAATCTAAGAACGTTTTGAAATCATCAACATTCCGTGTTACGAGGACCAGGCCGTTTACACTGGCTATTGCCGCAATCTGTCCATCAACAAATGATGGGGTTGCACCTTTCGCCGATAACCTTGCACGTTCTTTTGCATGCCATTCTGCTGCCCTGTCGTCATAAGGGAGAATAAGCATC
>JAYEMW010000329.1:0-2287 GCA_034718555.1 Thermodesulfobacteriota bacterium
CAGAGCGCCCGATTAAGATGTTATTGTTTTTTACTTTAAGGGCTGCTTCGCTGTCTATCATGTATCCACCGGTTGTATTTAAATCTCCGTTAACATCAAGATTATAAGAAGGATTAGTCGTGCCGATGCCTACTCTTCCCGAGCTCCTGTACACATTCCCCCCGCTCTCCGTCCATGGGCTGCTTCCTGCACCTGTAGATGCTATGGTAATCTTGTTGGCACCATTATCCGGGGTTATAGTAATATTAGTGCCTTCCACGAGATCTACATTGCCACCATCATTACTCACCCCGTCTATGCTGCTCAGCATGTTGGGTGATACCTTTGAAGCTGTTACGGCATTGTTTGCTAATTGACTTGTGCCTATCCCTCCGCTGGCTATGGAAAGAGTCACATTCCCTGTAGTGCCGCCTCCACTAAGCCCGGTTCCGGCAGTCACTCCTGTGATGTCACCACTGCCGCCACCTGTAGATGCTATGGTAATCTTGTCGGCGCTATCATCCGGGGTTATGGTAATATTCGTGCCTGCCACGAGATTCACATTTCCACCATCATTACTCACCCCGTCTATGCTGCTTATTATGGCGGGTTTTATCTTGGATGCTGTCACTGCATTGTCTGCCAGATCTTTAGTAACTATAGTGGCATCTCCTATCTGACTGGAGCCTACAGCCCCATTGGCAATAGCAGTGGAGCCTACTGCTCCAGGGGCTATCTTCGCCTCTGATATGGCATCATCTTTGAGTTTATCTGTTGTCACTGCATCATTGGCTATTACCTTAGTGGTGACGGCATTTTCCTTGACACTATCAGCCTCCTTTGCCCTGTAGGCATATCCTACACTGCTCAGGGCCTGTCTTGGTATCATTTCATTGTCGGATCCAACAGTGATGCCAAGATAATACTGGGTGTCAAAGGGGAGATCTATGCTGTTTACATTCCCAAGGTTTACGCTGAACACCCCATCCGTGACAGTTACGGTTTGTGTCTCTGTCCACAGGGCAGTGCCGCCCGAGGCTTGAGAATAGACGGAAAAGACCATTGATGCTGTGCCGTCTATGGCTGTTCCCTGTGGGTCAGTGAGGTAGCCCTGGTAGTTGATTTTCTGGGGGATTGCTGCGTAGGATATAGATGCAATGATAATAAAAGGTATTAAAAGGAAAATTGCAATAAGGGTGTGCAGTTGTTTTTTGTATGCTTTCATGTTGCATGTCCTCCTTTAATGTTTGTCTAAATTATCTTGAGATACCTTGCTTTAAACTAAAAATTCCTCTTTTATTAAGAGAGTTTTGAGTTGAGGATTCGTCTCGAAAAAGTTAATAGTAAATAGAGCAAAAGAGAAGGAGAATAGCATAAAAAAGCAACCATCTTTAATCAGCTCTTGTGAGCAACAGATTTGTGACGTAAAAATCATTTCGAATGAGGACATCTTGTCCAAATTATATTCGTACCAGTTCAGCCTACCGCAGAGCACGCTGAGGGCGCAGAGTTTTAATTATTAAATCTGGGTTAAAGGATATCAATTTCTCTTGTGCCGTAGTTTAAATGCATGGTTTCAACTTCAGCATTACAGTGGAGTTTTAGAAGTTCAGCCAATTCATCACGGGCTTTATTTCCAATATCCGGAGAGGAAGGGGGTAAGCAATCGATATTGAGTATTATGTTTTTTGAATCAATCTCTATTCTTGTGATATCGCCGTTTCTCCAGTTCCATCTTCTACACATGACATTATTGTTATAATCATCATAGTATATGACTTCGCCTGAATAAGGGTTTTCCTCAATCTCTCTCCCTAAGGGAACAAATGTCTCTGTGCCGTCAGCAATCCCTAACACCAGGTTGCTCTTAATTTGTGATATGTCATCTCCGCCACAAGGCAGGATGTATTTTAATGATATGTAGTTAAACAGTGCAACAACTGAATTAATAAAGGGTAGGGACCTATTTGGTCTCATGCTTTGGATAAGATATTTGATAGAGGGGAAATGCGTGTCTGGGTTCGACCCCATCTTTCTGTGGGCTTCATCCCAGGCAAGGATTCTGCTGTCCTTTGATTCATCGATATCAACCTGCCTGTCTATCTCTTTTTTTAACAGTTTCTTGATTCTCTTATTTGATTTCTGGTTCGTTATATCCTTAACAAGCACAACACCTCTATAGAAATCAGGAAATAAGTCAAATATCGCGTCTTTTATAATTATTTTTTTCATTTTTGCATCTCACCTTGCCTGATCGAGGGGAGTGGGGGCGCCGATAACATTACTACTCCCCCAATTCTTCCTTAAC
>JAYEMW010000330.1:0-2285 GCA_034718555.1 Thermodesulfobacteriota bacterium
ATGCCGGACTAAAAGTGGAAAGATAAAGAGACCCCCAAGCCAGCAATTCTCATTTTGGGATAATTTATTAGCCACGGATACACACAGACGACCACGGACAAATTATTTACCCTATACCCTTTCCCTCATTCCGCGAAGCGATGATACTATTTTAGCCGAGCGACTTGCTCGGCTAAAATGTCTGTGTTGGTCTGTGTTGGTCTGCGGCTAAGTCTCTTATTTCGCTATAATTAGAATTGCTGCCCCCAAGCCTTCCCAATATTCTCTGTGACCTCTGTGTCTCAAGCGCAGCCCCTATGGCGGAATCTCCGCGATGTTTCGACGGGCGGTGAAGATTTAATCAGTTTAAGTTATTTAATTATTTACGGACCCCATCTTCCACCCGAATCAACTTGTCAACTGTGTAGGCCTATGCTCCTCCATGCCCCGTGAAATTGCGCAGCAAAGGTTATGAATATAACCTATTTTACTGGGGCGGCTTTGTGGTTCAAAAATGATGTGCAAGGTGGACGTAAACCGATAGGCGTAAACTAAAACGATTTTAAATGACAAAGGAAGATGTGACCCTAAAAATTTCTTCAATTTTTGTTGGGTTGTGCAAAGGTCTCAGGGTGTCAAGCTTTAACACCATTATCCCAATAAATTTTAATTGCACCCCTTTTTATACATTGCTTAGTTTACCTATCTATGATATTTTTAAAGCAGTTTTTCAAAGGAGGTGATTAGAATGAGTCAAGTAATGTTAAAGTCGCCACGTGGAAAAGCAATAGAATCATTGGTTGTTTCTGCCTTGGACGGGAAAAAAAATGAGATATTGACCGGTATTATGAAAACTGAGCAAAAATTATCAATTTTTGAGAAAAAGTTCAATGTTTCTACCAGTGATTTTGTGATAAAGGGTCATCAACAGATCTATCAAATCCCCGAGATGGATGCGATAGAGTGGTTGGGAGAGCATGAGACGCTCAAAAAATTACAAGAAAAGCTATCCCGCCTTCAGGAGATCCAAATTTGTACATAACTGACTACTTTCGTCAGATAGACCAAGTTATCTTGGACTGTCCAGCAATTATTTCCAAGGAACTATTATTCGACCAGCGTACCAAATACATAGGTTTTTTGAAGGGTACAGTTTCCTTCAGAGATGGCTCAGAGTTACACTTTAAAGAATTTATTGATACCGAAGCTCGGATAACAAAATATAAATATGGATATCATTATCAAAAGGACGATAGATTGATATTTCGGTATGATAATCATCCACATCCTGCAAGAAAAGATACTCCTTCCCATCATAAACATGTTTCTTATGAAGATAACGTTGTTTCTGCCTCTATCCCTGGTTTGGAAGACGTCTTAAAAGAAGTCGTAATGTACCTTCCGTAACTAAAATCCTATCCTTGGCGAGCTGTCAGCCCCCAGCTATGAGTTGCCCGGCTGCCTCCAATCTATTAACCTTTAACATGATGAAGACAGTGGGCGGATGGAGCAGGCCAGCTAAAAAAATTGAACGTATAAAACACTTCAAACATTATCCCTTTATCATTAATATCCTGACCATCCATGCGTGTTGGAGCGAAGCGAAGATTTAACCGCCTTTGGAGGTTCCCGCCGTCGGGGCCCAGCGCATGGCGGGGTCAGTCCTGTCTGCTATTTCACGGAGCTATTCAGCGACTATGCCTTTATTCTCCACCAACCGTAAACCGTTAACTGTCAACAATTGTTGACTTACTTATCTATTTATGCCCGTCCCCAATCTCCACGTCCCCAATCTCCACGTAAATTAAATAAATAATATCTGAACGACAACCTCGAAATATAGTTTTCAAGTTTTGGCCTTAAACCTTCAAGGCTTTGAAATTGCGTTGTTCTTTAATCCAAAATCCGCAATCCAAAATTATGCCTGAACTATCTTTTTATTCAGGCACTAAATTTGGGCTTAATGACAAAGATAGTTAATTATTCGACGAACATTGTCATTACTGTAGGGCATGAAGAGGAGACTATAAAGGAAAGTTACCATAATGGCTTCTACTCGCCAAAGGCGATTATGTTTATCCGTTTTCATCAGGAAAACGGATAAGATATCCTGTCTATCCAGTCAATCCTGCCTGCCCCGTGAAATGCAGAGCCTATTTCACTGGGGTCTAAAATAAATCAAAGTTATTTAATTATTTAATGACGTCGGAGCAGCCGACAAGGCTGCAATCCAGCTGGTGAAAGTCCAGCCGTATCAGTTGCTCGTGTCGGATACGTAGTGATGCCACATCTCGGGGCAGGTAACC
>JAYEMW010000331.1:0-2258 GCA_034718555.1 Thermodesulfobacteriota bacterium
AAAGATGGGGTTGAAGGAGAAGGCATTGTTATTATGGGGGTCGACAATCTTCCATGCGAATTACCAAGAGAATCATCACAAGTATTCAGTGATACGCTTTTTGACTTTATCCCTGAGGTTGTGAAGACTGATTTTACCAAAGATTTTGATCAGTGTAGGCTTCCATCTGCAATAAAAAAGGCAGTTATCCTTTATCATGGTAAACTTACACCTGACTATCAGTACATCGACAAATATATAAAATAAATCTGTTCGCCCTAAACGGTTAAATAAAATAAAGGAGATAGAAAATATGAAGAGGATATTAGTTCTTGGCGCAGGAATGGTTTCTAAACCTCTGGTGAGGTATCTTTTGGACCAACCGGATTATCATGTGAAAATGGCAAGCAGAACAGCTATCAAAGCCGAAAAAATAATAGATTCCCATAAAAGGGGAGAGGCAGAGGCCCTAAATGTTTCTGATGATGTTCAGTTGGAAAAACTGGTTTCCGAGTCAGATGTAACCGTCAGTCTTTTACCATTTACATATCACGTTAAAGTTGCAAATCTATGCATAAAACATAAAAAACACCTGGTAACCACCTCATATGTCAGCGATGAGATGGACAAGCTTGATGTAAAAGCAAAAGATGCAGGAGTCCTTCTTCTAAATGAGTGTGGACTTGATCCAGGTATCGACCATATGTCTGCAATGAGAGTAATCCATGATGTTGAAAACAAAAAGGGAAAAATTATTAGTTTTAGATCCACAACCGGCGCTCTTCCCTCCCATGAAGCAAATACTAATCCGTTTGGATATAAGTTCTCATGGGCACCTCGTGGAGTTCTTCTTGCTTCTCTTAATCCTTCAAAATGGATGCAAGATGGAAAAGAATTGTCGTACCCTGGTGAACAGCTATTTGAAAACTATAATCTCCAGGATGTCTCGGGAGTTGGAACATTTGAAAACTATCCCAATAGAAATTCTGTGCCGTACAAGGACATATATGGATTAAAACACGCAAAAACTGTATATCGTGGAACTTTCAGGATGACTGGATGGTGCGAGACGATGAGAAAAATCGTGGCGCTTGGTTGGCTCGCCGAAGATTCTTTAGAGGAGTTTGCTGGTAAAACCTATGGCGATCTTACAAGGTATCTTGTTGGCGTCGGACAAGATGAAAACCTGCCTAAGGCAACAGCAGCATTCCTCGGATTAGAAGTATACTCTACCGTTATCAAGCGACTTGAATGGCTTGGTCTGTTTGGTGACGAACCGCTGCCAAAAGATAAGGATAATCCAATAGACTATCTCAATGTGATTACACTGAAGAAAATGTCTCTGGATAAAAAAGAAAGAGATATGATTGTGATGCATCATGAATTCGTTGCAGAATATCCATCCAAAAAAGAGTTCATCACTTCCACGTTGCTTGACTATGGTATACCTAAAGGGGATTCTGCAGTTGCTCGAACTGTTGCACTTCCTGCAGCAATTGCAGTAAAAATGATATTAGAAGGAAAAATCGAGATAACTGGTACGCACATTCCTATAATACCAGGGATTTACAACCCAATTCTTGACGAACTTGGAGAGATGGGTATAAAATTCGATGAGAAAACAGAGGGAATGGATCCCTGATATGGGTTGCGTGACACTCCTGATGTTCTGCCATATACTAAAGATGCATAAAAAGCACCACAATCCCCTTATACCGGGAATCACCTGCCACCCGTAGAACGGGTGGTTTGATGAAGACCCCTCGAAAGGGTCCAAAAGCATCGCGGTTTATGCAGCTTACAATTCGATATCATGTACGTAGCTCGCAAAAAGGCCATGAACATCGAAAGCTTATCCCGGCGTAGCCTTGGCGAAACTGAATCCAACAACGTCGAATCTTGAATAAAGGGAGAATAGGGGACGGTCATAAGTAAATAACCAACTCAGTTTTTGATCTGATAATTATTTGACTTCGAGATTGCTTCGCCCTTGATAACAGAATATGCCACTCCGGGCTGGCTCATCCCTATCCTTCTCGCCAACTCTCTTTGCCCATAGCCAAGCTCTCTATGCGCCCAAAAGCAAAAAAGGGCTTTTGTATCGGACTTCACCTTCTGTCTGCTTCTGGAAAAAAGATCTTCTTTTTCTATCTTATAGATCTCGCATACGCGATTTTCAATCATTTCCAGATCATAGCCCAACCGCTGCATTTCATAATAGCGTTCAAGCTTTTCATCCGCTTCTTTTAACACGCCTAATACAAACTCACTATCCCCCA
>JAYEMW010000332.1:0-2246 GCA_034718555.1 Thermodesulfobacteriota bacterium
ACTGTTTGCTGGCCACCAATGTAAGTGGATAAAGACGGCTGCCGGCGCCGCCGGCAAGGATGATTCCCTTGTTTATCATTAGCTATTCCTTTTGATTTAAGGGTTTACTCAAAAATAACTTCACATTTCAGGCGCCGATACATCTCGCCTGACTGCGTTGTGAAAACTCGGAATATTCCTGATATTCCTGCGTTTC
Source organism: Thermodesulfobacteriota bacterium (assembly GCA_034718555.1). Lineage (GTDB taxonomy): Bacteria > Desulfobacterota > DSM-4660 > Desulfatiglandales > B25-G16 > M55B121. The sequence continues at coordinate 197 of JAYEMW010000332.1, forward strand.
CACGCCTTGTCAGACGGGCGCCTCAACACCTGAAATTGCGAACTTATTTTTTCGTGAACCCTAAGTTTACAGAGTTTTTTTTACCGCCCCTGTTAAATACGCTATGCTGTCACTGACGTGAATTTAACGGGGTAAACAGAGGGCGCCGAGTACGCAGAGAATAAATTAGCCACAGACACACACGGACAGGCACAGACAATACATATTATTATTTTGCCACAGATATACACTGATTCACACAGATGATCGTGCTCCCACCTGACAGTTAGAACGTAGTTAAATGTTTCTCCAACGAGGATTTCCAATCGGAAATTTTTAGCCCGGTTGCCGCCTTTATTTTTTCTTTTGATAATACGGAATAGGCCGGCCGTTTTGCAGGCAGAGGATATTCTTCTGTTCTGATAGGAATAAGCTCTTTAACCCTGAGTAGTACTCCATGTTTATTTAATTGATACACTATCTCTTTAGCAAAATCATACCAGGTGCATTCACCTTCATTGGAAAAATGGTAAATTCCGTAGGGAGGCACAGGTGAGAATTGCGAACCATCCAACGCCAGAAGGCTAAAGATTGCCTGAGCCAGGTCCTCGGTATATGTGGGAGTACCTACCTGATCGGAGACTATGCGCAACTTCTCCCTCTCTTTGGCTAACCGGATGATGGTGTCAACAAAATTTTTTCCACCTGGGCCATAAAGCCAACTGGTACGAACAATAAAATATTCATTCAAGCCGCTATCTAAAACGGCTTGTTCACCAACGGCCTTGGTGCGGCCATAAGCAGATTGTGGATTAACTGGATCAACTTCAATGTAAGGTTCTGTTTTTTCTCCATCAAATACAAAGTCAGTGGAGATATGCACAAGGGTTGCGCCCATCTCTTTTGCAGCGTTTGCCAAATAGCCCGGTCCCTTACCGTTTACCTGTTTGGCAAGTTCTTCTTCTGACTCGCAACCGTCCACATCGGTGTAAGCAGCACAGTTAACAATAACCTTTGGCCTTGCTTTTCTGAGGCTTTTAAATAACAGATGATGATTGGTAAGATCGAAATCCGGCAGGTCAAAGGGGATTATTTCGTATATTTCAGGGGCGAGTTTATTTATCGCTGATGCCAACATACCATTGGCGCCAATCAGCGCCAGGTGTTGTTTTACTTTACCTATCACTGTACATACTTTTATAATATTTTCTATAGGAACCATCAAGCACTGATGCTATCCATACAGGATTGTTTAGATACCAGTCTATGGTTCCACGAATACCTTCTTTAAAGGTCACGGAAGGCTGCCATCCTAAGTTTTCTCTTATTTTTGTTGCATCAATGGCATAACGGCGGTCATGGCCTGGGCGATCCTTTACAAATCGTATCAGAGTTTTTCTTGGCCTGTCATTGTCTATTAGGCCAAGCCTTTCGTCAAGGCTATCGCAAATGGTCTGAACAATTTCGATGTTTTGTTTTTCATTGTTACCACCAATGTTATAAGTCTCTCCCAACTGCCCTTTTTCAATAACCGTCAGTATGGCCTCACAGTGGTCCTTCACATAAAGCCAGTCACGGATATTTTTGCCGTCACCATAGACTGGTAATTCTTTACTATTTAAGGCGTTATTGATAATCAGGGGGATAAGTTTTTCTGGGAACTGGTAGGGACCATAGTTATTGGAGCAATTGGTGATCAATGCCGGCAGTCCATAGGTATGAAAATAGGCGCTGACAAGGTGGTTTGATGATGCCTTGCTTGCAGAATAGGGCGAGCGGGGATCATATGGGGTGTTTTCTGTAAAGTAGCCGCTTTCTCCAAGAGAGCCATAGATCTCATCGGTGCTTACATGAAGAAACCTGGGATTTTCTAAACCGTTAGGTGTTTTTTTAGAAAGCCAGGATTTACGGGCGGCCTCAAGCAGGGTAAAGGTACCGTTGATGTTGGTGCCGATAAATTCATCCGGGCCCACAATGCTTCTGTCTACATGTGATTCAGCGGCAAAATGAACAACAGTGTCGATTTGATGTTCAGCAAAAATACTTTCAACCAAAGCAGCATCTCTGATAT
>JAYEMW010000333.1:0-2245 GCA_034718555.1 Thermodesulfobacteriota bacterium
AAGGCGAAGCTGAGCGAGAATGTCGCATTATAAAGCCCAATGGGAGCATTGTTTGGGTAAACGATAGATCAAAAATGATTTATGATGAAAATCATCAACCAATAAGTGTTGAGGGGGTGACCCGGGAAATCACCGAACGCAAGCAGGCAGAAGAGGAGCTGATGGCAAGCGAAGAAAAATTGAGCACTATACTCGATAGTATGCCCGACGTGATATTACAACTTGATACGAATCTGGAAATTCTATGGGCTAATAAGGCAACCATTAAGCTTAATCCTCGTGCAGTAGGTCAGCTCTGCTACAAGGCCCTGCCCGGCATAAATGACGTGTGCCCGGGTTGCCCAATTGTTAAAGCATTAAAAACAGGTCAAATTGAAAGAGGTATTGTCCATTTACAGTCGGTAACAGGTGTTGGAGAAAGTTACTGGGATGATATTGGAATACCTATAAAGGATGCTCAGGGTAAAGTAACCAGTATCGTTAAGCTTGCCAGAAATATTACTGAGAAAAAAAAGGCGGAAGAAGCATTAAATGAAAGTAATGAAAATTATCAGAAAGTTGTTTCAAACATTACAACTGTAAGCTGGAAGGCGGACATTGGAGAAAATGGAGCTTTTGAAAATACATATTCTTCACCTGTTTTAGATGAATTATTGGAGTTGCCTGCCGGAACAATGAAAAATGACTGGGATAAGTATTTCAGATACATCAAACCTGAATATCTGGAACAAGTAAATAACGCTTTCAAGGAAGCAATTAAATCTCCCGGTAAAAAAATTGATTGCGAATACGAAGTATTAAAAGATAATGGGCAAACAGCATGGTTTCATTCAAAAGGCAGGTGTTTTGAAAAAAACGGTAAATTGCATGTCTTTGGCTCTACTACCGACATCACCGAACGCAAGCAGGCGGAAGAGAAATTGCGTGAAAGCGAAGAGAAATATCGTCTGCTGGCAGATAATTCGATGGATGTTATCTGGAAGACGAATTTGAAATTAGTTTTTACATATATTAGTCCATCAGTAATAAATATTTTTGGATTCACAGTTGAAGAGTGGGTTGGAACCAGGTTATCTCAACATGCCAGCACAAAAGAATTTTTTAACATGGCCAAAAAAGCTTTATATGCAATTAAACATTACAAGACATATAAACATGTCAACTTTGAAGCAGTAATGCTGCGTAAAGATGGAACTGAAATTTCTGTTGAAATCAACTCAAAATTGCTGTTTAACCAAAAAGGTTTGCCAATTGGATTTCAGGGAACTACCCGCGATATTACAGAACGCAAGAAAGCTGAGGGAGAACTCAAAAAAAGAATGACTGAACTGGAAATTTTCAATGATGCTGCTGTGGATAGAGAATTAAAAATTATCGAACATCGAAAAGAAATAAATGAATTGCTCAAGAAATTGGGCAAAGATGAAAAATATGAAATTCCGGTTTAGCAAGACTTCAACAAGACTTGAGTTAAGAGGAGCGAAGCGAAACTTGACTTAAGGATTGTTGACATGTCGTTCTTAACTCAACGCTTCGCTTTTAAGTCAAGTCCGACCAAGACTTGAGTTAAGAGCACGAAGTGAACTTGACTTAAGGATTGTTGTTAAGGATTGTTGTGTGCGAAGCGAAACTTGACAAGACTTGAGTTAGCAATGCGACGAAGGAGCAGAGCTGACTTAAGGATTGGGGTGGCCATCGTTCTTAACTCAATTCCTCAGCAAGCTGAGTTATTAAGTCAAGTCCGATAAGTCAAGTCCGACAAAAGGATAGAAAATGCGATGTAAAAAAGAAGAATTTGTTAAAGATGCAATATTTCACATCTACAACCATTCAGTAGATGAGATTGATCTATTCAATGATAGAGATGATTATCTCTACTTTCTCCAGAAACTAAAAGATAATTACTCCTCAGATGAATTAGCTATCTATAGCTATTGTCTAATGCCCAATCATTTCCATTTTTGCATCAAACAAAAAAGTGATAGACCGATTTATGATGTTTTTAATCGATTTATTATTTCTTACACATTGCATTTCAATGCAAAACTCAAACGGAAAGGCAAAGTATTTGCCAATAAATTGCAGCATAAAAGAATAAATGATGATAAATATTTAATTGATATTTGTCCTTATATTCACCGAAATCCGGTTAAAGCCGGTCTGGTTAATTTACCGGAAGATTGGGAGTTTTCTAACTATCGAGAATGGATAGGATCACGAAAAGGTATTTTATTTGATAATGAGA
>JAYEMW010000334.1:0-2239 GCA_034718555.1 Thermodesulfobacteriota bacterium
ATTTCCACTCGTAGCCTCTATAATTACCTTATCCCTTGTGAGTTGCCCGCTTTTCTCCGCATCCTCTATCATGGAAAAGGCAACTCTATCTTTAATTGATCCCCCAGGATTAAAATATTCAAGCTTGGCAAAAATCTTAATATTATTATTTCTATTAATATTCCTTATAGGGACAATAGGTGTATTTCCAATAGTGTCTAATATATTTTTGTAACTCTTCATGAATGTTTACCATGTTCTCCGTGTTCTCTGCGTGCCCTGTTAAATTTATCATACTGTTCAATTTCTATCTCACATGCGTTTTATGGCATCCTGATAAATCTTATATACCTTGCTACCAAAACATACAAATACAACCCTTTTAATGGATTGATTGTTGCCAAGAAAATTTACCGTTTCTTTTAAGGCTATATTTACCGCCCTTTCAAGCGGAAATCTATATACCCCTGTGCTTATAGATGGAAAAGCGATAGATTCTGCACCAGTCTCAACAGCTACATGAAAGGAATTTTTATAACAATTGCTTAATATCATATCCTCGTTCCTGTTGCCCCCTGACCAGACGGGCCCAACTGTATGAATAACCCATTTAGCAGGTAATTTATAGCCCTCTGACACCCGTGCCTCTCCAGTAGGGCAACCGCCTATCTTTCTCGTTTCGGCAAGAAGCTCAGGACCTGCTGCCCGGTGTATTGCGCCGTCAACACCTCCTCCTCCTAAAAGAGAGGTGTTGGCCGCATTAACAATGGCATCTACATCCATTGTGGCAATATCACCCTCTACTATTTCTATTCTGTCTCTCAATCCTGTTTCCATCTGTGCCTCCTTTTTTATATCACTGTTATTAAAATTTTGTAATTTAAATGATACGAGAAATATATAGTGCTGTCACGCCGGCGCACGCCATCGAAGACCTGGAAACCTCGCATAATCGCGATCTAAGGTGCTCCATTCACACCCGGACTCAATGGCCGGCACTGCAAACAATGCATCCGGCGCCGGATTGCCTCGAGCCTCTGCTTCTGTGCAAAGGTTTAAGAAGATTTTTTAATGTCGCTCACCCGGTTGAATAAGCACGCAATTTGATTGGCAAGAAGGATGTCATAGAACTGGAGCGCCTCATATAGGAGCCTGTCCGAGAATGCCCTTTTTCCTCAACTCTTTGTCATGCTCAAAAAATTATCCTCGGAATATCAACTATATACCTGCGGCAATTTTTTTCGCATTCCTCGATTTGAGAAAAAATTGCTATTCTCGGACAGCCTCCTATTCTGCTCGGTTCTGCGAAGACCTTTGGGTGGGTAGCAATACGAATCGCACTGCTCAGCGCTTATGGGGAAATATCATCGGTGCATCAATATGTCAAGCATAAGATTGATGAGGGTCAGACAAGATTAATAACGTATGTATTTTTAATGTCGAAGTTCCTTGTATTGGAGTGGCGAAATTTATCGCGTTGAAAATGTGCTTTGCATTACTCCATCACTCCAATCATCAACTTCCCGGGCGCCCGGGCGCTTATCCATGCAATCCCCTGTCAAGGGCCTTAAGGGAAGTCTCCAACATTATCTCCGCAAGTGTTGGGTGTGCATGGATTGTTTCGGCAAGCTGTTTGACCGTACAGCCCCTTTTCACGGCCAGTGCCCCTTCTGCAATCAGGTCAGTGGCATGGGGACCTATAATATGTACGCCGAGGATTTTCCCCGTATCCCTTTGAGAAATCATTTTTACCTGGCCTGCTATCTCACTAAGCACCTGTGCCTTGCTAATGTTTCGGAACAAAACAGTATCCGTCCGTATTTTTATCCCCTGGCTAATGGCCTGCGCCTCGGTAATCCCTACATCAGCCACTTCCGGCGTGGTAAAAATAGCCCCTGGTATAACGTCATATTCCATCTTACGGTTACCGCCCATGGCATTTTCTGCAGCCACTATCCCTTCTGCTGAAGCTACATGGGCCATCATGATCTTATCAGGTCCCAGAACGTCACCAAAGGCATAAACATTTTCTATGTTGGTGGTCATCTTGTTGCTTACCTGGATCCATCCCTGTTGATCGGTCTTAACCCCTATGGTGTCAATGCCTATACCGTCCGTGTTAGGCTTTCTGCCTATGCAGACCAGTAATTTTTCAGCCTCTAAGGCTAACGATTCCTTTCCTTTAATCTTACCGCTAAAAGATGATGGGCCAATGCTAACAGATAGACCCGGCTGCCCATACTCTACCCCTTTTACAGTT
>JAYEMW010000335.1:0-11417 GCA_034718555.1 Thermodesulfobacteriota bacterium
GAAAAATAAACACAAACAAAAAGAAGCAATTTAACAGCCTGTAGCTTTGCAAGAAAAAAAATCAAATTTTTCTTGAATAGGGGAAGTTTATTCCTTGACAAAGAGCCTTTTAATGGGTGACACCTATGCCTTTTCCCATTCTTCTTCATTCTTCTTTCAGGAATAATCATGCTGCGCCCTCCTTTTTAAATGATCTTGTATTCATGTAATGGACCCAATGGAAACTCATTATATATGCATATAAATAGGTTCCTACGATAATCAGGATAAATGCCTTTATTATGGCCATAGCACCACCTTCCAAGCTGTATCCAGGCACATAGCCAAACAGGAATGGCGACAGGTAAAGGAATTTTGCGAATTTAAAGGAAGAAAATGCAGTTTTCCACATATTAGCCTTAGCAATGGTAGCCCCTGCAAAGGCTGCAATACATACAGGAGGTGTAATATTGGAATCCTGTGACAGCCAGTAGACGATCATATGGGCTGCCAACTCATTTACGCCGAGATGGATTAATGCTGGGACCGCAACCACTGCAGTGATCAAATACGCCGCTGTTACAGGCACACCCATCCCAAGCACAAGCGATGCAAGGGCAATAAGCAGAATGGTCAATACCAGTGACCCACCTGCAAGTTCAATTACGATATCCGCAAAGGTAAGCACAAGTCCGCTAAAGGTGAGAACACCGATAATAATGCCGATGACCCCGACAGTGGCGCCTATATGAAGGCTATTTTCCGCACCGGACCGGGCAGCCAATATGAATTCTTTAGGGCCAATCCGTGTATCCTTTTTAAACCAGCTAATAATAATACAGGTGAAAATACCTAAAATAGCGGAATATCCCGGTGAAAACCCGTAAAGCATGAGTATCGTGATTACGATAAGCGGCAGTGTGTAGTACCACTCAGTTTTCAAGATCTCCAGGGGGCTGTGTTCACTTTTCTCACCCTTGATATTATGTATTTTGGCCTCATAATGGACCATAGTAAACACGCTTAAGATATACATAAGGGCAGGGAATATAGCGACCAGCATGATTTTGGAATAGGGGATGCCGGTAAGCTCTGCCATGATAAATCCCCCGGCGCCCATGATAGGAGGCATGAACATCCCTGAAATAGAGGCTGCCGGCTCGATGGCCCCTGCAATATGGGGCCTGAAACCGGCCTTTTTCATCATGGGGATAGTAAAGGCTCCTGTGGAAACCGTATTGGCAATGGCGCTTCCGGAAATAGAGCCGAAAAGACCGCTGGCGATAACAGCTACTTTAGCAGGCCCGCCAATTTTATGTCCAACAGCGGCCAGAGGAAAATCAATGAAAAACCGCTGTGCGCCGGATTTTTCCAGGAAAGCGCCAAAAAGAACGAACAAAAGTACATAGGTTGCCAGCACATTTGCCATGATGCCGAACACGCCATCGCTTTTGTAGAAGATACTTGTACATAATCCAGGGAATGTATCTCCTGCGTGGGAAAAAAGATCAGGCATATAATCACCATAAACCCCGTATGCCAGCATTAGAAGGCCTAAGACAACAAAGATATTGCCGACAACCCTTCTGGCCAGCTCTATTCCGATAAGCACCCCGACCATGGCGACTGCCATGTCAAAAGGTGTCTCCGCGCCCGTGCGGTAGTTGATAACCTCAAAATTGAGCATCCAGTACCCTATGCTGAAGATGGAAAGCAGTATCAGCGCATAGTCAATAACTCTCAGCAGTTTATGCTTTGATTTGTAAAGGAGAAAGACGAGGACATAGGTAATAATGACATATATTCCCCGGTGATACTGGGTGGCCGCTGGTTTTAAGACAGCAGAGTAGGAGTAAAATAGGACCAGACAGACAGAGAGCACATCAAAAATCACTTTTTCTATTCTGTTTAATTTGTCATACATTTTATCACCTGCTTATCTTTATGTGGGAAACTCTACCTCTCTGCCGGCAAGAAATACACGGAATTCTCAGTACCCATAAATATATGTCATATGTATATGGGTTAAGGTACGAAACATGTGCAATTGGAGAAATCTTAAGTTCATGCCAGGGACAACAGGACGGCATGAATGCATGCCGTCCTTAATATAAAACTATAAAATTCTATTTAAGCATCCCTTTTTCCTTCCAGAACTTTTCGGCTCCTGGATGGAAGGGGGTGACAATATTAGTTGCGCCGGTTTTCAGGCTCATGTTTTTAAAGGTCTTTTTCATGGCATACATGTGCTTAAGACCCTCGTCGGAATAAATAGTGGAAAGGAGCTTATAGACTACATCCGCCGGGACTTTTGCATTGGCCACCCACAGCGCGCTGTCCTGAAATGAAGGAGCTTCATAGCCCACTCCCTTGTAAGTTCCAGCAGGAACTGCAAGTTTTCCAAAATAAGGATATTTTTCGTAGAATCCTGAAGCCTTGGCATCTGCATCCAGGTCGAGCAAGTCTATATCATTAGTCTGGGCCGCCATAATTACCGCTCCGCTGGGAAACGCTGTAAACAGCCAGAATGCGTCAAGTTGCCTGTTGCCAAAGGCAGCAGCAGCATCATTATAGCCCATGGCATTCCGCTCAATCTTATTCCAGATACCCATATGGGTAAAAAACAGATCGCAATTGGCAAATGCGCCGGAGCCTGCATTACCGACGCCCACTTTCTTTCCGACCAAATCTTTTACACTCTTAATGCCTGAACCTTTCCTTACAACCATCTGGGCTGGGGCGCCATACAACCAGGAAACTGCCAACACATTTTCATACTTCTTAGGATCATTTTTCATCTTGCCGTTTCTGCCCAGCCAGACATGCCCGGAATAGACAACGCTCATTTGCTGTTTTCCCGAGTCTGTTTTGCGAAGGTTTTCAACAGAGCCCGCAGATGTTTGGGCCTTTACTGTAAATTCTTCTATGGCCTTAACCGGCTTATATACCTGAATACCGTTTGCCACCACCTGGAATGTTCCACCGGCCGGCCCACCGCCAAAAACAATTCTTTTCTTTGCAAATGAGTTTGTAGCAAATACAAACACCACACTTAATACTACAAAAATTCCGACATAGACAGTAAAAATATTTTTCTTCATAAAAACTCTCCTTTAGTTATTTTGGCCATTGGTGAATTAAAAAATTTATTTTTTTAAATGTTCAATCATGACCGTAAGTTAACAATATCTGACATTATACACAAAATTTTCAAACACCTCTTAATAAATCACCTCCTTCCTTTAATGTTATATTCTATGATTCCCAAAATTCAAATGGGATTAATTGTTCTTATAAACCCTCCAGTTGGGGGGTGGAATGAATTTTGCTGCAGCGAGGTCCATTGGCCATATACACTGAAATTTGCCGTTGATAATTTGCAGGACCTGTGTAGGGAGTTTGTTTTGCCGTTCGAATTTGCCGTACGAGGAAAACCTGGCAGGGCCAAAAGGAGTCATCAGGTCGGTTTTGTTCAAGGCAGCCCTTATGCTTTCAGGACGATATGATTCGGCCCGCTTAAGGGCATCCGCTGCCACAAGCAGCGCTGAATAGCCCTCAGCTCCATGATAGTCCGGAGGTATGGAATATTTCTCAATGTAACGGTTGTAGTAGTCCTTTGTTCCTGGATACCGTAACTGGTGGGTCCACAGGGTTGCTGTCAACAGATGATCGGCAAAATACCCTGCCTTTTTTAAAAACTTTTGATGTGTAAAACCTCCAGCCCCGCCACAAAGCAATGAGTCAATTCTCAGTTCTCGGATTTCTTTGACCAGTAAAGCAGCGTCGTTGAGGTAAGAAACCATGTAAATCACGTCAGGGGGATTATTTTTTAAAGATTTAAGGACACGTCGGAAATAGTCTGCCTTCAGTTTTTCCTTGTGATAGGCCTCGATTTTTCTAATATCAATGTCATTTTCCCGGCAGAACCACATCATCCTCAGCGCTCCGCCGGTTCCATAAGGGCTGTTTTCAAATACAATTGACATTGATTTTGGTCTGATATTTTTCAAGAGAAAATCTTCTATCCCTTTTGCGTACTCGCTGGCAGGAGCATTTATCCTGAAAACATTTTTCCATTTTCTTTGAGTAATCCTGTCATCTGCAGCAGTGCATACCAAAAGAGGTTTGTTTAACTTGTTCGCCATCCCGGCCATATACACAGTGTTACTGCTTTGATAGGCGCCGACCAACATCGCAGCATTATCTTTTTTGACCAGTTTTCTAACCACTTTTTCTCCAGCTTCGCGCTTTCCCTGGTCATTGCCATACACAAGTTTCAAAGGACGACCTTTGATTCCTCCTCCTTTGTTGACAGCTTCTAAGGCCATTTCAAATGAGTTTTTCATCATGGAAGCATATGGATATCTCTCTGAGTGGAGAACACCAACAGCAATCGGTTCGGATGCATCACTATCTTCCATGAAAAAAAAATTGAGTACAGCCGGGAAAATAAGAAGAAGACAAAGCGGAACTCTTCCCTTGTATTTCATTATCTGCACGTCCATGTTATTAAATAAAGCTTAAATGTGTAATACCCACATACTGCACAGGCCAGTTGAGATGAGATGCGAATCCTGATGAGCTTTTCAATCCAATGGTTTTTTGATTTTGAAGTATTGAGGCCATATTACAAATTGATAATTGGTCTTGTAAATAAGACGGTTTCTGATTCTTTTGTAGGTAATTTTCTTACAACCTCGTTAACACAATTAAATTATAACTCAATCAGATTATTCTGGATAGCAAATCTTGACAGTTCAGCATTGTTTCGTAGATTGAGTTTTTTTAGAAGTCTGGAGCGATAGGTGTCAACTGTTTTAATACTCAGACAAAACGCCTCTGCTATTTCGCGGTTGGTCTGGCCTAAGGCAAGACGTCTCAACACCTGGATCTCTCGATTAGAAAGGGAATCTAACGGGGAAAGCCTTTGGTTTCCTTTTGCCAATCGCACAGCCAATGATTCCGCTGCAGAGTCTGTAAGATAGCGCCTGCCTTCATGGACTTTACGGATAGCCTTTACCAGTTCCTCCGGCGCTGATCTTTTGGTGACATATCCCATTGCCCCGGCGCTTATTGCGCGCACCACATACTGCTCTTCTTCATGCATTGTCAGGATAAGGATAGGTAAATCAGGATAAGAATAATGAAGCTGGTTTATGACTTCCAGCCCATCCATGCCAGGCATGGAAATATCAATAACCGCCACATCAGGCATAGATTTATTGACCTGTTCAATCGCCTTCCGTCCATCTGAGGCCTCTGAAAGAACAACCATATCGCCTGTATCTTCTATGATACGGCGAAAACCGTCACGGACTATGTTGTGATCATCTGCTAACAGCACTTTGATCATTGGAATGCTCCCCCTGTAATTTACCTTTATTAGGTACCCTGAAAAAGATACACGTGCCTTTACCAGGTTTTGATTTAATTTCCAAGGTTCCCCCTGCCAATCCTGCCCGTTCTCGCATTCCTGCTATACCCAGACCGCCTGATTCACCTAATTTCCGGATATCAAATCCGCTGCCGTTGTCTGCTACTGAGAGCGTTAACATACCGTTTATCTCCTCCAATATTATGTCCACCTGAGTAGCAGAGGCATGTCTCGCTACATTTGTAATGGCCTCCTGGGCAATCCGGTAGGCTGCCGTGGCCAACATATCGTCTATGTGCGGAGAATTTTTATGGCTGAAGATGCATGCGATGCCTGAGTGCTCTTCAAAATCTCCGGCATACCATTCGAGGGCATCGATTAGTCCAAGATCATCTAATACCCCAGGTCTCAGGCGGATCGCCATATTTCTCACCTGATCAAGGGTGCTGTCGATAAGATTGCACATTGACAATGCCCTTTTGCCGGCCTCGGGGTTACTTTCCGCCACATGATCCTTCAGCCAGACAGAATCCATACGGAGTGCAGTGAGTATCTGTCCCAGCTCATCGTGAAGTTCCCGTGCAATGGCGGCTCGCTCCTTCTCCTGGCTGTTCATTATGCCGGCCGAAAGCCGTCTTAGCTGGTCCTGGGCCTTTTTAAGTTCGGTTATGTCCGTTGAAATCCCGCATAAACTATGCACATCCCCATCTTCATCATAGAGCGGGAATTTTACAGATAGATAGGTGTGGACCGTATCTTCTTGAGCAATATGTTCCTCTACCTGAGAAAATCGTCCTTCATTGAAAACCTGTGAATCAACGGCACGGAACCGGTCGGCCGTTTGTTTTGGGAAAACCTCATAGTCTGTTTTTCCCTGGATATGTTCATTTGTAATGCCGTACAATTCTTCATATCGCGGGTTTACCATTATATATTTATATTCCTGGTCTTTAATATAGACGACAGCAGGGGTGTTTCTAATGATGTTCGTTATCTCTTTTGTCCGCTTTCTGAGCTTTCTCTCTAAGTCTTTAGAATAATGGCTCAGCTCCTCCTTGGCTTGCCTCAGCGCTTCCTCCGCCCTTTTTTGTTCTGTAATATCGCGGCTGAAAATAGCTACTCCCACAACATTTCCTATTGAATCAAAAACAGGATATATGTTGGTGTCCATGCACCTTCCTTTTCTTTTGTCCTCGTAACGTACCGGATTTCCCGAATGTATTACCTCACTGTGGTGTGCCCTTATCCGTTTTGCCATACTTTCAGGAAAGAGGTCAAAGAAGTACATTCCCACTAAACTGTCTATACCTTTGTAAAACAAGTCTGCCGCAGGTTTGTTAAGGGCAAGGATTTTTCCTTGAGTATCTAACAGTAATGCGCTGTCTGTTGGGGCATTCAGAAGGGCTAAGGCCTTTTCTTCACTCACTCTCAATGCTTCTTCGGCCGCCTTTCTCTGGATGATGTCATGACTCGCTTTCCTGTAAAGATAAAATACCGACAGCCCTATGAGTATGCAGATTATGAGAATTATAGATCCTGTAGTTTTCATCAAGGGGTCTAAGAATTTCCCAGTTATCTCCTTTTCAGTTCGAAGAAAAACTACATTCCAGCCTGGATAATTTTCAATTGCTATCTCTCTGATTAGATACTGTTTTCCTGATTTGTCAACGGCATGGGTCATATCTTTTCTTATCATGCCGGTCCAGTTCCACGGTCCATTGCCAAATTGCTGTGTCCTGGCAAGCCTTGATTTGGTTTCATGAGAAAGTCTCCACAGGGAGTTGTATAACCAGTTTTTATGATTTGAGATAAAAACAATGCCATTGGGGTCTGTTAGCAGCACTATACCTTCGTATGTTTGTCCGATGTCCTTTTCCAGAAGATCAATAGATGCCTTGATTACAACAACTCCTTCAGGAAAATCCTTTTCCGTACCGTAAACCGGGTGACTATAATAAACACCCCTCTTTTTTGAAGTTACCCCCAGTGCCATATAAATAGAAGGGGAGCCTTGTAATGCCTGTTGGAAATATGGACGAAAAGAATAATTTTTTCCAACAAAACTGTCAGGATCGTTGCGATTGCTTGATGCTATTGTGCGGCCTGTGTGCCCCATAAGATAACAGACATCCACTTTTAGCGTATCTCTGAAATGATCGAGTATAAAATTTGACTTTGCAATTAAATCATTGCCCTGGCTTATAAGAGACTGCCTTAACTCATTCAGTCCTGCGAGGGTTTTCACAGACTTGAGATATTCTGAAAGAAAAGAGGAAATATGATTTTTTATTCTTTCGCCATTCAGCGATGTCTGTCTATCAGCCTCTTCAAAGGCCGACTCTTTTAAGGAAGAATAGTAAAGATATCCACCTGTAGATGCAGATAAAAAGGCGAGCAAGGAAAGAACCAACAATATTATGCGAAGTTTCATATCTGGTGTGTTGTTTGGGCTAAATTATTCATTAAAGATTTGCTGTCTCGCCATTTTGATATCATGATAGGGTTCATTTTTAGAAGGCTTACTTTTGTAGGAAAATCTTAGGTATCAAATGGTCTCTTTTGTCAAGAAAAGAACTTTTTTTCCTTTTCAACCACATCAATCAGATCATAGTAAATTCGCGGCATTTTGTTCGCCACTCGCTCCCATGAGACGGTCTGGGGCATCTCAAAGATATGTTGTTGGGTCTTACGTTCCACATTTAGAATAGCCTCTGAGAGCCCATTTTTTAGAAAGGGTTTAAATTCCGGATATGAATTGACCAACCGCAAGAACTTCTCTGTTATTTTATAGGGTGCAGTAAGCATTTCACCTGCCTGAAAAATAGAATTAGGAAAGACGTTTTTAACAAGGTATTCCTCGGCATCTCGCTCATGTTTTAGGTTGTTGAAACTCGCATCGTCTGAGTATTTTTTGATCTGCTCTTCAGCCACGGCCTGGTATGTAATTGATAGATCTCTAAAAAAGGTGTTGGGGATCTCCAGGCCCTCTTCAATGATCAGGGCATTCATCAATGTTGTAACAATATCAATCGCCATTCTGTTTAGGCCTTTTGCCTCGTCTTCCGCAGAAACCTCCTGATGCTTATGATCAAAAGGTTCATCAGTGAACATAACCTGGGCAGGGGAGGATGCTTTTCTGTATACCTCTATCAATGTAAATATTTCAACACCCCAGTTCGTAGCGAACCGCATTTTTTTCAGGAGATCAACATGAAAGGCAACTTCACCGGAAAGTTGGTAGTTGAAGTTTAAAAGAAAATCGATGAGGCGTAACATTTTTCCCTCTTTAGTCTCCGTGAATTTCCTTTTAAGGGAGATCAGAAGGGGATCCAGAAGCAACCGTTTTACCCGACCATAAATTTCTCCCTTCCCCGTTATCCTTGCATAATAAGCCTTTGAGAAATCATAGTTGAGCGCTACTACGGGATATAAGAGTCGATCTAACTGTATCCTCTTAAATGTTCGAATATCTGCATCAATCAGCCCAATTGTCTCTGCTCCCAATGCGATTGCAATACCGAAGCTGAGAAACATATTTTTTCCCTTGCCTGGCTCCCTGATGTTAAACTCTACCTCACTGAGTTTCTTGTAAATACTACCAAAACCGGGTCCATCGTTCCACTGGATGATATAATTTTTTATTCCCGCAGCTTTTATTAAATCCCTCAGCTGAAACGCATCTTCCTCGGTGGCTCTGTCCAGGCCGAAGATAATGTGTGAAAGGTATGACATTTTTGTAAGCTGTCTGAGAATATTTTTAAAGACAGGAAGATTAACTGAATCCGTATACTCGCTGGCAAGAAGAGGGACGATTAAAACCGTCTTTTTCCACTTTGAATGAAGCCTGATCTGGGCTTTCAAATGCCTTGGATTGTGGCTTAGTATATGGAAGTTGCTTATCTGGCTGCTTTTTTGTGAAAATTCAGTAATTGTTAAACTCCTTTTTCTTTCATTGGATTATTTTCTGAGATAACGGTTATATTACAAAAATGAGAACATCTCTTTAATATAAAACAGCATAATATAAAAACTGCTTGAGTGTCAACTCTCACCAGGGATGTTTTTTTAAAACCCGTGATGAAATATTTACAGCATTGCAGTCTTCGCATACCTAATACAATTTTCCTATTGCCTTTTCTACAGCCGTAATAATCTCATCACTTTTAATAAGTTGAACCATATTATCAATGTCATTTGATAAAATACGATCGCTTTCCAGATGGGGAATAGAATCACGTATAACATGGTAGGCAGCAAGGGTTCCCTGACCTGCTTTCATATCCGTAAAAAGATCCAATGCCTGGGAGGCGCATAAAAGCTCAACAGCAATGACATACTCCGTATTTTTTACTATTTCCCTGCCTTTTCGGGCTGCTATAGTTCCCATGGATACATGATCCTCCTTGTTGGCTGAGGTCGGGATAGAGTCTACACTGGCAGGGTGGGAGAGGACCTTATTTTCAGAAACAAGGGCGGCAGCCGTATATTGGGCGATCATGAATCCGGAATTAAGCCCACCGTTTTTTACAAGAAATGCCGGCAGACCACTCAACATGGGGTTTACTAAACGCTCGATCCGGCGTTCGGAAATGTTAGCAAGCTCGGCAATTGCCATGCCAAGGAAATCCATGGCAAGGGCTACAGGCTGTCCATGAAAGTTTCCACCCAACAAGAAATCTTGATCCTCAGGAAATATAAGAGGGTTGTTGGTAGAGGAATTCATTTCTGTTTCAATTACATTGCGGCAATAACTGATTGCATCCTTACTGGCACCGTGAACCTGGGGAGAACATCTCAGGGTGTAGGCATCCTGAACACGAGAGCAGTCCTGATGGGATGTTATAATTTCGCTGTTTTGGGTGATACGTTCCATATTGTATGCGGAGGTGGCCTGGCCCGGGTGAGGCCGAACCTCATGAATTCTGGCATTAAATTCGCTTCTGCTTCCCATAAGAACCTCAAGGCTTATGGAGGCGGCAATATCGGTCATTTTTGAGAGTCTGATAGCATCGTATACGGTTAATCCCCCGATAGCCGTCATTACCTGGGTGCCATTCACCAGCGCAAGACCCTCTGCCGCCTCTAACCGAATAGGCTTTAAACCACACTTGTTCAGGGCCTCTTTGCCGGACACTTTTTTACCCCTGTAAAATGCCTCGCCCATACCAAGCAGGACAAGAGAAAGGTGTGCCAATGGGGCCAGGTCTCCACTTGCCCCAACAGACCCTTTCTCTGGAACTACCGGGCAAATTCCCTTATTTAAAAGGGCAACAAGCTGCTGAACAGTTTTTAGACGAATGCCTGAATTGCCCCTTGCAAGGTCTTTAATTCGCAAGGCCATTATGGCCCGAACAGTTTCTTTATCCAGGGAATTTCCTACTCCTGCAGCATGGCTCATAAGGATATTTTCCTGGAGTTTTCTGGTGTCTTTCTTGGAAATAACCACATTGCTTAAGGCCCCGAAACCTGTAGTTACACCATAGATTATTTTTTCTTCCTGAACCCATTTTTCAATCAATCTTCCGGCATTATTAATCGATGTTTCCGCTTCCTTTGTTAGCATTACCTGGAAGTCTTTTCTTGCGATAGCTATAAGATCTTCTAATGTCATTCCATCTATGCTTAAAGAAATTTTATTCATAATCCTTTCTCCTTTAATGCTTCAAAAGGTTAGCATATGCTGTATGGGAAAGCAAACACCGTTCAATGGTTTACAGGGAAACGTCAAACGTAAACCTGGCCCCATTTTTGCTTGTGTGTTCTATGACATCTCTTTCTAAAGTCCTGGGATTCCGATAGGGCCGGGAAGATCAGGGATACCACATCCTAAAAACGAGATTATGATAAGCAAGATAAGTGTTAAAATTACCAACTGTTTCATTTTGATTTCTCCTAAAAGCATAACGTGCTCATGATCTGCGAGGCGGTAAAACCGGCAGGCCTTTCCAAGCTGTCGTATAAAAAAACAGAAAGGATTTTCAAAACCGAATGAATAGCCCCGTCAGAGTCCATGAACTGGGTTAGCCATTTTTTTTCCATAAGTTCAAATGTGATTCTATGTTTC
>JAYEMW010000336.1:0-11401 GCA_034718555.1 Thermodesulfobacteriota bacterium
GGTCAATTCCAATGGGATATATTTCCTGGGTTGATGAGATTTTATCCTGAGTCGCAATCCCTTCGTATGTCAGGTCAATTCCAATTGCGGCCTCTATATTTGCAAATAAATCGAACTGTTAGGAGGCACTTTTCGCGAACCTCTTGGAAATTATTGCTCATTTTCTCTAATCACCCCCTTTCAAGTGCTTAACATCTGTTTATAAGTTTTTGATTTAAATAGAAAAATCATTGCTGCGCGGACCTAATTAAAGTCAAATTACGAATATGTAGCAATATCAGCATGTTATAATTTTCACTAAGTTTTACGGTTAGGTTCGCAGGTTCATAGTACACAGAACTCTTCATCCGGATCAATAAAAACCCCCTGACCTATTATTTCCACAGTACCGGCGCATTTTTCACATAAAGGAAAGTATTTGACCCCGTCTTCAGACGCCTCAATTACATCTTCAACGCGAGCCTTCATTTCGGTAAAGCTTCCGTCATCCACATCTACCTCGAATATAGACTTCTGTACACGGATGCCGTAATCCTTTATCACCTTGGCAACCCTGTTCAGACGGCGGGGTTCTGCAATGTCGTATGCAACAATCATGTTCATTATAAAACACCTATTTTAGACAGGATTAACAGGATTAACAAGATATTTTTATATAGCTCTTATCTCTGCGTTCTCTGCGAACTCAGCGGTGAAATATTACATATTCTTTAAATTACCGCATAATCAAGATTGGTAATCTTCAGACCAATCCCGGAAAGGCTTACCTTATTCATGCATTGGGAACATATCCTGTAGATACGCACGGCATCGCTCGAAAGATCCAGGTTATCCCTGCAATACCTTCTGATCCTTTTAAGGGCAATGTCATCGATATCGCATTCAAAGACCGACTTCTGGGTATTGATCCCAAATTCTTTTAAAAATTTGTGGGTTTTTCTCAGACGCTTTGGTTCTGTTATATCGTATGTGACAAATGTAATCATTTCAATAAAAGAGGTTCATATACCTCAATCTCTCCTTCTATAACCTTTCTAAAACGTCCTGCCTGAAAAATAATGGCGTCTCCGTAGCTAAGTTTCCGTGCTGCGGTTGGATAATAGAAAGTGGTGGATAACTTTTTCTCAAATGCATCAATCACCCGTTTGAATGCCTCAGGGCTGAGCTTCACAGGATATTTCCCGGTTACCTGTGATTCTGGTGCCGGCTCTGTTTCCATACGCTGCTCAGGAAGATCAAAACAGTCTGTGTCTGCATCGTTTAAAGAAATCAATCCGATTGGATCGGAGGTTATGTCCGGGGTATCACCTGATGCGGGCTGCTTGGTCGTAGCCTCTACAGGCACTTCAATGTGAAAATCTTCCTTTTGAAGTATCTTGAGGTTGAAAAGAGACAAGGTAAGGGTATCTGAGATAATGGTACGAAATTCTTCCATCAGGTCCAGCACAAGGGAATAACGTCCATAGTCAACAGAATGTAGAAATCCGGGATATGGGTCCAGACCTGCAACACGCACGGCAGAATAGACCCTGTTCATGAGAAAGGTGTAAATCAGGGAAAGTACGGAATTGACCGGATCAGTGGGAGGCCGCCTTACTCTTTTGCTGAAACCCATGTCTTCGACAAAACCGTGCCGGAAGCCTTTGAAATAAAGCGCGCTCCCCCGCCCCTCATATCCACGAGCACTATCAATACTGTCCGCCACTGCTAATTTTGGCATCAAATCCTGTATCTGCCTTGCAATAGTGCCTGCCTCCGGTATCTTACGGCTTCGTTTGATACGCATGAGTAAGGTCGCCATGTTTGATAATTTTCCGGCCACAATGGACCGGGCCAGGGAAAGACCAAACTCAAGGTCATCCAAAAGGGTATACTGGGACTTGTGAAGGAGCACGTTTTTTGACTCGGGCGCCGCAAGCCGACCCAGATAACGTCCATACAGGGTTAGAAATACGGTGTCTATATTGTTGCGCATGAGCTGGCAAATGGCATTGTGTGTTATCTCGATATTGCCGAAGAGAAGCAACTGGTCCAGCTTATAGGTAAAAAGGGTGTGATATATGCCATCACCTTTTTTCACCAACAAGTGTTTTCCTTCTTTAACAATACGCGCGCCCTGTGTCTTAACATATACGATCATGTTCCGCCTCCGTTTTTGCAGTATTTTAGATAATATGAAAAATAACAGTTTTTCATATTATCTATATTAGGAAGCTGCCCCCACTTATTCAACGACTGCAACGTTGCAGTATTCAATTATCAAAGAACAGAAAATTTCTCTAAGTTAATTGCACTTTTTTGTTTTTCGAACATTATGTTCTCTGCCTAAGATTTTCTAAATTCAATTACGCTAACGGCTTAACGCCGGCAGCGTAATGAAGTCTTATTTTACAGTATACGCCTGATCCATTTCTTGAAAAACAGATCATAAATTACCTAATACAGACCTCATTATGACCCATCGGCTAAACATGTTTCGATCCTGGCAAGCATTTCGGATAGTTTTTTCCGAAATGCTTCCGGCCGCATAGGGTTTGTGTTATGTCCAGCATGATTTAGATCATTCCGGTCATTGGAAATATTTCTAAAAATTTTTATTAGCTCATCCTGCCCTTTATAGGCGTCAAGTAATTTTAGAGTAATTTGCTCATTATCTGCCGATGCCTTTTTCCATTTTGCCCTGTCTATTTTTTTAAGATAGATTGTAACCGCCTGGCCGGCGATTTCTCTGTATTTTTGATTTTCCTGATCATGTTTAATCTTAAGGATAAAATATGAAAGTAGGGTTTCCTGCAATATCGTGTATCCTTGCTGTATGAGGTTGTGGTCAAGACACCACCTTGCCGCCTGTATCCCATCCATGATGCTGTCGCCTGAAAAATCATTCATTTGATTTTTAATACGATTAAAAATTGGCTTAAAAGGTTGAACAAGTTCAAGTGATTCAAAGGTATTTACATGCTCTTTTAATTTTCCGGCGATACTGCTGATATCATGCCCCCTGCATGTTACCATAGCTTTGCTGAAATCAGATAAATTCTTTGCGATTT
This sequence comes from Thermodesulfobacteriota bacterium, assembly GCA_034718555.1. Classification (GTDB taxonomy): domain Bacteria; phylum Desulfobacterota; class DSM-4660; order Desulfatiglandales; family B25-G16; genus M55B121. The sequence goes on from JAYEMW010000336.1 coordinate 3,051, forward strand.
TTCGTATGGTGTCCGCTGCCTTATCACGTCCTTTACTTTCTGATAATATGGGTTTAACCGATTGATTTGCCAGCTTACTCACCATTGCGGCATCTCCAGCAACTGAAAAACGATCAATAGCAATTCCCCATTCCATTAGCTGGTCAAATAGCGTGAGATCAAGAATCGGCACACGTCTCTTTTCCATTGATATTTTTTCGGCTTCAAATATGCTGCCTAGCACCTCAAATGCTCCGTAATAGATCCCTCCAATAGTGATATTCTTCATGACTTTTGAATAATTAAGGATAACAATAGCCAGCATGGGTATGGAACGGAAAGCATGGGTAATATCAAAGATTACTTCATCCTCCGGTTTAAGTTCTTCTAAAACAATCTGAAAAATTTCCCATATTTCCTGTTCGCTTTTACCTTCGGGTATAGGAACTCTTTTAAGTACAGGTAGCAAATTGAGCTTTTTAATGCAGTTTTCAAGACCCATGCACTTTTTAATACCGCGGGTATCTTTATCCTTATGCCCATCATCAAGCCAGTTTTTTCTAAATGCATCTTCCGTTGAAAAGACAGTAATTCGATCTTTACCGGTCCATCCACGGCAAAAAAATTCCAGAGTAGCCTGCTGCACAAATCTGACATTTTCCATTTCCCTGCTATCCTTAAAATAGGTGCAGGGTAAATAGTCATTAGTTCCAAGGAATGAAATATAAACCTTGCTCATAGTCAAACTCCATATCTCCTGAATGTCTGATGTTTGAATTGATGGATAAGCCTGACGGAACCATCGTGGTCATATTCTTCTGTAGCATCTCGCGTGGTGGTCGAGTAAATAGGAATAACACCGATCTCAAAGGCATAGTTGACCATAATATAGCAGGCCCCAAAATCTCCCTGAATAAGCACATAATCGGATTCCGCCGCCTGTTGTTCAAGCCATGTTTTAACAGGCCACAGGTAAGTTTTTATTTCAGCAAGGTTCGGTGGAATCTGCCGCCACAGTTCCTTGAGATGCAGAGGCAGGTCGGTTATCTCCCTGACACCGAGAGAACTATATGCATCGCTCTCCTGAACAGATGTGATTTCGTGGTTGAATATTAGAAATAAATTAGACATCAGTATCAATTGATTCAATAAGGCCTAATTCTATGCTAATTTCTTTGAGTTTCCCGGTTGTCATAATAACACCCTTCCTCTTCTTTCTATATGTCTGGTAAATCTTGTTGCAGGATCTAAAGGAACAATATCAAGTATCTGAACCCTTCTCCTTATTCCTCGACCACCTCTATAAAGGTGGTCTGATACAACGGATTATTTAGTCACTTCGCAAGTCATCTCCTATGAGGTTCGTCTCTTGTTTCCACTATTCATTGCCCGAGACGAATTCGAATTCGACCTTCATCAACGACTGCAAGCCCGCCTGAAAGCCGCTCTAATACGTCTGAGTCGATCAGCATTTGGGCAGTTCCCTTGAGATGTGCCCAGCGCTGTTCAACCACGCGAAATACCACAATTCCTGAGTGTGTTCCAATTGGGTAAGAGCGAATGTTGCCAAAATCAGAGTCGAATGTGATAAGGGCTCCGTTTTTCTGAGTCTGAAGTAGCTAATAGCAAAGAGTCATTAATCCCTGTAAGTCCTTCTTCTAAAACAGTCGCGGCATCGTAGCCGGCATGTCTAAGCAATACTGCAAAGGCCACCGGCATGTTTTCATCCAGTTTTATTTTCATTTGCCTATTTCCGTGCGAAGCGGCTGCTGTTCCTCTTCATGGGCCAGCCAGGCAGCATAACCGATTGCTGCATGTATATCCTCCTTTTTAAGGGAAGGATATTGCAGTAAAATTGCCTCTGAATTTTCACCAGACTGGAGATAATCCAGAATAATAGACACTATAATACGAGTACCTTTTATACATGGTTTTCCGTGGCATACATTGGGATCAGTGGATACAGGTTCACGCCAGTTGAACTCTGTCATGATTTTTCTCCTTTGGCTTGATATGAAAATATCAAAATTCCGACAGGCTGATCAGCTTTCCAGGTGTTCAGCCCGCTTACTCACCCAATATGTCTTTAATTTTCTGGACTTTCACCTTTTGTTTTTTGGACTGCTTTCCAGACCACTTCCCTCGTGCCTGCCAGTATTGCTTCAACGCCACAGCCAGTTATTTTTTATAGTCTCTTGCCGCTCACACCTGTGAGCTGTTATTTGTCATTTTTCTAAGATGAAATAATAAAATAAATTTGTAAATCACCATAAGTTAGCCCTCACGGTCCAGTTTAAGAAAGTCAAGGGCTATCTGCGACCATAGTTCCATTTTTATTTCGGAAATTTTTTTCGTGTCTATCCATGAGAAGGAATCAAGCTCCACCCCTGGCTTTAAAAAGGATTTATTTTGAACCGAAAGCATATACACAAGTCCAAGGTGAACATGGCCGACTTTTGTTCTTTCTTCGTTTATAATCCCGTGGAATACTGGTTGCGGACTCCTTGGCATCTCAGCGAATTCCTCTGCAAGCTCACGCTGCATTCCATTAGTCACAACCGCATTAAGGGGCATTTCTTTTTTTGAAATATCATCCATGTTAATGTGTCCGCCGACCCCCAAAGACCAAAGGCCGTGCAACCTCTTTTCACCTCCTTTTCTGCGGTAACATGCCATCTGAAGACCATCTGCTGTTTGAATAACTATATAGGGGATTAGCTGTTTGTATTTACGGTTATGTTCGATTTTATCCCTGGACATCCAATGTATGGCTACATTGGAAAGGACTTGGTAAAATTTTTCCTCATCCATCTTAATCCCTGTTATCTCCTGAAGCCACTCGTCAGGTAGTTCAGACCGTAATACACACAGAACGCTTTCGACGTTCATTCCGGCAGCCCTCCCTGTATCAGGGCAAGGACTGATGATTCGGCATTGCGGAGCATCTGCTGCCGCAGTTCCTTTTTTGCGAAAGATGCCCTGAAACCATTACGCACGCAGAGCAGTATATCCCATATGGTTAAACCACCAAGGGTAAGCCTTGCAGCGCGATGGAGCTCATTAGTAAAATCGGTTCTTGAGATTCCAGGATTGTCCGTGTTTACTGTAACCCTGAGCCCCTCATCTAAATAGCCTTTTAACGGGTAAATATTCATGTTGTTTGTGCTTGGAAGGTAGTTATCCCTGAAGCCTATTATCTGGAAATTGCTCGATGGACACATTTCAAGGGCAATATTCCTGTCCAGTATTTTCTCCTGAAGCATTGGGTTGTCTTTCAGGGTCAGCCCATGTCCAACTCGCTCAGCGTTTAAATGATATACTGCTTCCCAGATGCTCTCAGCCCCTTCTGTCTCCCCTGCATGGATGGTAAAATGCATGCATTTTTCCATCATAGACATAAATGCCTGTCGCATATCCGACATAGAACCGGCCCTTTCATTGCCTGCGAGGTCAAAGCCTCTGAAATCAGAGAATCCTGAGCCGTCCTCGCCAAGCAGCTCTTCTGCCAGCTCTATGTGTTCATGAACACTACTCATTTTTCCATGACGACTTGCGATAAAGATCAGTGAATAGTTGAGGCGCCCACCCTTGCCCATTTCATCTTCTATTATCCGCGCTACCTTTAGGGCAGGCAGTCCGCCCCTGGTATAATTTACCGGTGAACAGCGAAGTTCTAAGTATTGCACATTATGTTCCCTTGCCTTTTTCTTCAAAATTCTGCATGCAGCGCGAATAGCTTCCTCACTTTGCAGCAGGCCTGATCCTTGAATATCTCCAAGGTATTCGTAATTATCAAAACCAATGCCGCAAAATTGAGACTCATCTCTATATTTTCCAAAAATTACCTCATCCAGCACATCAGGCATATCCTCAAATAAAAGTATAAAACTGGACATGCGTATATAGTCAGGAACATTGTCTTCGTAATGGTGAAATTTATTAAATGGGGTTAGCTTTCTTATCTCGTTGGTATTGCCATTATCCAGCCCTTTTCTCCACTTCTGTACAAGGGGCACTAACTGACTTGCGTATTGCGAAACTTTCTCCAGGTTTGACGCTGCAATATAAATTACCTCGTTTATATCGGCCACGCCGCCGAGATGGCAGTGGAGCTCGGATTTTGGAAGTTTCTTAAGCCATGCCAGTTCTACATCTTTTTTTTTAGGATAGAGTCCTATAAAGTAATTTTTCAGTCTTTTAATTATGGAGGGAGGGAGGCTGTAAAGGGCGAGAAAATTTGCAGATTTTTCCTGCCGCATTAATGTATTGGTATAATTGCAGTAAAGAAATCCCGCCTTTTTCAGGCTGCCTATTATCCTGTCTGAAAGGTCATAGTCTTTAATGGGCTGCACTATGGCTAATCCTGTATCTGGAAGTCCTACAGGATAACCTTCAGGGGTTACATTGTCCTTTTCCGGATCATATACATCAAGAATAGGGTTTGGTGCATATTGCCCGACTATCAATGGTGTGACAGCATTATGAAGGGTGGCTGCGAGGGGCACCAAGAAATCTTCAGGGCTGTAATCCATCAGTTCCTTAAGATATAATTCATTTTGTATCACGTGAATTAATGCCCTGCACCCGAAAAATGCTGCTGCATTCTGAATATCAGAGCTCATTGTCTTTCGGCCTCCGGTTAGTGATACTATCAGTTGGTCGCTTCCTGCATCTTCGGTCGCCCTTAGAAACACGCGGTATATACATTCCCCCATACGCCTGCATTCAGCCTCTGATATTAGGTCTTCGGTATCTGCTACCTGCCAGATTCGCATTAGTGGCCGGGTTTGCGTGTCTGTCAGGTCATACCATTTATTAAGGCCTTCAATGGATTTGTCCGTCCTGTCTCCCTTAGTGGTTACAAGCCAGATTTCATCTACAGGATTTATAGCATAATCCTTCCGGGCCTTTTCGATCTGCGCTAAATGAGGATGGTGTGCATAGAGATTGACAAATGCAGGGTTTGTAAACCCAAGAAGCTCAGGCACAACCTTCCATGTTCCGCCAAATGTTGTTAAAAGTATGTTGTTCATAAGGCGTATATTTTTTTGCTCCTTTTTACCAGACATGTGCCGACAAGAATGCATGGGTATTAATTGGTATAAGCTTTTTTTAAAAGAGTTCTTTGTGCCTACTTGTCAAGAATACCTTTAACCTTTTGCACTTTTACCCGCTGCTTCTTCGAACCCTTTTCCCACTTCCCATGCGTTTTCCAGTATTGCTTTAATGCAATCGCCAGTTTCTTTTTATTTTCTTCGGAAAACTTATCAATCTTGTTGTATATCTCAACGACACGGCCCTCTAAAACCGATGAATCACCAATTTCAGCAATCTCTCTTTCTTCGGGCGTCATGGCTTCCAGCAATCTTTCTTTTTCTTCTTTTTCTTTTATTTTTATTTCTCTTTCTTTTTCCATGGCTGCCTTAACAGCAGTTGATTTTTCTTTTTCATTTATTATTTTCACTCGTTTTTGAATATAACCTTCTATCTCTTCAACTGAAAAAGGCCATTGTTCCTTATCCCTGGGCACTGATTCAAAATCAGAAAATTCGAGTTTTACCCACCCAAACGGGTATATTCCGTTTGCGAGCGTTCTTGTTTTACCCCATGGCAATGGTTTGCCGTCTTTCCCTTTTCTTGTTTTCGGGCTTCGAACTTTATCAAGAGTAACACATTCCACATGTGAAAAATGGCCAATCCGCACTAATGCTTCATTTGTTTTTAATTTCAAAGCTTCCATATTAAGCGGAGCTATTGCCTGCCTTATATCTTTATATGATTCATCTTTATAAAACTTTTCATATTCTTCGATAAATTTTGGCATGTAAAACCTGTGCAGGGATTCTATCAAAAACTTTACGTCAACCGTTTTGCTATCCAAAACAAAAGGATTTAAGGACATTTTCAACGGATAAACCACCGGAGTGTCTATCTGGCAAAAGCTTACTGCAGCTTCATATGAATCTTTAGGTGTTTTTTTGTCTTTAGGGGAATGTTCTCTTGCTTCAAAAATAACAGAGCCAAATCTGTTCAGAGAAATATCAGATACTTTAAGGTTTTTCATAGGATCGTCAGTAGGCTTTCCAAAAATTTTCTTATTATAGTTATATGAATCCCCTGATTTAATATTAGCTGAAAGTACAAAGCTGTTTGCGATTGCGGTTCTGATGGCCCCTTTAATGGAGCTTCCCGGAAGGTAGGGAATTTTGGTAATTTCATTCCGGGTCATAAAATTTATCAACGCCTGTTTCCTGGATGTTTTATCATAAACAGCTTTTTTGTATGTTCTTACAACCTCAGCGCTTTTCACATCAATAGTACTTAAAACAGCATTATCATCATTAAAATTTTTTGCGATATAATTCCTAAGATCAATATAATCCTCAGAATCCATTTTCTGGTATAAGGTTTCCTTGTCGGAATAGTTTTCAATCCATTTATACGGATCGATTATCAGGAGTTTATTGTCCCGGATAACGTATGAGAAGGGATCAAGCTCCTGTCCCGACCCAACGTGAACCGGCGATAAAATATGAAGCCTGACATTATATAATTCATGATTGGGCATCAGCATAATCCTCCCTGGTTTTTATCGGCAGAGTTAGGGGAACTCCAGCGTGACGAATGTTTTTGTCTGAATGCACATCTTTTAGAAGGGGTTTATTATTCAACCGTTCGGAAGTAAAAAAGACGCTGCCGGGCTCCATCATCATAACAGGTTTTTTAAATGGTCTTGTTTTTCCTCCGGTGGGGCTTGAAAAGGCATATGAACCACCGAGTTTGCCAAACTTTGTCATAAGCCTGTAATGTGAGGGATATTCCATTATTTTATCAAAGGCGGTCAATGATAAAGTGACAGCGGCATTTGCATCACTGACATTGAATATGTCTGAATTGAAGGATTTATCCTTAGATATTTTCAAATATCCCATTCCAACGGTTTTATCCTTACCGAATCCATGCACAGGCAGGTGCTCTGTTAAAAACCAATCCGCTACTGAAGCGAACTCCTGTGATCCAATTTCAACATAGAGATCAAGTTTTGTGTTTTCGTGATACCACTGTTTTTCTCTTTGAAAAAGCCCTCCCGTTTCTTCGTCAACTGTCCCGCTTATCCGGTTAACAGTATTTGAGGCAGAAATTTCATTTTCCATAACACTTGCTTGTAAGGTATGGCCTGCGATAAACTTTTTATAAAATATGTCATAAAGCAACGCCTCGGAATAACCGTCTTTCAGTTGCAGCCAGTCTTTTTCCTCGATAAATCTGATCTTGTTCCATTGCTTTAATTGATTCCACCCCTTAAAACGTCTCTGTTTAGTATTTAAATCTTTGGATGATTTATCCTCGCAGTTTACAAATTTTTCATCAACAAATTTGCGTGTTTCTTTTCTTTTTGGCAAAGGGAGCGCAGGCCTTGGAAGATAGCCTGAAACAAAGGCGGAAGAGAATAAAACAGGCGCTGTTTTTTCTTCGTTATATAAATCTAAGAAATTTTCCAGATATTTTTCACCCTTTTTATAGACAAGCGCCCAGCAGAAATGTCCAAAAAAAGTATCAGACATTAAAGGCGTCATAACGGGGGAAAGGGGATAAACAGAGTATCTGTAAAGCATAATCAGCCTCCGGCTTTTTAATCGATTACAATAGAATCAAGAAAATTTTCATCCTGTTTTTCATTATCAATAAAAACATCAGTAAATTTAATCTGTCCGCAGCCTCTTGAACCTGCTCCGCCAAGGGCGTCAAGTTCTAAAAGTTTCATCCCTTTTAAAACAGTGTTAAAAAAATTATCCTGATCACCCTCAAACTTTTTGAATGAAATATTAAAATCAAATTCAACACCGCCAGGCACACGTTCAAGCGGCCGAGGATTAGCCTCACCAGTAATACGGTTGATTGCGTTTTCATATTTTATTTCCATTGGGAGCTCACCCGCGATAAATTTTTCATGCCATGATTTACCTACTCCATCATCTTTATGTTTGGATAAATGAGCATCCCGGACAACAATGCGGGTAGGCCCTAAATCTTCTGGCCGCTTTGCAGCAGAAGTCCCAAAAACCACACAAACAGGGCAATCTTTTTTGCCACAGTCACATGGTTTACCTCTATCTTTACCATCTTTAACATAGCGGCCTTCTTTAATTTCTATTAATGAGCGCAACTTCCCTTTTAAAGATGAGCCTGGAATATAAGGCGCTTTGCTGCCTGGCAGAGGATCTTTGATAATAGGATTATCAAGCCCGCCTATTTCAATATTTTCATTTGAAGCGCCGACATGAAGGCCTGTTACCACTTGTATTCTACCGGTTATCGTTCTGACTTTTTCTAATTTCATTCTTATCCCTCCTTAGTTATTTTTTACGCCT
>JAYEMW010000337.1:0-2222 GCA_034718555.1 Thermodesulfobacteriota bacterium
TGTGAACATGATGCCCTGCGTAAACTATCCATCATTGCAGCCACCGAATATTTTCCGGCTGTCTTCAGTTCAAGAATCCGAGCTATTACAAGTGCGGTGTAGCAAGTGAGGAAATGGGCATTGATGTGATCTTCTCTTGAAACATGAACAGGTCTTGTTTCAAGGTCGCTTTTTGTTACCCTGAATGACTCTTCTATTTTCCACAGGCCTCTGTATATTTCTACTATCTTTTTATCGTCAAGCTTGTATTCGCTTGTGACTATGGCATAATATCCGTCCAGTTTTTCTTCCTCACGTATTTTATCTGTGTCCAACTGCAGGGCGGAACCTTTGCTAAGGATTTCTCCGGTTTCCTTATCAAAATGGACGTTGTTCACATATGAAGCAGCTCCGTGGGATGTGGAACGGGTATATTTCCCGGGATTGTTTATCAGATTTCTGGCTTTTTCAATAGCTTTTTCCCTCTCGGCCCTTGCTCTTTTTGCATATTTTTCGCTGTAGAACACTACCTGCTTCTCGTCTACGGTCTTTGTTATCTTTTTACCGGAAACAGAAGTCACCCGGATTTCCCTTGGTTCAAGTCTGGATTTGATTCTGTATTCTTCTCCGTACTGTCTGTAACCATCTTCGTCCAAAACATATTTCTTAAAATCACCGGAAGCTTTTCGCACCGACATACTGAAAACATAACCGTTTTCACCTGACAAGGTGTGATAGATGTTGTCACCGCTTATGATTCCTTTGTCTGCAACGACAATTATTTTCCCGAGGTTGAATTTCGTTTTCAGGGCAAACATTCCAGATCTGAGGGTAAGGGAATCGTGGGTATTTCCAGGGAACAAATTGTAGGAGATGGGTATTCCCTGAGTGTCCATGAACAGACCCATCTGGATAATGGGATTGGGCTGATGGTCTTTTGATAAACCTTTTTTCCTGAAGGAATCAACTTTGTCGGTCTCAAAATAATAATTGGTTACGTCATAGTACACCAGACTGGAATCCCTCCCGTATTTTCCCTTTATTTTCTTATGAAGCCATATCTGAAGATCATCGGAAAGCTGGTTTAGGAACGTAAGGCTCCTGTAAAGGTCATCAATGGAGTAATTTGTTTTCTCAAAGAACTTGTTTCTGTTTTCATATGTCCTCTTTTTTGAAGCCGGGTAGAGAAGCCTGGAAAAGACCAGAAGCTTCATGAGGGTGTTCATGTTATATTCGAAGTTCTTTCCTCTTTGCCTGTTTACAAGAAACTTATCAATCTCCAGGTCATGGTAAATACGGCTCAGCACAGCATAACCCAGGTTTTTTCTTGAAGCGATATTTTCGTCAATTTTCTGATTGGGATTCACTTCCAAGGTTATGTTTGAATTTTTCTGTTTGTATTGTTCAGTGAGTATCCTCGCTTCTTCTGTAAAGTGGGAGACAGGGTCCTTGAATTCTTTTTCCAGTTCATCGAGATACCCTAATGACTTAATGGTTTTGGTTTTTGGATACTTGTAACCCTTTATCCGGTAAGTCTGGACAATCGACAGACTTATTCTTCCGTTCTTCTTGTTTTTGATCTTTCTTAGAAACATGGTAGCCTCCTATGGATATTATACCATATTTAACTACCTAACGCTACTATTATTAGTTTTAATTTCAAAAAAATTTTTGCGTTTAACCCGCTATCCAAGCACCTTTTAGCTCGAATTAAATTTTAGTTGCTGCAAAAGTGTGGAGACCTCCATAAATGAATTATACCAAAATAATATTTTACATACTCACTACCACTAACAAACAAACGATACTCAAGAATTCCTAGAAAAGTACTTTCCAATTTCAGTGTAGCCGTCATTGAAAAAATTTATAACTTCTCGACAAAGTCTAAGGAAAAAACTTCAATGTCATCTTAGAATTTACCAGCTAAAATGCATGCTGTGTAAATTATACTTCTCCAATTAGTAATCAATAATTATAATCCTTTATTTATTAATCTTTCTATATAAATTAAACAAATAATAGCACACTCAAAAGGAATGAGTGTCTAGGTAAATATATCGAAAAGAAATTAATATATGTCTTTCTGTGTGGGAGGTAATTGTTTTATTTCTTTCAATAAGAAATATTTATATTTAGGTAATTTTTATATATCCTTACTATATTTTTTTATTTTACATTTTTTATTCAAATGTAAAGAATCATTAAATAATTCTGATATTTTGCTGTGCTTTCGAGAATGTTCC
>JAYEMW010000338.1:0-11283 GCA_034718555.1 Thermodesulfobacteriota bacterium
TAATTTGGTCAAAAAATTTTTGACTGTCGATGTTCTTGTGCTTCATGTGATCCAACCCCCGTATTTGAGTGTTGGGACAATATAGCACATGTTGATAAATTGTAAAGTTTATTTATTTACAGCTCCTTAGCTGTTTTTGTAATATTCTTTCAAACATTTATCCCAATTGCAAGCTTTATTGGTTCTTAAATAAAGTCAGGGATAAATTATACTATTTTTGTAATGAAGTCAACAATTAATATTATTTATTTTGTAACATAGTCAAACATAAAATATACGACGGCAGCTTTGTTCAAAAAAGCTGGTCAAGTTTTTCAGCAGAAAAGATTACGCCGGAGAAATAGAGAAATTTACAGGGATGTTGAAAAACGGGGTCTATCAGTTACCAAGGCAACTACTACCCCTAAAAGGGTTATCTTGAATGGTGAACCTAAAAGGGTCTTTGACAAATGTTGAATAAACCAGAAAAATCACCAATTTTTTTATTGATATTTTATGCGAGGATGGATAAAAAGAAGTCCTTATGAATTGAAAGGCAAAAATTCTAAAACAAATTTGGGTGACAATCATGGTTAATCTAAAGGACAAGCTCTCACACCTCACTTACAGGCAGGCCTGCAAGCTCTTAGGGACTCAAGGGGAGAAACTCATTAGGCAGGGAGGAAAATATGACATTGACCTAAGTGAACAGGTGATATTAAAAAAGGACTTTTTTCAGCTCAATTTGAATAACGCAGTTGTTACAATTCGTCTTGACCCTGAAAAAAATCAGCGCTTGAATTTTCAGTGCAGTGCGTGCGCAACTGCCTGTGATCATCTTGGAGCAGCCTTTTCCCTGATACTCGAAGAGAAATTGTCACTCGGGCTTGCTGCGCCTCCGCCGGAGAAGGTTCCCATTGAAAGCCTCACTGATGAGGAGCTTGTGAAACAGGCTGTTGAGGAAAGGATGGAAAGGGCCGGAAAAGAGAGGATGCAAGTAAAATCCATCAATGGTCACGAATTATGGACAGACTATACAGTAAGCAATTATGCATCAGGCAAGACCTATCGTGTGGCGCTACGGGGATGGGAAAGGGGGGAATCATACTGCTCCTGTCCTGATTTTAGAAAAAACACCCTGGGTACATGCAAGCACATCCTATATGTCCTGGAGAAGGTGAAGAAGAAATTTAATAAGGCTGTTCGGGAAATTCCCTATCAGGTCAAAGATATCTGCATTTACCTGCATTATGGCGATAAACTGGAATTACGTCTGCTTATTCCGGAAAAAATTGATAATCAGGCCATGACAGCGATCAGCCCGCTCAAAAATAACCACATTAAAGATGTCAGGGATCTTTTAGAGCGTATAAGAACAATTGAAGAGTTTGGTTGCACCGTCACAATATATCCAGACGCAGAAGAGTACATCAACAAAACTCTCTATCGCGAGCGAGTAAAAAATAAGGTGACGGAAATACGCAATGATCCTGCAAATCATCCTCTGAGAAAGACGCTCTTAAAGACCGAACTACTCCCATATCAGCTCGATGGCATTGCATTCGCAGCAGGGATTGGAAGGGCTGTAATTGCAGATGACATGGGATTAGGGAAAACAATCCAGGGCATCGGTGTGGCTGAATTGTTATCTCAGGATGCTGATATCTCCAAGGTCCTTGTTATATGCCCGGCTTCTCTCAAATCCCAGTGGCGCCTTGAGATACAACGGTTCAGCAATCGTACATGTCAGCTTATAATAGGCAGTGCACAGGAGCGGGCCACACAATATGACAATTCATATTTTTTCACAATTTGCAACTACGAACAGGTCCTTCGGGATATACTTGCTATTGAGAGGGTTCATTGGGATCTTATTATCCTTGATGAGGGACAGAGAATCAAGAACTGGGAGGCCAAAACAAGCCAGATGGTTAAGGCCCTTAAATCACCTTTCGCCCTGGTTCTTACCGGTACCCCGCTTGAAAATCGCCTTGAAGAACTATTTTCCATCGTAGAGTTTATTGATGATCGACGTCTGGGGCCAGCATTTCGCTTTCTTAATAAATACAGGGTGACTGATGAAAAAGGCAAATTGCTTGGATACAAAAACCTTGACGAGCTTCGAGAAAAACTCGCACCTGTTCTTCTTCGGCGAACGAGAAGCAAGGTCCTGAAGGAATTGCCTCCTCGAACAACAGAAATCAGGAGAATCCCTCCCACAGGAGAACAGCTTGAAATTCACAATGGTCATAAGAGAATTGTAAGTACCATCATTTCCAAACGGTACATCTCTGAAATGGACCTCCTGAGATTACAGAAGGCTCTGCTCATGTGCAGAATGGCGGCAAACAGTACTTTTTTAGTGGACAAGCAGTTACCGGGGTATTCCAGCAAATTAGATGAATTGGATATCCTTATCGATCAGTTAATATCTGAAGAAGATAGAAAAATCATTCTATTTTCAGAGTGGACAACCATGTTAAACCTGATCGAACCCTTATTAGAAAAGCGAAAATTAGACTTCGTAAGGCTCGATGGTTCTGTTCCTCAAAAAAAGCGACAAGGATTGATGCATCAGTTTCAGAATGAACCGGATTGTAAACTCTTTATTACCACCAATGCCGGCTCTACAGGGCTAAACCTTCAGGCCGCCAATACGGTCATCAACGTTGACCTGCCATGGAACCCGGCTATTCTGGAACAAAGGATAGGCAGGGCCTATCGCATGGGTCAGAAAAGACCAGTCCAGATATTTCTCCTCGTCACGGAAGATACATTGGAAGAGAGTCTTCTCGGAACGCTTTCAGCGAAACAGGAATTGTTCCTCGCTGCCCTTGACCCGGATTACGAGGGCACAGATATAGATCTTGCGAGTGGCATGGATGCATTAAAAAGACGTCTGGAGATCCTGTTGGGCGTCAAACCTGATGAGCCATCTGATGAAACAATGAAGGAAAAAGTAGAAAGGGAGACAGAGGCGCTTGAGCGGAGGGAAAGGATTGAAGCTGCAGGGGGGCAACTATTAGGGTCTGCTTTTGCGTTTATGGGAGAAATCTTTTCCGGAAAAGAGGAAACTGAAGAGACCATAAAACTTGCCGAAACATTTAAAAATCGCTTTTCTGAGTGCATAGATAAAGGGACGGACGGGAAGCTTAAAATGACGATAACCCTGCCGGATGAGTCCGTCCTTGACAATCTGGCAAAATCCCTTGCCCAAATAGTAAATGTAGGACATTAAAACCTCGGGTTGCTCCCCAGCATTGCCCTATCCTCCGAATTGACGCAAATAGGATACCGGGGATTTGTTAAAGAAACAAGAAAGGAGAAACATTCTATCGATGTATTTTTTGGATTCAACAGGTCTATTTTTTTTGAAAAATGTAACTAAAAAAAACTAAAAATCGGTCTTGACATGGGGTCCACTTTAGATTATAGATATATTTAGTTTAAAACAGGCCTGATTTAAACACAAACCATTAGTAAAAAACTTTCCTAAACCTAAAATATGGAGGAATGAAAATGAAAAAGGTGAAAAGACTTTTTGCATTAGTAGTTGTAGCTTCTGTGGTTTTAGCGCTCGCATCAGTAGCATTGTCAGTGCAGGCAGAAAAAATTAACATCAACAAGGCCTCAGTAGAAGAGCTTGTGAAACTGAAGAACGTTGGGCAAAAATATGCGGAACGTATTGTGGCCTATCGTGAAAAAAATGGCCCATTTGCAAAAGTGGAAGATATTATAAATGTCAAAGGTATCGGCCAGAAGACATTTGACCTGAATGCAGACATAATCATAGTAAAGTAAGATTAAAATGTAAACTGAATCCATAGGAGGGGCCTAAGACTCGTATGCAACACAGTTTGGTAGCGTTATCCATTTGCCCTATTAAATTTCCCTAAACACCCCTCCCTGGTTTATAAAAGAAATGGAGGATTCATTGGAAGTTTATTGATCAGATAAAAATATCCCCTGGGCGCCCCATCCAAGCGCACAAGGGGTAAAAATCAAACCCTTAATTTCAAAAAAAGATCATGACCTGGACGTTACCTGTATGCTTGTACTTGAGCCCGCCGGCAATGAGGTGCCTGAGCATATACATGACAATCAGGATGATATCCTTTACCCTTTAAAAGGAAAGGCGATTATGTGGGTTGATGGAACAGGTTCTTTTTCCCTTGAACCTGGGGTCATTGTACGAGTTCCAAAAGGGAAAAAACACAAAATTACTGATATTACAAAAGACCTGCTAATATATGATGTTTTTTCTCCTTCAATTATGTAACAAACTATACTAATGGAGCTGCCCCAAGGGTTTATTTTTAACGTTTATCAAGCCCTTTCATGTCATACCATATTATCTATATCGGCGGCCTCAACCGGTCTTCCAAAAATGCCTTGAATATCTTCAACTATAAGATACAGTGACGGGACAAGGATCAGTGTGATGAAGGTCGCAAATAAAATACCGAAGCCCAGGGATAGGGCTATGGGAATCAGCATCCTTGCCTGCCTGGAGGTCTCAAATATCATAGGAGCAAGACCTCCAAAGGTTGTTAGGGTGGTTAATACGATAGGCCTAAAACGTTGTATGCCGGCAGCTCGAATCACAGCATGCGCGGAATCGTTACCCTGCCTCCTGAGTTGATTGGCAAAGCTTATCAGCACCAGTGAATCATTCACAACTACACCGGAAAGGGCTACAATTCCAAACATGCTCATAAGGCTAAGATTAAATCCCATTAAAAGATGCCCAAAAATAGCCCCGATAATTCCAAAAGGGATACTGGACATAACTATGATTGGCTGCAGATAGCTTTGAAATGGAATGGCTATCATGGCGTAAATAGCTAAAATGGCAAGAAGGAAGGAAATTTTTAGACTGCCCAAACTTTTCATCATTTCCGCATGCCTTCCCTCAAAACTGAATCGAAGTCCTGGGTATACATGTGTCAATTGAGGTAACACCCTGGCCTTAAGATCATTTAAAATCTCTCCGGCCCGGCTTCTTGGTGTCACGTCTGCTTCCACGAGAACATTCCTGCGACCGTTCCTGCGATTGATTTCCGTGTAGGCCCGGCCTCGCTTAACCGATACAATCTCCCGAATAGGAACTTCTTTCCCTAAATTCGTAAAAAGCATCAATTCATTGATGTTGTATTCAGAAATTCTCTCATCCTCAGGCAGTCTTACCATCACCTTAACCTCGTTTCTCCCCCGTTGCTGCCTGAGAATTTCAGCTCCATAAAATGCATTTCTCACCTGCCTGGCTACATCCCGGGCAGAGAGACCCAGACTTTTCCCTTCCGGAAGCACACTAAAATCAAGCTGTTGCTTGCCGGGCAAAAATCCATCATTCACATCCCTTACCCTTGGATAACCGCTGAGCTTCCCTGCAAGCTCCATGCTCGCCCTTTCAAGCACGGCAAGATCACGATGATTTAACTCAACGGTTATAGCCCGTCCCGCTCCAGGGCCATGAGCATCGGATTCAAAAAACAAAGATTCAATGCCAGGCACTTCTCCAACTATCTTGCGCCAGCGCCTGGTAAAATCACCGGTACTCATAATTTCATCCCGTATTTCAGGCGGCGCCAGATATACGGTCATCACAGCATTATTGCTTCCACCTTTCCCTATTTCGGTAAAGATGCCCTGGACAAGCTCATCTTCCCGGCCGGACTTATCCGCCACTTTTCGGGCTGATATAAACAGGTGCTTAGCAACTGCCTCGGTTTTTTCAAAGGCTGTACCATAGGGCATGGAAAGCCTTGCCCTGGCAAAATCAGATTCGGTTTTCGGAAAAAGTTCCATGCCCATGCGCCCGCTAAGGGCATATGAAAGCGTCACAAGCAACAGGGCAAGGGCCATTGTAACCGTAAAATAGCGATGGTGGAGAATAAAATTGATAAAGGAGCCATAACGGTTTTCCACCCAATTACTAAAAATTCTGCTAAAATTTTGCTGCATTCCGTGCATCCACCCAGACATACCGGACCGCTTCCGACTTTTCTGATGCCCGAGGTGAGCAGGAAGCACAAAAATGCTTTCCACGAGAGAAACCAGAAAGACAGTTATTACAACCAATGGAATAACCCTGAATATTTTTCCAGGAACCCCCGGGATAAAATACAGTGGCATAAAGGTGGCAATATTCGTTAAAATACTGAAAACTACAGGGACGGTTATTTCACGTACACCTTTAATTGCAGCCTGCAAAAAAGGCATACCTTTCTGACGGTAATAGTAGATATTTTCACCAACCACAATGGCATCATCCACTACAATACCCAGGGCTATAATAAAGGCGAAGAGCGAGATCATATTGAGTGTCACACCAAGTGTAGGTAGAAACAGAAATGAGCCGAGAAAAGAAATTGGAATACCCATCATTACCCAAAATGCCAGACGCACTTCAAGAAACAGGGCGAGACTTATTAGAACAAGTGCAAGTCCAATTGCACTGTTGCGCAATAGCAAATCAATTCTTTGGCTGAATATGTCGGAAGAATCATTAAGGATATTTGCCTGGACACCATTGGGTAATCTCATATTAAGGTCTTTCAGGTAATGACGAACCGTCTTAGAAACCTGGATTGGTGTCTGAGGCCCTACCCTGAAAATATTTACCATAACAGCCGATTTTCCGTTATAGGCAGCATAGTAATCGGTATCTTCGTAGCCGTCCGTAACATGGGCAATCTGTTCGAGAAGGACTTTACTTCCATCTGATGTAATTACAACCGGCAACCGTCCGAATTCCCTCCCAAAATCCCGACGTTCTTTCATCCTTATTAAAATTTCACCGCCTGATGTTTTAATCCCTCCACCAGGCAGGTCAACACTTGCGTTACGCAACCGCCTGGCAATTTCCTCCAGGGTAAGGTGATAGCGGCGAAGATTCTCCTGGGGAACTTCAATGCTTATTTCCAGTGGACGTATACCAGCCAGGTCTACCTGGGTAACACCAGGGTCTTGAAGTATTTTATCACGAAATTGTTCTGCAATTTCGTGTAAAACACCATTTCCCACATCACCATAAATGACAACTGAAAGGACCCTACGTTTAAACGAGAGAACGCTGACCTGGGGCTCTTCGGCATCTTCCGGGAAGGTCGAAATACGGTCCACCTCTCGTTGAATTTCCTGGGTCAGCTTTTGAAAATCCGCATCAACAAGGGCCTCTACTGTCACTATACCGATACCCTCTTTGGAAACTGACTTAACCTCATCTACTCCATCAAGGTCGCCTACCGCCTCCTCAATTGCCATTACAATCCCACTTTCCACCTCCTCGGGACTTGCGCCTGGATAGGAAACTGAAATTGTGACGTTATCTATCTGAAAATCGGGAAAAACCTCCTGTTTCATGTTTATCAGAAAAAAGAATCCACCAATAAGGCATGCCACCATGATAAAATTTGCGGCCACTGAGTGCCCGGCCATCCACGCTATTGGCCCTTTTGTGCCTGTAGATCCTGATATATTCTTCATGAGCCTTTCACCCTTTCGGAATGATTAATTCTATCCGGTTGGCTTAAATCAGGGGTTTTACCATTTGAAACGCTTCTAAGCTGCATACCATGAACCGGGGCAGCCAGGTCGCTGGTAATAATCTTTTCACCATTTTTTAGGCTATTTTTAATATAAACAGAGTTATGCTCACTCCAAACAATATCTATACCTCGTATATCAAGACTATTGTCTTTCTGCATTACCCACACTTTACTGCCGTCTCGCAGCGCAGAGCGCGGTATGCAAGCCGCCTCTTTAAGTTTTCGCCCTTTTATTTCAACGCTTACATAGACTCCAAGCATGAGCTTAGGATTATTTTTATTTGCGCTTTTAATACATAAAGGATCTTCTACTGCTACCACCAATCTGGCCATTCTACCTTCAGGCTCTACCTCCGTCTTAAGTCGCCTTACGATTCCAGCCCGAAATGCGCTGCTTCCCCATCCAGCTTTATGCATTATCCGGGCAGGTGATCCTTTATTGCTGTTTGTGTCTGGAATGCTGATCCACCGAATTCGGTCAATAGGAAGGGCAACCTCTATCCAGTACTGATTTGTATCCACAAGCGTGACAAGCTTCATTCCTGCAGTGACATAGGATCCTATATCTGCATGTTTTGACTGAACTATAGCATTGAATGGAGCAAAAACTTTTGTCCGTTTAAGGTCAAGTTTTGCCTGCTGCAAGGATGATTCCGCTGCTGCCAAGGCCGCCTGGGCTGCCTTAAGATGTGGCTCTCGCAGCACTAATTCCCTGTCTTGTTTTTGTAGTTTTTCACCAAATAACTGGTATTCCTTTTTTGCAATGATCTGTCGCCCTATCTCCATTTTTAATTCATATCCGGCATGAATCACCTCGCTCTCCTTTCTCCTAAGGGCAAGTTCATAGTCAATTGGGTCCAAACGAAGAATTTCTTCGCCAGACTTAAATTTGCCTCCTGGCATATATTCCGGACTTGTTTTAATAATCTCACCCATGACACGTGAGGACAGATCCACTTTTCGGGACGGGACAACAGTTCCCTTTGCCATAATTTTTACATCGTGGTCACGAATATTCACAACCATTGTCTCTGCAAGAGGGGCTGTGTAAGTTACCTGTCTATGTCCGGCACGAGGTTTATGGGTGAGAAAAAAGAAGGATACGGCGCACGCGGCAAAAAAAATAAACATAGCCAATAAGAAACGAAGGGCCTTTCCAATCTTATTTTTCCTTGATGAGGTGCTTAAAGTCGCCTTATTCTCCTCAAGGCCTTTTTCTGATATGCCTTCAGTCATTATTTCTTCTCCTTTTCCTGACTTTTTAGTATGTAATGGATTGTCTTAGGTGGAGGTTTCATCCCCCAACCTCCGGCCAGGGCACGATAAAGGTTGATTCTATAATCTATCAACTCCCGTTGTGATTTAAGCTTACCTCGTTCAAGGCCCTGATGCGCTAAAATGGATGTTAAAAAACGAAGAAAATCCATTGAACCATGGATATATTTTTCCCGAGCCTGATCAGAGGACGTCTTTGATAAGGCCAATTGTTTATTAAGGCTTTCCAATAACCTGTGCTGGTGAGATTCTTGGGCAAGGGCATCTTCCACTTCCCTTAAAGATTTTAAAACTACCTGACCGTAAACGTGAATCAACTCTGAGTATACGGCCTCTGTGCGGTCTACCTCTGATGCCCTTCTGCCGCCGTCGATTAACGGCGCAATAAGATTGCCTGTGAGATTTGACAGCCAATTCTTAAAGAGATTATTAATCTCCCCGGCATTAGTCTCAATTCCAGCTGAAAGGCTTATCCGTGGGAAGCGTTCAGAAATGGCCGCCGTTAAACGCTGATCAGCGGCCTGAGCACGAAAATACGCCATGCGAATGTCCGGCCTTCTCTTTATCAATTCCGCAGGCAGACCGGTATCCGGCAAGGGGAGAAGCATTGGGAGCTCACTCTTTTCAGGTATAACAATACTTTCAGTGGTCTTTCCCAGCAAAGTCGCTAATTGATGTTCCAATATTATCCTGTTGGATTCAGCAATTATCTTTTCCGCCCTGGTTGATTCCAGTGACTGACGTTGCTGAAGAACATCTGTTACAGGCACCTGCGCGCCTCGAAATTTAAATGTCACAAGATCAAGATATTTCTCGTTGGTTTTTATTTGCCTGTTCAAAAGCTTAATCTGGCCCCTTTGTTCTGCAAGCCTGTACCAGACACTGGCCACCTCTGCAGTCAATGATATGACTGAAGCGTATAAATCCTCCTGAGATGCAAGTACATCCAACTCAGCTGCATTTTTAGCGGATCGTACCCTGCCCCAAAGGTCGAGCTCATAGCTTGCCGCCAAGCCAAGGGAAAATATGCTGGAATAGGTCTTTTCCGCACCTGATATTTTGTTTACTGTTCGCGAAGCCCCTGCTGAGCCCTCAAGGCTGGGAAAAATGGCTGCTCCGCTTTTCCCGGCAATAGCCCTTGCCTGTTCAAGTCTGTCCCATGTCCCCCGGATATTCAGATTACCTGAGAGGGCTCCCTCCATGAGATTATTAAGATTATCATCATTAAAGGCAAGCCACCACTTTTCCGTCATAGGGATAGAACCGGTTTTGGAAAATGTATCCGGAACAGCAACAGGTGGGCGCACAGACCTCTTTTGCACAGAGCACGAAGTAACCGTCAAGGCAAGTAATAAAAAAAGTATTCTTAATAAAAGCCTATTCCTTTGAAGGTCTCCTAAATCTCTCACTTCACTTCTCCTTGCCTTATGCCTTTGCTTTTAATATGAGCGGAAATTTCTCTGCGAACTTCCCTTATACCTGCCAGAGAAAATTTTATGACATGATCGACAAATGCATCAATATCATCAATTTTTAACTGTTCTTCCGTTGTTTTTCTATTTACATTCAATTGCCTTAAATGGAGCAGATAGAAAAAATTGCCCATAATACTTGCGTGGCAGAACTGAACCTGACTCTCCGTAGCCTGTGGGCCAAGCAATTCCTTGACAATCGAATGCATGGCTGCTCTTCTCGGGCCAATCTCCTTCTCTAATATTTCCATTAACAACCCTGTAGGATTTGCGAGTTCTTTGAATAAAATAAAAAAATCACACGAATTTTGATCTACAGCCCTGTGAAGAAGCGATTTGATTCGTGCCTGCAAACGCTTCTCGGGGTTGGCGTCATCTCTTATCCCGCCGTCAGGTGGATAGGACTTTAAGGATTGATGGAAGGCATGGCGCCAGGACTCTGCATAAAGATTTTTCTTGTCTCCAAAGTGGTAATTAACCGACGCAACATTAGTTCCTGCTTGCTCACAAATCTCTGCAATAGTTGCCTCAGTAAAACTTTTCGAGGCAAATATCTTAGTTGCAGCCTTTAGCAAACGGTGTCGTGTCTCAGCGGAGTCTTTTCTCTTTTCCTTCATTATAATCCCCTATAAATTCTATCAGATATTTTAAATAACCATTTTAAATTGTCAATTGATTTTCTGCTTTAAAACAAAAAAAGTAACTATTCAGCAAATGACCCCGGCGTTTCGCTTCAGTTCAGGGTTATCAATGAAAGAAACTTACAGGTCGAATAAGAGAGTTAAAGACCTTCAGGACAGGGGAATATCTTTTTGAATGGCCGCAAATAATATGCATCATTTCATGGGGTGCAGATAACATTAAGTATTCTGCCCGGAAAAATTTAAAGTTTATTCTCTTATGGCAATACCATAGAAGATACACGGTTCTGCTTACCTTTGAACAGAGAAACAAACAGGGATGTCTTAAACACTCTAAGGCTATGTGTGTTGCGGCCATTCAAAAAG
>JAYEMW010000339.1:0-2200 GCA_034718555.1 Thermodesulfobacteriota bacterium
ATCAGGCACGACCATCTCTTGTATTATCTTCTGTACAGTTTCTTTTACTTCCATGTTTTTTCCTTTAAAATTTGCTTCAAATATTCTATAAGCTTATGGAATGTTAGTCAAGGATAAAACTAACAGGCTGCATATTCGACATAAGCCCTGGCACAAGTAACCAAAGGCTCTATGATGGTCGTTTTAAGGCCTTATGCGCTGCTCAGGGCGTTTCGTATGTTATGCAAAGGGGGTAATAGCCTGGATGATATTAAAATGACTGAGAGTTGTCGATATTTTTTTTAAAAAACACTGGTTAGCCGACAAACATATGCGGCTTGATAGATAATTTGAGGGGAAAATCGTCAAGTGAACAGAGGAATAAGACGGGGCGAATGATCCGCTTCAACCTGCCTACCGACAGGCAGGTTGAAGCGAACTTAATCACTTACTCAAGCAAGGCCCCGTATTTACGCAAGATATCTTCCCTCGTGATTGTGTCGGCAACTCCACGGGGCTTCAAAACTGTCTTACCGCAGAGAATCAGAAGTTCATAGAGATAAAATATTGCGTAACGCTCACCGTGAAAGACAATACATTTGTTGGAGTTTTCCTGGCGTACTTTTTGACGAAATTTTCTGATACCTGTGTCCTCACCTATTTCTTCAAGCTCTTCCTGCTGAATCATCCAGTCACGGAAGGCCCTTGTTAGCGCCATGGTCATAATAGTAAGATAGGCATGGACAAGAAAACCGGCCTTGCTGTTTTCCGGAGGCCTTTTGATAAACCATCCCTGTTTTGACTCCCTAAACAGGGAGTTCTCGATCTCACTGCGGGCGTCATAGCCGTCGTAAACCTTCAACGGTTTACCTACAGGCCCATTGGTTAAAATGACCATCGTTTTAATATCAGGATTATTTTCCCTGTAAGGGTCATACAAAACAACCACCGCATTAATCAGATTTGGTCTAAAATCGATTCTGTTTTCATGGCTGCCACTGCCAAGTTCACCGTAGAATCCGGCAGTAGTCAGCCCCTCAATCCCTACAACGTCCCAAGTGTCGGTGACCTGCTTGCTGTTCTTGCCATGCCCCGTGGTTTTATTACGCTCTCTTGTGACGCGCTGGCCTGTTTCCATCAAGGACAGGGCGTCATTGTAGACATTTTGGTTTGACTTTGCCGGAATATAAAAAATGATTCCCTTGCTATTGAGCCACCATAACAGCTTACCATCCATAAAACCGCGATCCATGGCAATAGAGACAATTTTAGCATATTCCCCAAGGTTGGTAATGGCCTGCCCTATAACCTCTCTTGCCAGAGTAATATCGCTGGTTTCAATAGTGGCAAAACGCATGGCGATGGGTAGTCTGCTGGTAGGATCCCAAACCACCCATATCTTAAAACCAAACACCGTGACACTTATTTTTTTTACTCTGCCCCTGCGTCTCCTGAGTTCCGGGGCTTTTTCCTTTGTTACCTTGCCCCGACCCTTACATTTTTCACTTGATTCAAGATCGGATGCATCAAGTAATACTTTAATTTTACGCGGAAAAAAAGAGTGGGCCGCCAGTATTGAAATAACTTTATTAAAAACTCTCTCCAGGGTTTTATCGGCAATAGCGACAATGAACGATGCTATAAACTCCGGGCAAACCGGCCCCCTGATCCCGGTGTTGTTTTTGTCCTCCCAATCCGTTTTTGATTTATCAAGGCTTCGTCGATTAACACCCTCTTTGATCTCACGGCCATTAAATCCCGCAAGGTGCATAAGCGATTGAGATTGCAATAAAACCGGACCAGTATGGTAAAAAAACTTCAAACCTGCTACAATACGCATCAAATAGATGAGCATAACCGTGGGAAAAGAAACAGAACTTTCCCGCTTGCGATGACGTCGCGGGGCAAGTTGCTCAAGAGCTTTCATAATGCCGAGTTCGCGCAGGAAACAGAAGAATTCATCAAATAAACCGGCATCACCAAGCCCGTATATTTCATGAACTTTATCTTCATTGACAAGCTCTTCTGCTATTCCAGCCTGGTCTCTTTTGGCGGTGTGCCAGACAAGTCGCTTGAATATAGTTTCTGATGCGCTTTTGATAATGTCCATGCCCCCTACCATACACTGCAAGAGGACAGCCGTCAAATCGGGTGGTCGAGTAACCTATTGATATTACTGAATAAATCGGTCACAAAATTTTGCTTATCAGCCACTTTATGG
>JAYEMW010000340.1:0-2194 GCA_034718555.1 Thermodesulfobacteriota bacterium
TGGGGATGAAGAACCTCTTTGAAGCAACATTTAATGGGACCCAGGCGATATTACCGAATCTAAGGATTGAAATCGGAAGAACAGTTGATTTTCCCTCCAGCTATGTTGCCATAAGGCCGGAAGAAATAGTTATAAGTCCGGATAAAATCTCATCGAGTATGAGGAACAGTTATCAGGGAAAAATTACGAGGATAAATAATCATAATTTTTATTACGAGGTTATAGTCAATGTAAATGATGTTCTTTTTACAGGGCTCATAACAAAAGGGGCTATTGTCGAATTGGCATTAGAGGAAGGCAAACCGGTCTATATATCTTTCAAGGCCTCAGCCGTTCATGTTTTTTAAGAGAACTTATTATCTTGACACACCATTTTGAAGAATCAACTATCTCCTTAGAAGGCCATTTCACATCAATGTCATTCATTTTTTGTATTTTTGTGGTTAACATTTCATTAAATATTTTATCGGCGAACGGCTAAAGTCACTTGCCGGGCCGTGATACTCGAAAAAAATACGGGCGGCTATTCCCGGTCAAGTGCACTTTTTGGTTATGACCTTAATTGCTCTCTTTTTGTAATTTTTCAGAAAGGATATTAAACTCTTTTCTGATTTCAATAATTCGTTCAACAGTAATTTCCTTGTTTAAATTAATTTCATCAGATAATTTGAGAATGTGAAATATATATGATTCAATTGGTAGCAATAGTGCTGGTTTATTGGATAGTTTTATTCGCTCAATATCTTGTTTCCAATACTCAACAGATGTTTTTAGCATAAGCTCTTTTAGATGCTTTTTTTCGTCTGCATCCCTAATGGCTTTATTGTTAAAATAATTAAGAGCCCCGGTAATCGCCACGCCAGTTAACAAGCAGACAGGCGGAAGCCAATATGACCAAGACGGAATTTGCTGAACTATCTGGTTTGGCATATTTTGTAACCTTATTGAAAAAATGGATTCTGAAAAAACTTTAATCGATAACTCTTTGTTGGGAGTTAATACTCCCTTATTGAATGACCGCCCAATCGACCTGGATAAACTAAAAAAGAACGAAAATTTACATCATATGGTTTTAAAATATTGTTGAAATATCTGTTACTTTTTTTGTCTGTACGCGACAAAAATGACCGTCCAAAAACCGTCGGATGATTATGGTATTGACGTATTTCATTTGCGCCAATTTTTGTTGATTTTTCTCCCCAATTATAAATATTATCAGATGGTCTGCATTGATTTTTTGAACCCATAGTTGCAGTAACCATTAAAACATGTTTCCCCCTACAAAATGCAGTCACGAAAACTTCTCTGTTTTCAGAAAGCATTCCTTGAACCATTTTTTGTTCAAAATAATTTATTATTAGTTGTTTGCGGTCTAAATCATACCTGATTTTGAAGGGTCGGCGACGCGATTTTTGCTTTCTATTAACAGGTGTGAATATTTTAAAAAGATAATAAAAAATCACTAAAATGATTATAGATTCCATAGCTTTTTGTTTTTTTAGATTATTTGGGGGTCATAAACACTGTTTTTTTCTGTTTTTTTCCCAACATATCATAATTCCCAAATCAAGATGACCCCGATTTCATCCCCCGATTTCATCCATCTTCAGATGGCCAGATTAGTGATGTATTCAGAAGGCCGCTGACATTAGGCCCAAGTTACTCCTGATTATCCTGGAATAAATCGTTTTCCAATTTTCCCTATTTCCATTCAGATGTACCATGGCTACATATGGAATTTCACCTTCCATGCCGGTTTTGCTTTATGTTGTAAACCTTGATTAATGTTATTTTGTCAACTGTGTAGGCCTGACACTCTTTTTCACCCTTTAATTTGGGCCCATAAGGGTTACAGGGGAGGTCTACCCATCTTCTGCCCATTCTCTGGTAAAATAACTGAAACTAATCGCAAAATGTCAAGCCTACTACATTTTCTGCCTTTACATTGGTCTTGAAAACGCTTCTTCTGCTCGCAAAGGGTCAATTTGGGGAAAAATTAGAAAAAGAGGTTGCAATTTTCTCATTTTTGTGTTAATGTTCCGTAACGGTTTAAAAAAGGAATTTCTTATCATCCATGGAGGATTGAAAATGCCCAGTCGTTCGACTTTGAGGTTTTCAACAAGTTGTGAAATAGCGCGAATCTTGCTCTCTCTCTCTCTCTCTCTCTCTCTCTCTCTCTCTTATATACCTTCAA
>JAYEMW010000341.1:0-11185 GCA_034718555.1 Thermodesulfobacteriota bacterium
CTCTTGTGAAAATAGTAGGTGAGTTGGGTGTGCGAGGTTTCATACGCTTTATTCGTGACACGATAAGCGGCCCATGGTTAGATCCGGTATGGGTGAAGAAACGTCTTGAAGCCAACTTTCAGCTTCGGTTAATATAGTCATCAAGAAAAAACAAAAAGATCGAACAAGATATAGTCCACGTATTGATGGTGAAAGGAGTGCTATGTCCTAATCAGAATTCCTGCTTGAAAAATAGCAAATATTGTGTGATTATCAACGTGATTTTAAGGAAGAGCGAGTCGGAAAAATAAAAACATTCCGCATATCCCAGCAAAAACTACTTAAATTTTTATTTGTGCTTCAGGGGTGGGGCGTTGGCCCGAGTATTGACAAAATAATATCGATGATGATAATGTAATACTATAACACTATCGTTAAGGAGATCATCATGAATACAGTTACAGTTTCGCCTAAATACCAAGTGGTCATACCAAAGAATATAAGGGATGCTCTGCAACTTCGCCCGGGCCAAAAAATGAGAGTTATAGATTATAATGGGCGAATAGAGCTAATACCTGACCGAGACATATCCGAATTAAAAGGATTCCTTAAAGGAATTAATACAGACTTCATACGTGAGGGTGACAGATTATGAATATCGTTGATTCTTCGGGATGGCTTGAGTATTTTTCAGGAGGACCAAATTCGAACCAATTCGCAAAACCTCTTAAAGATGCATCAACGCTAATTGTGCCTGTGATTACCATTTATGAAGTATTCAAAGTGGTATTACGCGAATCAAGTGAAAATGAGGCCCTTCAAGTCATAGCCGCTATGCAAAAGGGTATGATTATAGACCTTACTGTAAGTATTGCGATGAATGCTTCTATGCTGAGCTTACAATATAGACTTCCTATGGCTGACAGTATTATTCTGTCTACCGCTCAATCTTATGAATGTATAATCTGGACACAAGATTCGGATTTTGAACATTTACCTGATGTTAAGTTCTTTCCCAAAATAAAGGCTGGGCCAACAAGTGCATGAGGCGGGGCAGGCTATTTTGTGCGGCTTTTTAAAATCGTTTGTTTTGCCACTGCTTTAATTTTTTCCATCTTCATCGCTTTTTTTCGCCTGCCCCTTATGCATGCGTTGGGCACACCAAAGATAATAGAGGACTGTATAAAGTAATGGATATCATTAGCATCCACGAGACAAGCATCATTTTAGGTTTGCCCGAGTTCCTCATTCGTGACTTTGTGTCATATGAATTCAACGGCAAGAAACTTGCTCGTTTCAAAACAGGCTCTTCTGCTTATGAGTTTGAGCTTGCCGAGGTAGATGACTTCCGGAAATACTTGGACACGCCCTGGCCTGGTAAAGACAGACGAGACCCTCCGGACTATGTAAAACGGTATCTTACATATGAATCCCAAGGTGGATGCGCTCTGTGCAGGGAGGTAAAGCCAAACTATGAGTACGCCCACATTCGCCCGTGGCCAAAATCAAGATGCAATAGCCCTCATAACATTCTCCGTCTCTGTCTGGATTGTCACCGAAGTTATGGAAATGATGGTAAGCTCCTGCGTGGCGTTAAAAAGGAATGCCTACGCCAAATTCAACTCGTGGATCTCAGTCTGATATACGAGTGTGAGACTGACATTGCACCAGGTGAAGCCGCATACGTTTTGGAAGGGCACGTTTATCGTGCACATACAGATTCTGCTGAGCATTTGGCAAGCGGTTTTGTCGGAACGAAAATAGGTATTGACAGGTGCACTATACAGCGTTCTGGTGTTGTTGTGTCGGTCGGCGGCCTTGAACCCGGAAAGGATTATTGCTTGTCGCCCACAAAGCCTGGAAGAATTGTCACACGCAGTGTTTTCGACAGCACTAGAAATATATCGACAGAGACAATTTTTCAACTTGTAGGCAGGGCAGAAAGCAGAACACACCTTGCAATTGGAAGCCTTGGTACCTATTTATCAGTCAAACCAGGAAGGCGTACTGTATTGTGATATTATCGAGCAAAGGAAATATTTAACACCGATTTTCACAGATATGATAATCGTTAAAATATTGCCCCAAGAAACAAATATTAGATGACAGAAATCGTTGCCTCTGTAAGAGTTTACTCATTTGCAAACCCAAACCAGCCATTTAGATTAGGGTTTTATTATGTCGGTTAGTCATCTGTGATTCCAATGTTATATCTTAACTATAGGGAACATAAATGCTAAAATACCCTGTATTTAAGGGGTAAAGTGACCAATAATGATAGAAACTCATATTTATTAGCATATTTATAACCGTCATGTAAGTTTTTTGTTCGACAAAAAGCTACCCTAAAAAAAATTATTATTACGCTGGGAATCTAATGAACAAAAATAATAAAGCTTATAGAAGATAACGAGTATGCACAATTCATAATCAATGTATAATCAATAGGTTATGCTATGTTTGTGGATGCTCAATGTCTGTTCGGGTCGAGAAAACTTATCGACCGGTAGTGATTTTAGTGCTCAAAATTTAGGGGAAGATTATGTCGATTTAACCGTCTGTGAAAATCGGTGTTAAAAGACATGGGTGTCATAAAGACATAGGTATCATGCCTACACAGTTGACAGATATGTTTCCATAAAATAATTAAACAGGCCGCCGAACTATTGGATGAAGATGCAGCAATATTAAAAAGAGTGCTGATCTATTTATGCCATAAGTTAAGTGGTCAAAAACTAAAAGACATCGAATTTCACTTTGGAATTGGCGTATCTGGATTTTCTCAGGCAAGTCGCCGAGTTGCGTTACAGATCAAAGACGATAAAACTTACTTTCCTCACCCTTTTTTGCCCTCCAAGACCATTTTATTCGGACGGTTTTTTTAAAAAATCACCGTATTTTTCTAACCCGGCTGTGGCTTGATGAACCACGAAAGATTGATTCCCAATGCCAGCAAAAAGGACTCCTGGTCTGAATGAAGCGGTTTACTCAGTCGGCGTTCATTGCCGATTTTAATGACCATAATTCCTGTAAATTTTGTTGTCATCATAAAGGAGGTGGGCCGATCAGTGGGTTTGCGATCCCATCCTGGAAGTTTCTTTCCAGTCTGCTCTATATGCTGACGCATTGAACGCTCCATGAGTCGCCAAATGAGAAGTGATGTCAAAAGGATAAGACCAAGGACTTCAATACGTTCAGGCTTTTTTAAGAATACACTGTTCACAATGACCGGGTCTTTCAGAAATCCAAAGTCCTGCTCTATACCGTACTGATCTTTGTATGCCTCCAATATTGCTTTAGAGTCGTAGCCTATTTCTTCAGTCTGCCTGGGAACATTCGTAATCATAACAAAACAACCCGCTTCCTCGCGAATAGAAAATAGTGCCAGGCCTACGCAGTTGAAAAAAGCCAAATAAGGATGTACCCCTCTACCCAATCTTAGGCATAAGCGCCCACTTTATAACCGGTAAATCAGAGCTCTGATCTTTGTCAAGACAAAGGATGCCTCCGTTTTGAAGCTTAAAAACAGGCCTTTCAATTGAGCCTGTTATCAGATGGGAAATCAGTCTCTCCATAAAAGGCAAATGACCTACCAGCATAAGATCTTCCCCAAAATCAATACCTCCTGAAAATACAGCTACGTCACCCATTGGATCAATGCCATCTACTGTTTGAACACCGAGTTCAGGTTTTAGAGCAGATGCAAAAATATCTGCAGTCTGCTGTGCCCTCTTTTTTCCGCTGTGTTTAATGTGCGCAACACGAACGCCATAATTTTTTGCAACCTCTGCAATATGCTCTACTTCTCCCCTTCCTTCATCAGAAAGACCTTTTTCAGGATCAATATCCTTTGATAAACTTTTTCCATGCTGTACAATATAAAGTGCCATGATAGATATTCCTCCATTGCCTTTTATCTAAAATATCAACCTAAAACCCGTCAAACTTTTCGACCTGTGCGGTTGGATTTGATCTTGTGATTTCAATTATTTTTTCATCCCGCCACTGATAGGCGGGACTCAAGACGCAGAGGCCGCAGAGGTTCTTTTTAATTTGCCGCTGAGAGGCCGGCAAATGAAAACCATTCAGCCCTGCGGGCACCATGAACTATTGCAGCTAAGCTGCTGAGCAGTTCCCCTTTGCCGGTTTCTCAACGGCAAAGGGGAAACAATCTGTCTCTGCGCTCTCTGTGTCTCTGTTGTGAATACACGATTTTCATGGAACAGCAAAACCGAAACCTAACCGCACAGGTTTAAAATTTTCGAGGCCCATATTAAAATTTATTCTTCAATCAGGTTAACGTCAAGGAATAATCACTGCATTAATATGTATATTTTTTGTTACTATTCAGGTGTCTCTTTTTAGACAGGATAACAGGATAAACAGGAATCTATGTTAAATCATAAACAAGACATTATTGTAATAATCCTGTAAATCAAAAGAAATATCCTGGTAAAATACCTTACAGATAGATCCCGAATAAGGAATTAATATAATTTCTTTGGGTCTCTCTTAAATGTGAAACGAATATTCAAATTAACTCCCGATCAATCAGGAGAGCAGGTTAAAACAAATTACAATAGAATGTTTTAAACTAATCACTTACCCCTACAGCAAGGAAAGAGCTATCAGGATAAATAGAGGATTTACAGGAATTAAAAAATCAAGTTAATCCATGCCTGCCCAGCGGAAAGCGGGGTTATCCTGTCTAAGATATACCTGGGTAGTTACTATTTTTTATGCTATTATTTATCATCTATTTTCATTAAGAACATTTCCGCAAAGGAGTATGGCAATGAAAAAAACATTCCTTATTTTTATAATCCTGCTTCTCTTTTCATCTGTTACCACTGCTGATATTCAATTAGATACCCCCAAATACCGTCAGGCCAGAAAGAACATGGTCAAAAAACAGATTAAAAACCGTGGAATATCCGATAAAACAGTCTTAAATGCCATGGCGGAGGTTCCCAGACATTACTTTGTACCCAAAAACCTAATTTCAAAGGCTTATGCAGACCATCCTATCCCCATAGGTGAAGGTCAGACCATTTCCCAGCCATACATAGTTGCTCTTATGACGGAAAGCCTGAATCTTACAGGCAGCGAACACGTATTGGAAATCGGCACTGGTTCCGGATATCAGGCTGCTATTCTGGCAAAAATTGCAAAAAAGGTAACTTCTATTGAAATCAAGAAAAAGCTTTACAGAAGGGCAACCAAAATCCTTAACCAAATAGGCTGCACCAATGTACAAACCCTTCATGGAGACGGCTATTTCGGCTGGAAAAAGGAAGCGCCTTTTGACTGCATTATGATCACCGCTTCTGTTGATCATATTCCTCCTCCGCTCCTTGACCAGTTGAAAAACGGCGGAAGGCTCATTCTCCCGCTGGGCAACCCTTTAAGCTATCAGCACCTCGTTTTGGTCACAAAAAAGGATAATGATTATACTGTCAGACAAATCACCGGTGTGCTTTTTGTGCCCATGACAGGTTATGCCTTGGAAAGCAGCGTTAAAAGATAATGATAATTGCAGCCGTTTTCTTGCTTTCTCTTTCCGCTATTACTTTTGAGGTTCTCCTTACACGCATATTTTCCATCAGCCAGTGGAATCATCTTTCTTTTATAGTCATCAGCATTGCGCTCTTCGGCTTTGCTGCAAGTGGAACTTTCTTGAGCATCATTGATGCAAAAGATAAAAAATGGGTAAAAAAGTTCTCTTCGCAGATGCCAATAACTATAATTGTTATCCTGTATTCAGCAACAGCAACCATTTCCTTTCTCAGCTTAAATACCATACCTTTAGACTATTTCAGACTACCCCTGGAACCCGTCCAATTTATTTACCTTCTAATCGCCTATCTGATTTTGTCCCTGCCGTTCTTTTTTGCAGGGCTTATCATATCAATCGCATATGCTCTTATCCCTGAAAAAACAGCCTATGTTTATTTTACAAGTATGGCAGGTTCAGCATTGGGAGCAATCATACCGGCTCTTTTCCTTCCCCTGCTTGGTGAAAATAAGCTTGTCGTTCTTGCGGCAATTATTCCAATGGCACTGACTCCGGCTGGATTTTTTAAAAAATTTAAACAATGCATTCATGTAAATTGCTATTTCTCACAACTAAAGCAGATAGCGCTTCAAAGCATATTGGTCGTTGTTTTATTTTTCGCAGTTTTTTTCTGCCCGGAAGGTGTCATACCCATGCGGGTGACCCCCTCGCCTTACAAGCACCTGAGCCGTATATTACTCTTTCCTGATACGGATATTACCGAAACCTTAACCTCAATAACAGGAAGAATCGACAACGTAAAAAGCCCTTATATTCGCTTTGCACCTGGTTTGAGTCTCAAATATAAGGGCGTCTTGCCTAACCAAGAGGCAGTGTTTCGAGACGGAGACAACCAATTTGTGCTTTATGACATGCCGCCTGCAAATAATGCTTGTTTCGCTCGATTCACCCTCCCCTATTGCGGATATCTTTTAAATCCAAATCCAAAAAATGTCCTTGTAATTCAGCAGGGCGGAGGGTCAGCCATACCCTGTGCTGTTGAATCCAATGCAAAAAAAATTACAATCATCGAACAAAATCAAAAAACAGCCGGTATTGTACGTCTGCATTATAATCTTGACGTAATCAACCAAAATCCAAGGGCGTTTCTGTCTCGCTCAAAGAAAATGTATAACATTATTCACGTTGAAAACTGGGGTTCCTCACTTATTGGATCTTCCGCCCTGAATCAGGAATATCTTTTCACAACAAACGCCTTCAAATCGTATCTGACTCACCTTACAGAAGACGGAATTCTTATCATCTCTCGAAAACTCCTCCTTCCGCCTTCAGATTCGATCCGGCTATGGGCATCGGCCTATGAGGGTCTGAAAGCAATTAAAGCGGAAAAGCCATATAAACATTTGGTGCTTCTTCGCAATTGGGATGTCTTTACCCTTCTTGTCTCTGCAAAGCCTATGGAAAATATTGCGGCTATAAAAAATTTTGCCGCCACCCTAAACTTCGATATTGTTTATTCTCCTGAAATGAAGCGAAAGGAGGCAAATCAATTCAACATATTTGATGAGCCCTATCATTTTTTGGAAATAAATAGGCTTGCACAGTTTTATAAGGCCGGTAAAGAAAGTGATTTCTTCCGGACATATGCCCTGGATGTAGCCCCCCAGTCAGATAAACGCCCATTTCCCGGAAGAGTTTTCCGATGAACAAGGCTTAATGAAACTTACAAAAGCACAGGGAGCAGGTTATGGTCTCTGCTTTTGTCAGGCGAAATTGTAGTCTCAGTTGCTTTTATTGAAGCATTAGCGGTTGCTATCTTTCTTCTTATACTTCCACTCTTTATAATTTCAAAAAAAGGTGAAAAGCCGCCCTTGTTTCAAATTATATATTTCCTCTCTGTAGGCTCAGGATTCATTTTTGTAGAAATGTTCTTCATTAAAGAATTTACCCTCCTTTTCGGTGATCCTGTTATCAGTTTTACGATTGTCCTCTCAGGAATCCTCATATTCTCCGCATTAGGGGGTTATGTTTCTCAGCAATTTAACAGAGCTAAGCTGGGGTTGATATTTATTGTACTGCTGATTTTGCTTTTATTTTTATTACCGGCACATGGTTTCATCTCTCACCAGATCCTTAAAGCGTCTTTTATTCCGCGATTGATTATCGCCCTTCTGATTCTACTTCCACTGGGTTTTCTGATGGGATTTCCATTCCCCCTTGGCATGCGATACATGTTAAAAAGTACGGTTCAACGTGCATATGCCTGGTCTGTAAATGGATGCGCCTCGGTTCTGACATCAATTATATCGGCACAGATTGCAATAAGCTTCGGTATACATATAATCCTGGCATGTGCGATTTTCGCATACTTTCTTGCTTTTCTCAGCAGCAGAAAAAACTTCTCCGCGTAGATGACGGGTATAAATAAGTACAGACATCGTAATTTATAGCGTATCATGGTGTAATATTTTGGACACAAACCTCTGTTTCCAGCCCAGGAGTTGGGTTAAAAGGCTTCCCTATCTGCGGGGTTTGGGGATTCTGGTCCTTCCTAAAAAAGTATTGCATTTTCTGACAAATCGTTGTATATTTATTGTAGATACAATCTAAGCCATATCAATTTAACAGGGGATAATATGCAAACTAAAGTTCAAAAATGGGGTAATAGCCTTGCACTACGAATACCCAAATCATTTGCATTGAATATGAATATCAAACAGAACAGATTTGTTGATATATCCATTGATAACGGCAAACTTATCATTACCCCGATTACTGAAAAAGAGTACTCCCTCAAAGAGCTTTTGGCAGGTGTTTCTGAAGATAATTTGCATGGAGAATTTGATACTGGTATCCCAGTGGGCAAAGAACTTTTGTAATATGAGTTATATTCCCGACAGAGGCGATATAGTGTGGATAAATATGAGTCCACAAGCTGGACACGAGCAAGCAGGAAGACGTCCTGCGATTGTGCTTTCTCCCTTTGGCTACAACAAAAAAGTCGGTCTTGCTTTATTTTGCCCTATAACCAATCAAATCAAGGGTTATCCATTTGAGGTTGGCATTCCAAAAGACATGAAAGTTACTGGCGTCATTTTGACCGATCAAGTTAAAAGCCTTGATTGGAGAGTAAGACAAGTTGAATTTTTAGGGAAAATCCATAAGCCTGTTATTGTAGAGGCTTTGAAAAAATTGAATACTTTGCTACGCATAGACCTATAGCGGTTAGAAATTGAAAAATATGTGCTTCTTTGACTACCAGCACAGGACAAATCACTTCACTTGACTACCAACAGCCCGGCGGTTTTTGAAAAGCTCTACCCCGCATTTAAGCAGGTGGTTTTTTAAGGTTCCATGCCCCGTAAGGTTGGCGGCAGATGTGCTTTGCGGTGAAGAAAATCTAATGTACAGTTCGGCAACCGAAACAATCAATTCGAACATGATCATTGCCATGCTAACAGAAGATAACAATGAACTTAAATGCTGTTTCTATATTCGACCTAAGCCCACCAGAGAAGCTACAGCTGAATAGTTGTAAAGGTAATAACGGGTGACAATTTTATGATTACGTCATATTATACTGATAGTGTAAAGAGAGGTGAGTTATTATGGGAGAAGAAATAAAAATTTGGCATGACAAAGAGGGAGACTACCTCGAGGTCCTTTTCGATAAAAAAAAGGGGTACTTTAAGGAAACCGAAAACGATGCTATAATGGAAAAAGTAGATGTTGATGGCAATATTATTGGATTCTCTATTCTGAAAGTAAGTGGTTTAAAAGAACAAAAGCCCCTTGCAATTTCTCTAAAGAAACAGGCCGCCTAACCCATTAAACGAGCCGCGGGTATAATTAAGTGACTTAGCGAGATGCTTTCTTTTTTCTTTTCCTGAACGTCCACTCCATTTTTCTTTTTGTTTATTTGTTCCCATTTGCATAATCATAAATAATGTCCTTTTGCTCTCACATAATGCCCATTTTGGGGGACGTACGGCATAAATAAATAAGTAAGTTTATGTAGAGCAAAAAATTGGTGCAGCCATTACAATCGGAAAAGAGCAGAGAAATATCAATGTATGATTTAGGTAAAGAGCTCTAACCATAAAAGGCTAAATACCAAAACAATTTTTTATTTGTAAATATTTTCATTCCTTATGTCACGCCAAATTTGCATGAAGCCTTGATTCGTCATGATTAGAATTGCTGATCGTCTGGAATCTTACTTGACATAGCTTTCTTCATGTTTTATCGTTTTTTTCATAATCAGAAAGAATATACTATATTGAATATTGAGAGCAAACAAATTTGCCTGTTTGTCTGTTCAATATAAGAATATCAGGCAAAATTGCCTTATATGTAAATGTTCGCCCCCATAGAATGGAAAATATATGAACAACCAAAATTATAGAAACAGTCTATCTTTGTTTGTGAAAAAAATAAAAGAATTGAAAAATCCATCATTCGTAAAACCTGAAGAATGGAAATTGTGACATGACCTTCAAAACGGCGTTTCAGTTGTTGCTACAATCACAGATGAATCAGATCGGAAACTGCTTCATAAAATTGGACAGCAGTACGGGCTGATTCCACTGTGTCCAAATGAAGTTGTTGGTCTGGATTTTTCGAAAAATGGTGAAATTAATTTTGCTGTTGTAGAAACCATTTTCGGAAGGTTAAAGATAGAACCCAAAAAGACGAACGAATAAGCCAAGCTGAGCGAAAAAGGCCGCCCCAGCTTATCAAGTCGTTTGACCCGATAGAAAGGAAATGTAATGCCAAAAAGAATGTGGGTTTACGACCCTCAATCTGGGGGAAGGTCAATCCCGAAAACAATACAGCCTATAATACGTCAACGAATCCTATATCATGCAGAAAAACACTACGCCGACAGGTGCAATCGCATTGATGTCCGATTCCGTGGGAAGTTTTGCTATATTGATGCGTATACGGAACCGTCCGTCCCACTGGATTACAATCCAGAATTATTCGGCGGTAAATCACGAGAAGAGCGTATCGCACATTTACGTGAGGTCCCGACTCATCTCTGCCGACTTCGGTACTTCGGTGATGAGGAAAACTGGTCGATGGCTTTCTACACATACAGCAATATGAAGTATGAGCCGTGTATATTTGACAACGGTTCCTGGCACGGCACACCAGAGGAGGCATTGGATACTTCCTCAGTTTACCTTATGGGATAATATTAAGGGCTAACAAAAACGCTGGAGAGGGACCAGGCTTACTGAGCGGCGTTTTCGAAAATGCCTGGTTCAGGAAAATTTAACTTTTTATCGGAGCTTTTGGGTTTAAACTGGCCCCTCAGCTCCCCGTTATCTGCAAAAAACAACCAGCTCTGCGCCGGAGTATAGTGTTATGAAAGAATGAAAAATCCAAATCAAGAGGATGATAAATGAGTAAAGAACAAGAACGCGCAGAACTGCACCGTACCATCTGGCAAATTGCCAATGATCTGCGGAAAGAAAATAGTAAAGAAAATAGTTAAAGAAAATAGGGTCAAACCTTAACTATTGATTAACTATTTACAAACTAAAATAACTTTGCTACTCAGTCTTTATGGTTAGACCTCTTCGTATAGAATACCCTGGTGCCTGGTATCATGTAACCAGCAGGGGGAATGAAAGAAAGAATATATTCAGTGATGATCTGGACAAAAAAAGGTTTCTTGAGATCCTC
>JAYEMW010000342.1:0-11157 GCA_034718555.1 Thermodesulfobacteriota bacterium
AAGAATGGGAGAATAGGGGAGGGGTTATTTTTGTGTACTGTGGCTCCTTTTATGCCTTATACCGGTGGACCTGGAGAGGGAAATGCATATGGGTTTATGGTTAGTGGCATCACAGCCACAAAAAGGGAATTCGCAGTAATTCTACCCTTTTTGAAAAAATCCCTTGCGAGCTTTAATGTCAATTCAGCATATGTTAATCAGTGCATTCAGGCGTCTCAGGCGGCATTTCAGCAGGTAATGAAGGCTGGTCAGACGTTACGAGATACATCAGACTTAATTATGAAAGGTTGGAAAAACCGAAACAAAAGATACGATATCATGGCGGAAAAACGCAGTGATGCAATGTTAGGTTTTGAACGCGTATACGATTTAGATACCAAAGAAACATACCAGGTGAACCCACAGTTCTGGGAAAGCTATAAGTTAAACCACGAACGGTTTAGAATGAATAATCTTCAGGTGATTCCTCGTAACAATTACGAACTCTGGAACAAAGCCCCTAAACCTCAACGAGAGATAAGATGAAAATGATTCGTCCTCACAAGGCTCTGCACCTGACAAATATTCCGCTAACGCTTTATAGCCGCAGGTGAGCTTGGTTATAACCTTCCGGGGTATAACACTATGAATCCCATAATTTACATCGAATCATCAGTACGTGCTCGCCAGTTGTTCGGCAGTCGCAGAGCCACCCGGAATCTTAACCGGGGGGCCGGGACTATTCTGATCGGAACTGGGGTGGTCATTGCAACCCGTTAGCTTGTAGCGCATGTATGACAAGAAGCTTCCTATTCGATACATTTATCTTAATTTGTTAATGACCTGTCTTGCAAAGGATATGATATAAAAGAACCTGAGGCTTTCAGATGAAAGGATTAATCTGAAAGAGGTATCCGATAGAGTCTGTAAAAAAAAGAACGTATAATCTGATTCAGGGCAGGTTTGTTTGGAAAAAATATGACGGCCATAGTTGCAATACCGAAAAAATGAATTACTTTATCTGCTCACCCTGCCGAACTGCGGAGGGGTGGTTTTTTTGCATAATCGCAAAACGTCTTAAAAAACTAAGGAGATAAGAAAATGACAGACATTTCAAAAATCACGCTGTACAGCGGCGGACATAGAGGGGCTGAAGCGGAATTCGGCAAACTTGCCGAGGCCTGGCAAATTAAAGAGGTGAATATATCATTTGAAGGGCACAATGCAGAGCGCACCCGGGGCATTCTGGTACTGAACCGGGAAGATTTGCAAAAGGGAGATGTCAGCATGGAAATTGTGTCCAAGCTGATGAAACGCACTTACTCACAGTCGGATAAGATCCGAAAAGTCATCCAGTCCATTTTTCACATGGTCAATAGAGGCTACCATGTCATTGCAGTTGGCTGGATACAGGAGGACAGCACCGTCAAAGGGGGGACCGGTTGGGGGGTCGAGTTGGCAAAACTATTTAACCGGCCGCTGAGTGTCTATGATCAGGAACGAAAGGGGTGGTTTTCCTGGAAGGACCGCCAATGGGTTGAGAACACACCGGTGATTACCTCAGATACGTTTGCCGGTACCGGAACCCGCTACCTCTCCGATGACGGCAGGCAGGCCCTCCACGATCTTTTCGCCCGCTCCTTTGGTCCTGCGGAGCAAAAATAGTTCTGTTTGCAAAAAACTATCTGAGGGAAACAAGATCGATTTTTTTGTTCCTGCAGATTTTGTGCCGGTATTTGCAACGAACCACGCACTTTTGCGGCAAGTGAACCGAAACGTTGGACGTAAAAATAAAGCTTAGAGTTCACGAAGAAATAAGTTCACAATTTCAGTTGTTAAGGCGCCCGTCCGGCAAGGCGTGGAAACGCAGGAATATTAGGCATATTCCGAGTTTTCACAACGCAGTCAGGCGGGATGTGTCGGGGGCTGAAATGTGAAGTTATTTTTGAGTGAGCCCTAAGGGAGCTATCTCGAAATGGGTAAAAAAGACAAAGATTCTGTTCTTGATGACTACGAAAGAATAAAAAACGAAATCATCCGTGACAAAGTTAATGACATTTTTCGTAACCATCCCAAAGACTATATTGCCAAAATGGAGGAACTCGGCTTCGAATACTATGAAGATGATGATGAAGATGAAGAAGAAATAGAAGAGAGGAATGCTAAACCAGAGAACCAACGACAGAGAGACCTTGTCGCTTATTTTGAAAACAAAACGAAATTAACAAAAAAAATATTTTAAAGCTACTCTAAGGAAAAGGCTGCAGAAAATCCCAACTATCCATTAATCAGGAAATACTACAAAGAAGCTAATCAAAACCTAAAATCCCTTCTTCTGTATGGCCTTGATAACTTTCCCGGCAGAATAGATCTCCTCTTTGACTTGTCTTTCTTTCATGAGTTCGAAAATATTCTAAGTGTCCTAATCACTTACTATACTCAAGCATGTGTTGACCAAGATAACCTTAATACATTTTCAGAATTAGCCAGAGACTTTTATTATTCCACTAATCCTGATGGCTACGATGCATATTTTGCTCTTCGGGAATTATTTGAACCGGAGACAGATAAAAGAAAAGTTATTGATTTCCTAATAGCAGAAGAGGAAGATGCAGCTAATGAAGTTTCACAACCAATAGAATCTTAAATATAATTTGTACGAAAAAGGAAAAACTTGCAGTAAGAGGTGCAACACAGTATAGTTACTGAAAGGTAAAAAAAGAAATTATCAGAGGAGGTCTGAAATAATACCGTCCTGTAAGACAATGGAACTATCAAGGAGAAGGAATTATGGATTACAAGGATTATATAAAAATAGAAGAAGAACTGGGTGCACACAATTATAAGCCGCTTGACGTAGTGTTGAATAGAGGCAAGGGTGTTTGGGTATGGGATGTAGATGGAAATAAATATCTTGATTGCCTGGCAGCCTATTCTGCGATTAACCAGGGGCACTGTCACCCGGAAATAATGCGAACAATGATAGAGCAGGCCCAGAAGCTTACCCTTACGTCCAGGGCCTTCCGCAACGATCAACTGGCCCTGCTTTATAAGGAAATCTGCGATCTGACAAATTCTCACAAGGTTTTACCTATGAATAGTGGCGCCGAGGCAGTGGAAACGGTGATCAAGGCAGTTCGTAAATGGGGGTATACTGTAAAAGGTGTTCCCATGGAAAAGGCTGAAGTAATCGTTTGTGAGAACAACTTTCACGGTCGAACAATTACTATTGTCGGGTTTAGCACGGACGAAAATTCCAGATATGGCTTTGGCCCCTTTACTCCTGGGTTTAAAATAATACCCTTTGGAGATGCAGATGCCCTTGAAGCTGCTATTACGCCAAATACGGTGGCCTTTATGGTGGAACCTATTCAGGGGGAGGCAGGAGTAATTATACCCCCGGCAGGATATCTGAGGAATGTTAAATCCATCTGTGAAAAAAATAATGTCATATTGATTTTGGACGAGATCCAGACAGGTCTTGGAAGGACAGGCAAACTACTTGCCGAGGAGCACGAGGAAATAGAGGCGGATTTGACCCTTATTGGAAAGGCTCTATCCGGAGGTTTCTACCCGGTTTCCGCTGTGCTATCTAATAGGGAGGTATTAGGGGTGCTGAATCCCGGAGAGCATGGCAGCACATTTGGAGGGAATCCACTGGCCTGTGCAGTGGCAAGGACAGCGCTAAGGGTTCTTGTTGATGAACATATGATTGAGAATGCCGAAAACATGGGAGAGTATTTTTTATCCAGGTTGTCAGAGATGAAGAGCAATTACATCAAGGAAGTCCGGGGCAAAGGGCTTATGCTTGCCGTGGAACTGATGCCTGAGGCAGGCAATGCAAGACGTTTTACTGAAAAGTTGATGGCCCTGGGACTCCTTTGCAAGGAAACCCATGAACATACCATCCGTTTTGCTCCTCCCCTTGTGGTGACTCGTGATGAAATAGACTGGGGTATGGAGAGAATTGAATCGGTCCTGACTGCCTGATAGGCATTAGCGTAAACCCTTACCGGTTATCTTTACCATGGAAAAATGGAAAGGGTTGATAGAGTAAAGAATCCGGATCCATTGGACTCGGATTCTTTTTATTGGAGGAAGGTTCAGTGTAACTCAATAAGGTAGGGCATTCCCATATCTTCCCCCTTTTATCCGGGATAAGATATAAAAGAATCGGTGAAAGGGTTATATAATTAAAGAGGGTTGTAGTTTCTCACAATCATATCACTACAAATAATGTTGACTTTGTCAGGGGAAGCCACCAAATGTGGGCGTTCAGGCCAAGAAGAAAGGGCCATTTTCGGGCCCCTTTTTTTTAGCACAACCTTCGCTAAATCTTCTACGTTATTATTTATGCCTTTCCACCTTGCCCCTCAGGGGCTCTTCCATGACCCGATAGAAATTGAAACAACCTTCTCCCTGTTTTCTCCATGCAGTCAGTCCCGCAGGTTAATTAGCGACACATTGGCCACCGGCACAGTGGCTTCCGGGTATACAGCATTTCCCACCACAGCATTGCTCATTTACCTTACAACACCCCCCTCCCTCACAGCACTTGTCACCTTCCAAGCAGCAGCATTGTCCTGAGGGGCAACAGTACGTTCCGGGGATATTGCAGCATCCCAAGCCGCAGCATTTATACATGCAGCATCCCCCGGGGCAGCATTTCGGTGCTTCTGATGGGCAGTAGGTACCTGTCCCATAGTTACAACAGATAACACCCGCAGGAATGCAAGCATTATCACAGGGCTGAGGAAAATTAGGATCAGTGCATTGTTCAGGTTGGCAATTAGGGTGGGTAGCGCAGTCCGGATCATCACAGTCTGTAAGAGTATCACAATCATTGTCTTTGTTGTCATCACAGACCTCCGTGGCGCCTGGGTTAATTAATGGTTTGTCGTCTCTACAGTCAGCTTCGGTCCCGGTGAGCTCTGTTGCAAGCTTATAGCCATTAGGCCGTTTGCATGATGTCATATAGCTCCAATCGGAATACCCATCATAGTCTGCATCTTTATACCACCCTTGACCGGGCTTCTCATCTGGGTTTTTGTCATTGCAGTCAGTGTTATCTGTTACATATCCGACCGGTTGTGTGCAGGCCTCAGTCGGGAACATGGGGTCACCATAACCATCTCCGTCCGAATCCATGTAGTAGGTATTCTTTACACCTTCATCCGTTTGTCCATCACAGTTATCATCGATGCCATTGCAGACCTCCGCGACACTGGGATTAATTGATGAGTTTGCGTCATCGCAGTCAACACTGGTACTGGTGAGATCTGATGTAGCCTTATAGCCATTAGGCCGCGGGCAACAAATCAAAATGGTTGCATCGGAATACCCATCATTGTCCGCATCTTTATACCATATTTGACCGGGATGCTCATTTGCATCGCTGTCATTGCAGTCGGTATTGTCTGTTACACAGTGGGCAGGGGCCTTACAGGCCTCAGTCGGGAACATGGGGTCACCATAACCATCTCCGTCCGAATCCATGTAGTAGGTAATCTTTACGCCTTCATCTACCCCGTTTTCACAGTTATCATCGATGCCGTTGCAGACCTCCGTGGCGTCCGGGTTAATCTCTTCGTTGCGATCATTACAGTCACCCTGGTTCTCTGTAAACCCATCCTTGTCAAGGTCGTAGTCTTTGCCTCCATTGTAGTCGTCCCACTCATTATTCATAATGTCTCGTGCTTGTAACTTTACGAACCCATTCGAAAACTCTTTTAAAAAAATGCAAGCCTCGATTGCCTTTTCAAATCCGTGCTTCTCTACTAGGCGGTTACATAACAACATATTCATAACAAATATATTAATCAGGTTTACCAGTTGAGGGTTCTGCTGCATCTTTTTGATGAATGGATGAGTTTTAGGTAAATCATACTCATTTTTTCCTCTTATTGCTATCATACCGCTTACAACATCTTCAAAAAGGGCTTCATCATCCCCTGACCTAACATTCGCCTCACGGATCGAGTCTTCAGCGCCGTAGTATCTCGAGTCGGAAAGTGGGGCCGTATCCATGGTCCAGGACCGAGAGCCACTCAGACCATTTTCCCCTGTTGAAATCGCGGCCCCGTTGTAGATGAGCACTCCGTCTTCTTCAAGTTCATAGTTGAAGGAATCATCAAGGTTGTAGGTGAAGTCCACCTCCATTGTCCCGAGGGTCATCTCAACAGGGCGTTCCTGATCATCCAGTGATACCACGCAGTCACCATCGGTGGTAGTGATGGTGAATCCCGTTAAAGGAAATGCCGGGCCCTGTTCCGTCTCTGTTCCATATATGGTGGCAGAGCCAAAGCCAAACTCTTCTTCGATCTTTATTAACTCATCTCCTGTCTCGGGAAAGGTAATCTGGGCTTCGCCAAGCTCAAGGGCGCGCTCCGCCCTCCATGTGCCTGAGTCCCCGGATGTGTCCGTCCATGTGCCGGACATGGTACCATTGGTGACGGTTCCTGTCAGGGAAACTGTCTTTCCCTCCTCCTCCCATGAAAGTGATATCTGAGTGCCGTTGATTGTGCCTGTGCCGTTTATCCAGGTACCATCAAGGCCCATGGTTTCAAGGGACAGAGTTGTACCTGACTCGAGCAAAACCATAATCATGGGACCATCTTCCCGGGTCTCACCTGTGGTGGTAGTATACAAGCCCCATATGCCGCCTAACTCGGTGGGTTCAAAGCTTATAATCCCCAGTGCCTTTCTCAGAATCACCAGGGCATCACCCACATCAATATTTCCATCAGGATGTGGAAGGCCACTGGCATCTAAGGGGGCCACATCTCCGTGATCTATATCTTCTTGTGTAGGGGTTTCAAGCATTAATGCAAAGCGCAGGGCAACCAAGGCATCTCCTACATCAACTTTGCCATCCCTGTTGCCAAGGGGGGCGAGGTCACCATCTGCCGTGACTGAAGAGGTATATTCATATTCATCAGCACCTATATCCACTGTTGCAGTGCCGTCATTGTCCCCATCAACAATTCTTGAGTTACCATCAAAGTCGGTATTTGGAATCCCTGCGGCGCTGTTATTACCTTTATCTATGCAGGGAGACGTTGCTTGAAT
This sequence comes from Thermodesulfobacteriota bacterium, assembly GCA_034718555.1. GTDB lineage: Bacteria > Desulfobacterota > DSM-4660 > Desulfatiglandales > B25-G16 > M55B121. Next base: position 7,048 of record JAYEMW010000342.1, read on the forward strand.
GTGGAAGTCATTGTTTGAAGGGTCAACAAAGAGCGGATTGGCATTGATATTTTCTTGCCCTGCATATCCACCCTGTATATTACAGTAGTTGATTATTGGGTTGGAGGTATCATCATTGTATATCTCAGGGCCATCAGGCGCTGTATTATTCCAGAGAATGGAGTTAGTGATAGCAGGGGTGGAGGTATTCTTGTTTCTGATTCCTCCGCCATAGCTGGTTGCGCTGTTTTTTGATAGGGTACAGTTGATAATGGTAGGAGAGGAGTTGTCATTGAATATCCCACTACCCCAGCTGGCGCTGTTATCCGATAAAATAGAGCTAATGATAGTTGGGAAAGTGTTATCATTGTTATACATCCCACCGCCACTCTTGGCTGCGCTGTTTCCCCTTAACGTACAATTAGTAATAGTGGGGGTGGCGTTATCATTGTTAAATACCCCACCCCCGAACTCTGCTGTATTATCTATGAAGGTGCAGTTCGTGATGGAAGGAGAGGCGTTATCATTGTTATACATCCCACCGCCATTGTTTGTTGCACTGTTTCCCGAAAAGGTACAGTTGGTGATGGTTGGAGTGGATTGGTAGTTATAGATCCCACCGCCACTCTTTATTGTAATGTTGCCTGTAAAGATGCAGCTTGTAATGGTAGGCGAGGATTTTCGGTTGTTAATCCCACCACCAAAGTCTGCGGTATTTTGTGAGATAGTGCAGTTGGTAATACTTGGGGAGGATTGGTAAACATATATTCCGCCCCCCCTGTAATCCGGCGAGCTTCCATTGGCATTGCCTCTCGTAATGGTAAGGCCATCTATGGTGGCATTTGCTGTGATATAAAAGCAGTGATAGACTGAACCCTGTCCATCTATTGTGGTCACATTATTAGCCCAGTCTCTCTGGCTTCTCTGGATTTCATCGCCGGCAAAGCCGCCATAAATTCCTACAGTCTTATCCACGTTGATCTGGGCGGAAAGTAGGTATGTCCCCTTCTTGACCCAGATTTCATCGTCCTCACTTGCTGCATCTATCGCATCCTGAAGGGTCGTGAAGGCTTCTGACCAGGTTGTGCCGTTGCCTGAGGTGCCTATGTCTCCATTTACATACCAGTTTGCGGCTGAGGCCGCGCCATAGAAAGAAAAGATAGAAAAGAGAAAGAGCGCTATTGTAAGGAGTCGAAAGGAGAGTTTTTTTTGCGGCTTTGTTTTTTTTGCGGTAAACATTTTGTGTGCCTCCTCTTTATTGGGTTTGTTTTATTTACAGAGTAGCCTTGGCCCAACAGGATCATGCTCCCAACAGAAAAGACACATTCTGTTAGGAGCAAGGCAAGCACATTTTCAAGAGTTTGTCCATTGGATCAACCTCTAAATGAGATTAAATATTCTTATGACGCTAAGATTAACCAATAATACTCTTATCAGACTGCCAGTTCAAGAAGAAATGACTTTAAAACAACCAAAAATTCCGTTTTAATCATATTTTCCTCTAACACCAAAAAGTAATATCTCGGTAACAAGATTTGCATGATCGAATCTCAAATATTACAACTGTATATTTCAAAATGAAATCTTGCATGGGGAGAGAAGGGAAAGGTGTCTATTTGCGGTTGAAATATAGCACATGAAGAATGTTTATAGAGAGGAGGGAAGTGATAGAATTTTTTTGGCTGGCCCATGCATGTTTCAACCACCATTCGATAAAATCAGAGATGTGGAAGAATAATAGAGTTCAGTTAAAAAAAGATAATCCCAAGCGCCTTCCTCAATATCACTAAGGCATCGCCTACATTAATTACCCCGTCGGGATTTGGTTGACCACTGGCATCCAAAGGGGCAACATCCCCATGGCCCAGGTCTTCCTGTGTGGGGTCTCCAACCCAAGGGCAAAGCGTAATGCCACCAGGGCATCGCCTACATTTATATTATATATCAGTTACTGGATAATAAAGCTTGCATATCCTACAACATAGCTGTAGTCTCCGCTGACATCCCCGGATGTGGCGTAATCTACTAAGGTCGCCTTTGTAGCGCCCAGTTCGATGGCTGCTACAAGTGTTATTGTTGTTGGTATTACACCGCACATGGATATATTATTTCTGTTAACCGTCTCGATGAGGCCTGGAGGGTCTAATGCGAGGATTTTATCTATGGCCAATTTGTCTTTACTCTTGGCGCTTTCCTGTGATTCATAGTGGGTCATATCCGTGCTGGATACTATAACAACAGGCTTGTTATATGTCTTTATGACCCTTGCTATGGCCATGCCTATTTCCTCACATATTTTAAAATCCGCCCTGCCAAGAACAATGGGGACAAATTCAATGTCTGGATTGATGTGCTGAATAAATGGCAATTGTACTTCAACAGAGTGCTCTTGAATGTGGGCCTGGTTATCAAAAGATAACCATTTGGACTCTTCAACAAGCAGACCTGCAAGTTTTTCATTGATAGTGATGTTGCCGCTGGGCATTTCCCATTCACCATTCTCCATAACCGCAAACTGATCACCGATACCATGATGATTGGGCCCCATAACTATAACATCGTCTGTGATCTTAGCCTTTGAATAAACTTTTCCTGCAACATTGCCGGAATATATATAACCGGCATGAGGGGCTACAAGGGCAAGTACTTTTTCTCTTTCTTGCCCCTCTGCTATTCTTCCGGCAATATCTTCTTTAAGATCTTTTTCCCTTCCAGGATAAAACTGGTTTGCTACTGCTGGTTTACGTATCATTTTAATTACCTCCTTAATGGGTTTTAAGGATTTTAAAGAAAAGAAATAAAATTAGATAATATTACGAAAATGCATATCTATGATTATTAATATAACCACGCCTGGATATGGGTTTTTGTATAAAATAAAACCACAACTTTCGCATTTTAGCCGATAGTATTTTTCCTGGGATACTGAATTAAATTTTGCACCACATCTTGGACAATATCTGAATGAAGTGACAGGGCCAACATTATGTCTGTCGTATAATTTGAATACTTGTTTTGTTTTCATTTTGACCTTTATATTACTACTTTCTTTTAAACAATTCAAGCGTTGATGGTGTAAGAAATTGTAAGAAATTTTCTTGACAAAAGGCATTATTGGATATAATAGCAAGGATTACCTATTTTTAATAAATGTGGTAATTTATTAAAAAGATATAAATGAAAATAGATTTGACAAATATTCCTTCAGAGGGTAAATATATCAAATTTAACCTTACCCCTGAAGGGTGGGAACCTGATTTTGGAAATGATCATATTATAGGTCTTTCCGGACCTCTATCTGGGTGGATTAAGGCATACCTGACAGGGAGAAAGGTTGCAGTAGAAGGTGTCTTGTCTACGAGCTTGAAATTGAGGTGCGACCGATGTCTTGAATCTTATGATGAGGAATTATCGACAAAATTTAGATTTTTTTTATCACTAATACCATATGAGGGAAATCTGGATATTGAGTTATCAGAAAACGATATTGATATCAATTTTATAGATGGCAAATATTTAGACTCTGATCAGATAATCAGAGAGCAGATTGTCTTTAATGTCCCAGTGAAAGCCATATGCAGCACTGATTGTAAAGGACTTTGCCCTGTTTGTGGATGTAATTTAAATATAGAAACCTGTTCATGCTCAGCAAAAGCTGATTAATTTATATAATAAATAAGAGAGGAAATTATACTATGCCAGTACCTAAGAAGAAAAAATCAAAATCAAGAAGAGACAAGGGGAGGTCTCATCATCACCTTACAATGCCTAATGTATCGTTTTGCCCAAAATGTCATGAGCCTGTTTTGCCACACCATGTATGCATGAATTGTGGAACCTATAATGGTGAAAGTGTAATTAAGGTAGAAAAAGAGTCGGTAAAATAAATGACACATCATGGATTGAAACAATTTTTCAATAAGACAGGCTGCTTGGTGACAAGCAATTCATTGTATTGATATGTCTTTATATATGACACATTAAATAAAACAGGGGAAGTAGATTGTCAGAATCAAAAAGGATAGTTGTAATAACTGGAGGATCAAGGGGGATTGGAAGGTCAATTGGACTCAGGTTTGCGAAAGAGAATGCAATGATTATAATAGTCCATTATGACCCTGATGATGTTGC
>JAYEMW010000343.1:0-2166 GCA_034718555.1 Thermodesulfobacteriota bacterium
CAGCTTTTCTGGATTTTGAGCCCATAGCTACACCAATAATTATAGCAATTAATACAATGGCAACACTAATACCAATTAAAAGATTGAATGAACTTTTTGATTTTGCAGCCTCTTGTTGAGCAATGTCCCTTGCTTTTTGTTCTTTTTCGTACTTTTGTTTTTCAATTTGGACTTGCTTCTGGAGTTCTTGGATTTTTTGTTCCTTATCTTCCCCACAAGAAATAATGAAAACCGAGCAAATTGAAATGGCCAACAATACGGTAAATATTTTTTTCATCCGTTCCTCCCATTCCCTAAAATGAGCATTTTGAAATATTTTCTATAGCTATAGCTGCCGAACGCTGAGCATAAGTGGTTTTGGAAAGCGCCAGCTTTTCAAAATCCATCTTCATGCTCTTGTTGTTTTTTTAGAGCCTTTTTACAGGTTAATGGGTTTGTGCGCCCTCAAAAAAAGTACACTGTGGCAAACCCCACATCCTTTCCCCTGTTCAAAAAAAGATATTTCCTTATATATAGACAATACAGGGCTTGTTCAACAACCGGATAAGATCGTGGTTCGCTTCGCTCTCACGGATCTATCCTTATTCGTTTAAGTTAGACGATGGTATCGACAGCATACCTTTTTGGTGTCGTTACCTCTCCAAGGGAAGCTTTTATCCCACAGGGGCCTTCCTCGAAGCACTTCCATGGTTTCAATGCGCTCCTCGTAACGCCTGGAAAGCCCTATCCTTCTGATCTCGTTTACCTCATCACATAAAAGCATTCCGAGGGCATCTTCAAAGCCAATATCCCAACTCAGCTCTGAAAATGACCTTAATAGACTCGGAGGTACTTTCCCGGAAATGGCATAGCTGAGAAGGGTACAAAACTCACTGGCGGAGAGTCTTGGACGAACCTGAACTCGAAGGCCGTTAACATTCACAGCGCCTACCCTTGAATCCGCTTTTAATCGGTAGTGATCGTTCCCCCACCCAGGAATGACTGTCACGATTGAGTTCAAATCCTCAAAAGTACGTGATAGTTTTAAGCTGTTTTGGAATGGAAGATCGTACTTGGATATTTGATCCTCTCCATACTCGACTAGGAGTCTGTCCGAGAATGCAAGTTTCAACTTTTTAAACACTATATATAGTATTTTTATCATCCATTATACGCAATATAATGTAGTCCAAATTTCAAAAGTCCTATTCTCGGACAGCCTCCTAGATAAAACAATATTTGATACCATCACAGATAAACCGGCCAAGGCCTTTAAGGTAAACACTAAAGAGCAAAGGATGACTCTGTTCACAATAATTATGGAATCAGAATACTATTTATTTGTTAAGCAGACTCATAACTTGGGGTTAGCAGCAGTCTAACCTCTTTGGTGTAGTTTTCTTCCACAGCAAAAATCGTGGCCATACGATCATGCATTTCTACTTCCTTGGGATGAATCTCTTCATCCCCCTTTGCCAATTCCCAGGCAATGGAGAGTAACAGTCTCGCTTTTATTTCGGCCTTTTTTGATTTCTTCTCATACATTATAAAATTGTCACAAACATAATCAAGGTCAATAGGATTTTCCAATGCCTTTAGAATACGCTTCCGATCGGTATCTCGGATTTCTGGATTGGATGATAGCCGCTGTATCTGAGATATTTCATCCTCAGTGATTTTGCCATCAGCATAAATTATTGGCATTGATGAAATGATTACGTCTGATAAAAATTTGCTCAAGTTTGCCTTTTCTCTTTTTTTAAACACAAACATCGAGCCAATAAATACCGCTCCACCTATGGATACTGGAAAAACAGTTGTTGCTAAGGCAAAGGTGGATGATGAAACCAAGACCCCACTTCCCAAGCCAAATACAGATAATGTGCTGTTCCATAGTGTAGCGGGAACTAAAATTGATTGAGCAGCTGAAGCACTTGCTATCCCGGCACCTGCACCAACCGCAGTTGATATGCCGACCTTTTTCCAGGCTTTTATTTTTTCCTGAATTATAACTAACTCTTCCTTGCTGACTGTTATGTGAGCATTATTGTTTATATAGACCTTATGGTAGTTAGGGGGACGCAGGTGCTTTTGCTGCATTGTCGTTGACATTTTTTGCGGGTAAATACACTACGCTCCCACTGGTAATTTCCTAACCCTTATGCGTTTTTCCTCAAAAACGATCGC
>JAYEMW010000344.1:0-2163 GCA_034718555.1 Thermodesulfobacteriota bacterium
TATATTCTTCGGCGGCCTTTATATCACCTTGTTCATAATGTTTTCTAACCGTGTCATCATTTTTGACGGTTTCCTCAAATTGATCGTAAAATTTCCGGTCGATCTTCATTCCATGAGGACTCACGCGAGATTCAATATAGGACGATAAAGGGTCCAACTTGATGCTCTCAAATTCGTCAATGTCGATTCCTTTGCCATTCCCGCCTCCTGTGCCTGCTTGAGTGGGAGGCAGCTCAAGAACTTCATCATAATTGAATTTTTCCTCAAAATACTCGCAGGTGGCAAAGAAGTCGAAGAGCTTAAAGGTTCCCTTTTCCTCCTTGTATTCCTCCATACGGCCGTGTTCTTTAATTTTATGAAGGAATGTATATCTCCTTGTGCCCCTGCCCTTGATCTGAATGAAATCGGTGGGAGAAAATATGGGACGCATCAGGCATAGGTTTAAGATATCTTCGCAGTCATAACCGGTTGTCATCATGCCGACAGTAACACAGACACGGGTTTTGGAGCTAAGGTATCCTTCAAGCGCCTTGGTGTGCCCGTTTAAATTGTTGTTTGCAAAACTGATTGAAAACTGCTGTGCGTCAGGAATGATTGAGGTTATCTGTACGGCGAAATCAGAGTTGTATTTTCCGGGGGACAGGCCATCAGCGTATTCATTCAGGGTCTGGGTGATTTTGGATGCATGGCTCTGGCTTACGCAGAAGATAATACTTTTACCGATTTCATTGCTTAAGGGGTCCCTGATTGCATTTTCGAGAAAAGTTTTGCACAGGATTTTATTTGTTTTTTCAGAAAAAAACTTCTTCTCAAAATCCTTCTGATAAAAGATTTTTTCCTCTAATTCCCCCTCCTCGTTTTCAACAAGCACGGAATAACCAAGGTCGGATAGGAGCTGTGTAGTGATTTCCGTCCGGGCATCCACGACAACCGGGTTGATCAGAAATCCATCCTTTACCCCATCGATAAGGCTGTATCTGGAGGTGGGAACTCCACTTTCACAGCCAAAGGTAATATACGAATCGAGGAGTTGTCTGCGCTCCCATTCACGGGGGTCTTTGCTGTTTATTCTTTCAGGGTCAATTTTCTTTAGATAATCCTTTGGTGTGGCTGTAAGCCCCAATTTATAGCCAATGAAATACTCAAATACAGCCCGGCTGTTCCCGCTGATTGAGCGGTGTGCCTCATCGGATATAATCAGATCAAAATCAGTCGGGGAAAACAGGCTTCTATACTTATTATTGAATGAAAGGCTCTGCACTGTGGAAACGACAATCTCGGCCTTGCGCCAATCATCGCGGTTTTCTTTGTAGATAACGCACGTGTAATCATTCTTCAGTGTCCGTACGAGATTCTTCCACGCCTGATTTTCCAGCTCAATTCTATCGACTAAGAAAAGGACACGATTGGCATTGCCTGTTCTTAAAAAAAGTTTGATAACCGCAGCGGATGCAAGCGTTTTACCAGTGCCGGTGGCCATCTCAAAGAGAAAACGATTGTTACCGTTTTTCACAGAATCCTGAAGGTCGTAAATAGCCTTCAATTGATAGGGCCGCAGAAATTTAAGGTTATTCTCTTTGATAAAGGCGTTGCGCTCATCGAGATTATTCCAGCGGGGAGCAGAATTGTACATCGGGTCCTGAGTGATAGCTATATAATCGTCTTCAACGCTTTCCTTAACAATGTTTTCAGGATTGGGTGTAAATGTCCTGTACTGGCCTAATGATCCCTGAGAGGGAATGTCGGTTATAATGGAGGGACTACCATGCTCCAGGTCCCAGAAATAATGAAGGTTTCCATTTGAAAGGATGATAAATCGAACATTTGTCGATCTGGCGTACTTGCGGGCCTGCTCTTTTCCGGCTAATGGGTCTATTTTTTCGGATTTCGCTTCAAGCACTGCGCAGGGGAAACCTTTGCCATCAAGCAGGAGGTAATCAACGAATCCGTTTTTAGTTTTTTCGAAATCATCACCGAATTGGTCAAGAGCCTTCTTCTTAATTTTAACATTTGCTTCCAATGCGATATTTGCCGGGCCGTTTTCATCATCAAAAAACCGCCAGCCTGCGTGCTGAAGGAGGCCATTGATCCTTATCCTTGCTTTTGCTTCCTTTTCCATAAGTTCCTCTCAAAGAGGCATTTTACTCAACAAACCCTTAGATT
>JAYEMW010000345.1:0-2161 GCA_034718555.1 Thermodesulfobacteriota bacterium
AGGGTCAAACCTTAACTATTGACTAACTATTGACAAATAAAAACAACCTTGCTACGTAGTCTTTATGGTTAGACCTCTTTGCGGAATTCCGGGGACACCACACTTAATTATTAACATCCGCCTCAAATACATCTAAAAGAACCTCATGGCAAGAATCGCAAGGGTAGTGGCCCCATTATATCCACACCACATCACACAGCGAGGCAACAGACGTCAGCAGACATTTTTCAATGATGAGGATTATCTTCTTTCCTGCACAAAATATATTGAATTGAATCCAGTTCGGGCAGGATTGGTCAAAAGACCGGAAGAATGGCCCTTTAGCAGCGCACGGGCTCATATTGAAGGGAGAGATGACATTCTCATAAAATCAAAACCCATGATCGACAGGATCAGCAAACCCTGGGGAATGTTTCTTTCAGATGATGTCGGGGAACATGAAACGGATCACTTCAGAAAACATGAAAGAACCGGACGGCCCATGGGTGAGGAATCGTTTATCGATAAACTTGAATGTTATCTTGATCGAACTCTCAAGCCCCTAAAGCCCGGTCCGAAATGCCGGGATTCTAACAATTAAGTGTGGTGTCCCCGGAATTCTTTTTGGGGATAAGCATTTAATCGAAGTTATTCCTTATACTTTCATTTTTTGAAAGGATGTGGTATTTTATAAGCCATGAATACAATAACCAGGAAAATCATTGAGCATGGACTTGCCAACAGAATAATTAAAGCTTCTCAACTGAAACGGATGGTGACGGGAAGTGCGCAGCGTCGCTATAACTTAGTTAATCGTGCAATTAAAACCAAAGAATTGTCTCGATTTCAACGTGGGCTATATGCGCTCAATGAACGATTCCGGGATTACCCATGCCATCCTTTTGTTCTTGCACAAGCCCTTTATCCGTGCAGCTATATTTCCCTTGAAACAGCATTGGCATACCATGGTTGGATTCCCGAAGCGGTTTTTACAACAGCAAGTGTGGTACCCCACCGGAAATCCCGGAAATTTGAGCATAAAAAAATGGGGGTTTTCAATTTTTATCCCCTTCCAGTTCAGCGGCAATATTTTCTGGAACTGATCAGCAGGTATCAAACAAATGGGCATACTATGCTGATTGCACAACCATGCAGGGCATTAATGGATCTGATCTGCCTGAGAAAACTATCCTGGGAAGGTATGGACTGGGTCTTGAAAGGGCTGCGAATTGATATGGAATTATTAGCTTCCATTACCAGTAAGGATATTGCAATTTTAAAACTTATTTATAAGCACAAACGGATGAAATCGTATCTATCTTATTTCAGTAGGGAGTTAGGCCTTGATTGATCTGATTCAGGAAAAATTAGCCACTTATGATGCAGGCAGTCAATTAGAAGAAAATCATGCCATTAAGGAGATCCTTCAGGATATTGCCCTCTATGGCTTGTGGCGTACCGGTTTCTTTGATGTCGCAGCTTTTCAGGGTGGTACCAGCCTGCGGATCTTATATGGAATGACAAGATTTTCAGAAGACCTTGATTTTATATTGAAAATACCTGACCCTGAATTTACCTGGTCGGTATACCTTCAGGGATTGCTTGACTGTTTTGAAGAATTTGGACTCAAATCCCAAATATTAAATAAAAGTGTAATGGAGCAACGGATAAAAAAAGCTCTGATCAAAGATAATTCACTTTGCAATCAGCTCAATCTCTCGTTTTTTCGAGGCAACCCGAGGCAGATACAAAAAATTAAATTAGAGATCGACATAGACCCCCCGGCAAAGTCCAGTTTTGAATATAGTTACCTGGATTTTCCCCTGGATTTTGAAGTCTGCCATCAGGATTTAAGCAGCAATTTTGCATTAAAAATTCATGCATTGCTCTGTAGACCATATTTGAAGGGTAGAGACTGGTATGACTTTGGCTGGTATATTAAGAAAAAAGTCCACCTGAATCTTGCCCATTTGCAGGATGCCTTGTTTCAATGGGGTCCATGGGCAGATCAAAAGGTTGATTTTAATGTAGAATGGTTGAAGCATGTGAAGATAAAGGGTCAAACCTTAACTATTGACTAACTATTGACAAATAAAAACAACCTTGCTACGTAGTCTTTATGGTTAGACCTCTTTGCGGAATTCCGGGGACACCACACTTAATTATTAACATCCGCCTCAAA
>JAYEMW010000346.1:0-44393 GCA_034718555.1 Thermodesulfobacteriota bacterium
CCAAATCTTACAAAGGTAAAAAATCCACGTTGCAAAGCAGAAATGCCTTGATTGGGAATTTTACTGAAAAATACTCAGTAGATTTGCTTCAAAAATTTGCCAGTTCCAAAGGGCTTTGTGCTGTTCAAGGCGCTATTTGCAATGAAATTGGTCTTTCTCCTCAATCTCCGGCAGATGTTGTATTGTGCAAAAGCAAACAAAGAGAACAAAAGGCAAAAGATATAGCAGCAATTTTTGAAGTCAAGATGTCAATTGTTTGGAATTGGGAATTAAAGAATAATCAATTGATTTGTTTAGGGGATTTCAAAACACATAAAGGCAATCCCGGCCTGCTTCGTTCAGATTCAATGTTAAAGGCGATTGGTAAAAGTATCAATATTCGCGTCTCCAGTTACAGTGCATCGCCAATCCCGATTATAATACTCGGAAATACTCCAATCACTGAAAGTTATATTCCAAAAGTTGACCATCTCTTTCATGCCGGAATTATTCAAGGATTTTGGTCTGTTAACCCCAATCCATTAGACAGTAACGGTGATAACCTAAAGCAAACACCGGACAATGGTTTTGTGAGAATGAATTCATATGATGAGTTAGAACAAAATCTTGAAAACTTGCTATCTGAAAAACATGAATTCTTTTCCAGCATGAAGCCGAGAAGAGAATTAGGAAGAATTATTGAAATTGCAAACAGAGAACCGGAGTTTGAAGCAAAAGCAGAGAAATTTTTGTTACTTATAAGGAAATAAAATGGCAAACGGAATATATAAACAAAGAAAAGCCGGTACGGAGACAAGTTCATTTGGAACCTCAGGACGTATCAATCACGATTCTACCAAATTTTATAAAAGCAGATTGTATGAAGGCTTACATTCTGGGAAAAATGTAAGTTATGCTGAGAACAAAATTCCTGAAAAAAATATTAACAAAATTTTTTGTAAATCTAGTGAAAAAATGGACGAGCTGCCTGATAATAGTGTCCATTTAATGGTTACTTCACCTCCCTATAATGTATCTAAAGAATATGATGATGATTTAAGTTTGAACGAATATTTGAAATTATTAAATACTGTCTGGAAAGAAGCATTTCGTGTTTTGGTTCCTGGTGGGCGTGCCTGTATCAATGTTGCAAATCTTGGCAGAAAACCCTACATACCGCTTCACAGCTACATTATAGAAGGCATGAAGAAAATTGGTTACCTCATGCGTGGTGAAATAATATGGAACAAGGCTTCAAGCGCAAGCCCTTCAACGGCTTGGGGAAGTTGGCTTTCAGCCGCAAATCCGGTACTAAGGGATATTCACGAATACATTTTAGTTTTTTCTAAAGAGACATTTTCAAGAAAGAAAGAGAATAGAGAAAACACAATTAAAAAGGAAGAGTTCCTTGAATGGACAAAGAGCGTGTGGTCATTTTCAGCCGTCTCAGCAAGACAAATTGGACACCCTGCACCTTTTCCTGAAGAATTGCCTCATAGGCTGATTCAGTTATATACTTTCAAAAGCGATGTTGTTTTAGACCCTTTTGTCGGAAGTGGGACAGCCTGCCTCTCCGCTATAAAAGATAAGCGTAGCTATATTGGGTATGATATTGATTCTGAATATGTAAAATTGGCAGAAAGAAGAATTTCCAATCATACTAAGCAATTAAGGTTATTTGACGAATAGACTGGCCAACGAAGGCGCTCCACCCGGCACCAGAAACATGCGAGTTTTTAGCTTTTGCCATTTTCAGTACAAAACGTTGCTTTTGCTATGTTTTCATTAGCTTCTGGTGCCGGTGGGCTTGACGGCTATGCCTAAAAAAAGGGATTAATAATGAGCGAGCTAATAATTTCAAATCCGAAAATAATGATGGGGCAAACCTGTTATTAAAGGAGCTCGAATTACGGTCGAATTAGTTTTGGAAAAGATAGCAGATGGTGAATCCGTAGATCAAATTTAGAATGAACACCCACGGTTAAAACATGAAGCAATATTAGCATCATGCGCATTTGCAGCTGAGGCCTTGAAAGCAGATGTAGTGTATCCTGTTGAAGAGGTAACAGTATAAATTTTGTTGCGGATGAAAGTATTGGCAAACAAATTGCTTAACGATTGCGTGATGACGGTCATTTCGTATGGTATTTAGCAGAAATGGCGCCATCTATATCTGATAGGGATTATTCTATCTTATTGTTTTCCTTTGATTCCGGTTAAATAAGCTCTGCATTTAACTGGCCAGGGAAAAAGGAAAACAATAATAACAGGCCTTACGTTAATAATGCAAACTTATATAAGATTTTGGTATCGTTCAAAAGTGTGTACCTGATATAACAATCAATTAGTATCGTTCAAAAGGTACGGCATGGAATATTTCTTCTATGATTTATCATTGCACAAACACAAATATTGTTTGTAGCAACACGATAGCAGACAATTTCCCTGTGCGAGAATGGGCCCTTAAGGATAGCTCGTCGGAGCATGAGGGGAATTGTCTGCGGGTATCTATAAACAATTATTGATTAAATCACGATCTCCTTCTATGGTTAAGGTAACAACACCAAAAACCAGGAGAAAGAGACCATGATGGAACAGGAAATACATATAACACTTCGATTCGATTTTGCAATAGGTAAAGTCAATCTAAACGAGATAGTTTATAGGCTGAAAGAACTCCAAAACCCATTGATGCTGGAGATTTTAAAAAGCATTCTGATGGGCTATGATGACATAATATCAAACCGTTTAAGCCGAACAGATATTTATCCCAGTAAAGCCAGGAAGGGGTTAGGCCGGCATGTAAGAAAAGGGGATTCAGGAAATCGATTTTGTCGTGGACGGAAGATTCTGAAAAAGGGATATCGTAGCAAGCCACGGCAGATTTCCACAGTGTTTGGCGAATTAGTTTTACCTCTAAGAAGGAGCGAATGCTGCAATTGTGGTGCAATATATTCTCCCTTGCTAAATGCCTTACAATTAGGCCGATATGCCCGTAAGGAGTCAAATTTTGAGCATGAGGTGACCGAAGCGGTCATTGATACCAATTATCGAAGGCTCATTGATGGAAGATCCATAGATATATCATTAGGCGGTATCCATAACATAGTGGTTGGAAGTGATATAGATGAGACATTTAAGCAACCGGTTTCAACAGAAGATTTATCAGCCATATTGGCTGATGGCACAGGGGTTAAAGAGCATAAGGGTCGTAAAGGAGAACTCAGAGCCGTTATAGGCATTACCAGAGCAGGCCGAGTCGAACCCCTTGGTTCCTTTACCAATACCACCTGGCCGGAAATAGAGCGTAATATAAAAGAACGTATTAAAGAAGCTAAACCCTATAGCATTCCCTTTATTTATGATGGAGAGCCAGGGCTTGACGATTTTCTCTCTGATGTGGCAGAGTCCCAACGTTGTACCTGGCATGGACCAAGAGGACTTTATCATGCCCTTTGGCAAGATGGTCTAAAGAAAAAGGAAAGTCAGCCGGACACAGATAAGATAAAAGAGCTAATAGGCATAGAGCTACCTGAGGGAGACTTTGAGATTCTTAAAGAAGAAGATAAGGAAACAGTAAAATCCAAATACGAAAGCAGCAAAACAGAAATCAAAGAACTAATAAAAACCTTTCGTGAAAAGGGTTACAAGAATGGGGCATCCTATCTTGAAAACCTCTCAGATCGGTTGTTTACCAATATAGACATTTGGTTGAAAACAGGCGTAATCGCTCCAAAGACAACCTCTCTACTTGAAAGGCTGTTTAGGGAAGTCGGTCGACGACTGAAGAAAATAGCCTGGGGATGGTCTGATGCAGCAGTGACTAATATCTCCAAGATGATTATGATAAGACAATATTCCAGAGATAAATGGGAACAATATTGGAAAGAGAAACTTGGGATCAAAGGCTACTTCAACATTGAAATCCTTTCAGTTAAATTGTCACCAGGTACACACTTTTGAACGATACCAAGATTTTAAACTCTGAATGAGTTATATAAAGAAAACTCAACTTGCTTAGGACTTTGTTTAAAGGTACAAATTCGGTGCAAAGTGGGACTTTATCTCTATGCAATATTGCTGAAAGTTATCCTGCCTGCGGAAGACAGGTCTGCCAGTTGCAGGAATAAAGGTAACTGTGAAGCCTGATTTTATCGGAAAAACTGTGAACGCTTAAACTAACTAATGAGAGAAACTATCCATGAAACGATTTCAATACATGATAAACATTACTGTCTGTCTAATCTTGCTGACCTCTTGTTTGCAAAAAAGTGAGGGGGACTTACAGAAAGAAGAAAAGCCTGTGCCTGTGCGCATAATGGAGATCGAAAATCACGATCTTCCACTAATAGTTGAATCTGTCGGACGGCTTGTGCCAAACCGGGAGGTTACCCTTTCAGCCGAGGTAGGGGGGGTAATTGAGTCGTACAACGCTGATATTGGTGACAGGGTAGAAAACGGGCGGACCCTTGTTAGGATAGATCAGACGGATTATCGACTTGCACTTAAGGAGGCGGAGGCAAACCTCGATGTAAGTCAGGCCCGTTTGGATGCCATGGAAAAGAGTTTTGAGCGTTCCAGGAATCTCTTGACGAGAAACGTTATCTCACAGAATGCCTTTGAGAAATCCGAGGCGGACTTCAAGGCGTCCAATGCATCAGTAGCCCATGGGAAAGTTCTTGTAGAAATTGCAAAGGAACGCCTTAATAAAACACGGATCAGCGCCCCTTTTTCCGGTTTAATCGCCTCCCGTATGGTGGAGAAAGGACAGACAGTGGGCGTAGGACAACCTGTTATGACACTGATAGACCTGGATCCTATGCGAGTAAGAGTCTATCTTACGGAGAGGGATTACGTGCATCTTGACTGGGAAGATTCTGTTTCCGTCATCATAGAGGCATCTCCGGAATCCGTGCTTAAGGGTCGCATAGACCGGATAGGGATTAAGGCAGATGAACGGACAAACACGTTTGATGTAGAAATTTTGGTAGAGAATCCAAACATCTTTCTCAAGGCAGGCATGACCGCCAACGTTCACTTGACTACCGCAGTGATACATGACGTAATCATGATACCCCAAAGTGCTGTGCTCTACAGGAAGGACAGAAAAGAGGTTTTTGTAGTTGATCCAAATCAAAAGGCTCGAGTTCGTGAGATAGAAACAGGTAGGAGTGAAGGCGCACGAATTCAGATATTGAAAGGATTAATCCCAGGAGAGAGACTGGTGGTAACCGGAGGGCAATACCTCAAGCCGGGAAACAGTATAATGGTTTCCTCTACTGAAAAAGAAGAGGTGTTATGAGTATCTTTCGTTTCATTATCCGTCATGGACGCATTTTCACTCTCTTGGTTATAGTTCTGCCTATAGTGGCAGGGACATTTGCCTACCAATCCCTGCCCAAGGAGGGCGAGCCTGAAATATCAGCCCCTCATGCCATTATTATCACTTCTTATCCAGGGGCCTCACCCAGCGAGATTGAGAGCTTAGTAACCAACCCCCTTGAAGAGGAACTAAGCGATATCAAGAATGTGGAAGAGATGCGGTCATCATCGTCAGAATCTGTCTCAGTGATCGTAATTGACTTTGATGTTGATGCGGACCTGGAGCGGTCACTCCAAAAAGTAAGGGAAAAGGTAACGGATGCGAGAAAAGATCTCCCTGACGAAGTGGAAGATAGTACTGTAGAGGAGGTAAATCTCACGGACGTCCCTGTCATACTTATTTCAGTTGTAGGGGACATGGATCCAATCCGGCTCAAGAGACTGGCCGAAGACGTGGCGGATGAGATAGAACTCCTGCCGGAGGTGCTCTCCACGGATGTGGCAGGAGGGCTTACAAGAGAAATACAGATCTATCTGGATCCGGAAAGGCTCAATCAATATGGACTGACCATACTTGATGTGTTTAATGCGGTAAAGCAGGCGGATATAAATATTCCAGGAGGCATGGTCAACCTTGCTGGGCGCCGGTTGATGCTAAGAACATTGACAGAGATAAAAAATGTGCAGGATTATACCCGTGTGCCGCTTATTAGAAAATGGGACCGGGTAGTTTTTCTGGGAGATGTGGGGACCGTAAAGGATGGTCATACCGAAGAGGTAAGCTATTCAAGAGTGGACGGTGAATCTTCCGTTTCCATTGCCGTTAAAAAAAGGACAGGCGCAAATATCCTGGAGACCTCGGCAAAGGTCCGCCGGAAGATAAAGGAGCTTCAGAGGAGTTTCCCTGCAGGTGTTCGCATCATTACAACTGCGGATCAGGCAAAATATATTCAGCAGGGCTTTGATGTGATGAACAATTCTGCCGTGACGGGCCTGATAATCGTCATTATTGTGCTATACTTTGCCATGGGTCTTAGGAACTCGGTCATCACATCTCTTTCTATCCCCTTGTCGCTCTTAGTAGCATTCATACTCCTCAAGGTGTTCGGTCAGACAAACAACAATATGGTTCGTTTTGCACTGGTTCTATGTATTGGACTCCTGGTAGACAACGCTATAATTGTTGTGGAAAACGTTTATCATCACTATCAGCTTGGCAAGGATAGACTAACTGCTGTGATAGATGGAGTTTCTGAGATAGCAGCTCCGGTTATTTCGGCCACACTGACTACAATGGCGGCATTCCTGCCCATGCTTCTCATGACCGGTACTACGGGAGAATACATGGGCTATCTACCCAAAACGGTCACCATAGCGCTTTCTGCATCTCTGATCATTGCGTTGATAGCAAATCCACTCGTCCTTGCCCGATTCATGAAGAGATCAGTAAAGAAGGGTAGGGTAATCAGGCCCGAGGAGGATCTTGTCAGTCTTAAGAAAATCTATGTTAGAGGCGTTTCCTGGGCATTGAATCATCGTTTCATAATCGTGCTTTTTACCATATTAAGCCTTGCATGGGCCGTGAGCCTGATCGGCATGAAGGTGATAAAGATAGAGATGTTTCCGGATATAGATTTTGATTATATTTATATCACTGTGGAAACACCGCCAGGGACTGACGTGGACATTACAAATGATATAGCGCTTCAAATCGAAAAGATAGTGAAAGAAAATGTGCCCGAAGCGGTTCAAGTAGTCTCGACCGCAGGTGCAAAGGGACAAAGCGCCTATGAGATATCATTCGGATCAGGAAAAATAAGCAATTTCGCTGAGGTAACGATTGAGCTTCTTGACGGAAAGGAGTATGCCCGGCAGTCCCACAAGGAGATTGAGAAGCGTATACGCCCTAAATTAGACACAATACCTGGAGCTGTGATACGTTTCCGCCCCCTTTCATGGGGACCTCCTTCCTTTGCTCCTATCGTGGTAAAAGTGATTGGACCCGAGATAGAAATGCTTCGTCATATAACCGAGGACGTGAAGGGTATTCTTACACGAATTCCTGGAATAGCCGATATAAAGGATGATTTTTCCAATGCACCTCCTGAGCTTAGAGTCCAGGTAGATCGGGATTCGGCGGCCATGTTGGATGTGCCGCTGGATATGGTGGCCATGGGGCTAAGGGGAGCCACGGCCGGCCTGGATATACGGGAATTCAGGGATGAGTTGGATGTATCAAGGAAATATGATCTGAAGGTTCGGTTCTCGCCGGAATCCAGGACCAGCACTATGATGCTGGAAAAGGTCAAGGTACGGTCAAGGTCGGGTGAGCTGGTGCCCCTATCCAATATTGCCGGTTTCAACCAGGGGCCTGGTATAAACAGTATAGGGCACGTAGATCGAAGAAGGGTGGTACGGGTTTCAGCACGGAACGAACAACGATCCGCAGTGGAAATTACTACGGATCTCAAGAAAATACTTGAAGAATACAAGCTGCCTAATGGTTATGCATTTGACCTTTCAGGAGAATACCATGAGACGGAAGAATCCTTTGCAAGTCTTAAACTGGCTTATATAGTATCATTTATCCTCATCTTTACACTCCTTGTTACACAATTTAATTCATATTTCCAACCCCTTGCCATTATGACCGCCCTTCCTCTCTCGGTTGTGGGAGCCATGTTCGGACTGCTTGTTACGGGAAACAACTTTTCCATCATGGGCTTTGTTGGGCTGGTGGGCCTGACCGGGATTGTAGTTAATGACTCTATTGTACTCGTAGACTGTATCAACCGAATGCGTGACAAGGAGATGAATATCTTTAATGCCATTATAGCCGCAGGTCTGCAGCGGTTGAGGCCCATCATTTCTACGACGCTTTCCACCATAGGGGGCATAATAACACTCACCATAACGGACGAGCTGTGGGAGGGAATGGGGGTTGTCATAATTTTCGGCATAGCATTTGCGACGGTTTTAACCCTTATAGTAGTTCCGGTCATGTATTCCCTGTTTGAAGCATTTGGGTATCATATAACCTCTGCATTTAAAGGGCCACGATGGAAAGAGCCGCCTGCCGGGCAGAGCTTTTTCTTTACCCGCAGAAGGTATGCCAGGATATGGCTGTCTCTAATATTTATTATTCAGGTGGCGGCCATAGGTGCGGGAATATACTTCCTTGCGCCTATGTTTATGTCTATTATGGAATCAACTGTGTTCAAGGCTCCTACCATGCTCAAGCTTGTTATAGAGATTGTCGTCTTTGCCCTTGGGATATTCTTGCAGGGAATAGGGGTTCTTTTTGTCCTATTGCTACCCAGTTGGATAGGACTTATTTATTTTATGGATCGAAGGACCGCAGACGAGCAGTATGTTGATGTGACACCTGAAGGTTTTATAGTGACCTCTCCGGTAGAGAAAATATTTGTACCGGCTACGGAAATAAGAAGAGTGAGTTACTCCCGGCTTAGAAACCGATTGATTATTCAGGCAGGGAGGAGAAGGATAAAGATAAGAGGCGTGGTGGAAGACAGGAAAACTCCGGCCAAGGCGACGTTATGGAAATGGTTTGCGACTCCAGCTCCTGGCCGCTCCGATATAAGTGAAGGTATTGTAGCCCTAAAAAGTGCCATAGAAAATATTGCCTTAAAGCGTATATAAAGAAAGAGATTTGATGCGTGACTGTCTTGAACGGTTACGATAATTCAAACTTTAATGGCATACAGAAGGTGCTCTCCGGACTTACCTTTTAATCTCGCGCGATACATTTTATCGGGCACTACCAACTCCTTTATTTCCTCATAGGCTGATTGTGAAATCAGCAGTTGCGTGCCAAAATCCTTATTTGACGTTTCTATCCGGCTTGCCATGTTAACTGCGTCTCCAATAGCGGAAACTTTACTCATCATGCCGGTATCAAAACTTCCGACAATGACTTTTCCAAAATTAATTCCTGCCCTTATCCCGAAAGAACGGCCGTATATTTGATTGAGATAAGCATTGAACTGAATCAAGGCCGTGTGCATTGCTCGAACTGTATTAATAGCATCTAATACAAGGTTTTTGCTATCTTCTATTACCCCAAACAATGCCAATATACCGTCTCCTGCCACATCGCTGATAATGCCTTTGTGTTGAACAATAATATCGTTCATAGTTTGATAGTATCGATTTAAAACATGCACCACGTCATAGGCAGGCAAGGCCTCAGCAAATTGGGAGTAGTTTTCGATATCAGTAAAGAGAATCGAAAGATCTTTTTCTTGTCCAAGCTTGGTGCCGGACGTATCTCCGAATTGCTTTAATATGATTTTTATATCCAGGTCATCAACAACTTGACGTCTAATAGCAATATTTCCACGTATTTTTGTTTGGCAGGCAAGTCGAATATTTTCAGGTAATCCAAGTTTGTCGGCTAACTGCTTTTCTTTTTCATTCCGAGGCAGACAGTTGTCCAATCCATCGATAACATAGACCCGGCAGGTTGAACATCGGGCATTTCCCCCACAAACATGAATGTGGTTGATTTTAGCCTTGAGTGTGGCCTCTAATATTGTGCTGTCCGGTGATGCAAAAATTGTTTTGTCGTCTGTTTGAGAGAATATCTTGTACATTACCTACCCCGATTTTATATGAGTACACAAGATGATTACTATAGATAACCTCAATAGCGCAAGATAATTCCATATTGGCCCCTATGGTCCTCCGGCTTATGTGAATGAGAGATAATTAATCATTTTAGAGTCTTAGTGTCTTTGTGACTTTGTGGCTGTACTAATACAAAAAAAGTCAAATCGGCGAGGTGTTTTTTCTCTTGCATGTAACTTTGTTGTTCCGTTAAGTCATTTCAGCATAGCGGGATGCATGAAAGTCGAGCTGCCCGGAAAAGATGCGTCGATAGAATAGGTATGGCCCAAAACAATATATTAAAGGTGTATCGGGTCCGGGCAGCTCGGTTATGAGAAATGCATATCTTTTTTTAGAAAAGTAGTATAAAGGATGAACTATTATCATCTATTAATACAGTATCTTTGCCCACGATACCAGAAACATATTGGACTTCCGCTATACCATACTGCCTGATCATATGTATTTGAAGGACCTGGAAGGATATCAGGTTTCTCATCAGGCGGTACAGTTTCATCGTGTGAATCTGTAACCTCTATATGTCCATCTCCGAATATCTTGATACACATATATTCACTTTTTTCATTTGCCATTTTTTTTCTCCTCTACGTTTTAAATTTTTAAATTAGATAAGCGATGACCTTCTATATCCAATTTAGGTCAAACGCACCCTTGTATTTTTTATATTCACCTCCTTTCTCCTTTTTTTGCTTAAAATTATTTAAAATGACAGCGTTAACTTGAGTAGAATTAGTCGATCCGGCGCTATTCGAGGGTTTCCAGGATCAGTGTCCTGAAAATTAAATTCCTCGTTTAACAGGTTTTTGCCTACCACGCTGACAAGGCCATATCGTTTGGGTAAACGGTAGCTGATAGAGGTGTCAATGATCCAGAATTGGTCATCTCCTGGGTCAATTGAGTAGGTAAATTCTTTAGGAACTATAAAGTTGCCTTCCTGGCTTAAGTAGGTTGCCTTCAAGGAAGCGCTGAATCCGCATGGATGGAAGTATCGAATACCAATGGGAATCCGATGGGTGCGTAGCTTTTCAAATTCCTCAACACCTATGAACCCCTCTGATACATCCCTTTCAAATCGCTCGTATAGATATTCAGCGCTCAACGATAACCAGGTGAATGGGGTCCAGTAAAGGTATGCCCGACTCATCCTTTCCTCCCAGTCGCGGTGAAAAACGGGGTCCGGCACAGTGGGGTCTTTAAACACTACGTCAAGGTCTCTAAAAGACAACTCGGCCCCGACATAGATGTTGTAAGAAAATCCGTGGTCTACGGCAAGGCCATATCGCCATGCCTTATCACCTTCGGCGCCAAAAAAGAACTGATTGAATCCGGCCACTTGTGTTGGCTCAATACTGGGGTCAGCGTTTTGTCTTGATAATATCGGTCTCTGCAACGTCCTGAAGGCAGCCGCCCTTAAGACAGTTGCAGGAGCAGGACTCCAAATCAACCCGAATTTTGGATTGAATTGGTTACAGTCTTCATCTTTAGATTCCCCTTTTAGAAAATCCCCGCTGCCCCCAATTGTTAAACTGAGGTTCTCTATGAGATCAATGTCTGAGTATAAATAAAGATTGCTGTATTTTGTTTCATCATCTTCTTTTATAGGAAATCCTCCGTAATCAGTTGTTTCAATCCCATCTAATTTACGATGTCCTGCGCCGCCGGTTATATTAAACCGTTTGGAATGAAAAAGGTATCGGACTTCGCCTGTGTAGTGATCTACGTCACTATCAATGGCAAAAAAACCTGGTATAACATCTGTATAAAGATTTGCATTTTGGTAATTAAAAGAGGCTATGATATCAGATCGAGGTGTAAACGCATGATGAAAACCAAGCCTTGTGGACTGTACCTGTTCTTTTTGTCTTAAGGTTGGTGTAAAGGATTCATTAAAGATGATTTCAAGATCTCCTTTTTCGCTTTCTGTATAACGAAATTCCCCTTGAATGCTTGTTTTATGGTTAAGGTTTATCTGGGCGAAAGCATTGTAAATGTTTTGCTCCAAGTCGTTGTTTTCACGAAACCCATCGGTTTTGTAGTGGAATTGACCTAAGCTGTAGGAGAATTTATCTAAAACAGCAGATAGGACTATTTCGTCCCCTATTGTTTGGTTACCGCCAATGACTCCGCACCCTTGTAATGCAAATCGGTTTCTATTAAAGAGTGGGTTAAATTCGGTAAAAGAGGGATCTGTTGGGCCGGCGCCCTCCAGTATGAACAGATTGCTCTCTGCAAGCTGTGGTTGAACCGGAGTTATGTTAATTGGCTGAAGAAGTTGGGACTGGAGCAGTTCGCTAACCCTGGCGATTTCATGCCTTGGCAGGGCACTGTATGAGTCTGCCAAAAACCTATGGGCAGAATAGTTTCCTTGATCAAAACTAAGTGATTTCCAGCCTTCTACCAGCGCAAGCTGATTAAACCCAAGGTCGCCATAAATACGGGCCAAACCGGCGCTACGTGCTGCCAGGTCCTGATCTAACATTAGACGAGATCGGTAGACCGCCCGGTTATCATTCAACTCTATGGATTTCTGTAAGTTATGCAATGCCTCGACTGGACGATTTTTGGTCTGGTTTCGAATTGCGTCATAAAAATAGGATGTAGGATCAAGGGGGTCAAGTTTTTTGGCAATGGAAAATTGATCCATAGCCGGCTTATCACGTTTTTCTTCAAAATATGCCTTACCCAGATAGCTGCGCATAAGTGAATTGTCCGGGTCGAGGCTTACAGCAATCTCAATCTCGCTCCGGCCTTCCTTTAGATCACCCTCGCGGATCTTTGCCAGCCCGAGACCGAGCCGAGGCAAAGGGGCTGCCTGGTCTAATTCAATAGCCTTTTTAAAGGTATTCTTTGAATCCTTGGTTTTTATCTGTGTAAGATAGGCAAATCCTAACACAGTCTGTGAGTGAGCAATATTGGGATTCAATGAAACAGCCCTTTGTGCTGCATTAACAGCTCTATCGAGATCACCCTCAGATAGATAGAGTTCTGCCAAACGCGCTTGTGCAAGGGCATTATCCGGGGCTGCTGCTACTGCCTTTTGAAGACAGGCCAATGCACCTTGAAGATCATAACCGGCTTGTCTGGCATAAGAGAGCGCAATTTGTGAGGCAATAGAATTTGGAGCCCCCTTAACAGCCTTTTCTGCGAGGATAAGGGCCTTATCTTTATTATTTTGTGCCACTGCTATGATTGATTGAAGAGAAAATGCAAGGCTATTAGATTTATCAGCAATTAGGGCCTTTTGAATATTCGACTTTGCCTCATCAACCCGCCCAACAGATAGTAGCAACGCAGCGCAATAGGTAAAAAAACGTGGATCGTGAATATCTTTTGGGACCTCTTTAAGGATAGAAAACGCCTTTGTAAGGTCACCGTCCCAGTAAGCCTCTATGGATTTTCTAACTATTTTCTGCCACCTTATTTCGTTGAACTTAGGAAAATCGGATGTACTGTAGTAAAAAATATGCGGGTAATAAAGGGCCCATTGAACTGAATCTCTGGGATGGACTATCATATATGGAGTAGGTTTATGATTCTTCTTAACCATAGACGATTGTCCGCTTATCATGGTGATGCTTCCGAGCTCATTATTAGCTAATACACGTCCTTTGAAAACTGACAGAAAGGTTTTACTGTCATCAACCTTAACAAAGAACTCTGTGCCCTCTATTGATGCATTAACAAAGGGTGTAATCACCTTTAGGTTTGTGGGAAAGCGGCTGAAAAAATTTACAGCGCCAATGATAAGTTTTATCAAAGAGGTTTGTTTTTTCTTTAATGTTGAAAAAACTATAGTTGTGTTTTGATCGAGGCGAAGGATAGTTTCATCTTGTAGAACAATGGCTGCCCTGCTTTTCTCCTGAACACGGATCATATCGCCAGATCTATACGTATCATTTAATTTAACTGATATCCATTGCGTTTCCCCTGATCTTTGCGCCTGAACACTACCTTGTACAGATACAACCCTGGCCACCCATTTATTATGTGTTTCTGCAGCCGCATCTGCATTTGATAGGCTACTCAATAACACAATCATTAGTATTGCAAGAATTAAGTGCAAGTTTTTACACTTTTTCATTTTTCTCCCCCTTTTATTTATTATCCAGACAAACCAAGCCATCCCACATTTCCCCCGGAGGGTTATGCCTATATTTTTCGCAAAACTCTAAATAAAAAGTAGAAGGACCATCGTCTTTATTTATTTTTGTAGATTCATAAAACATCTTTATTGCCTCTTCCCAGGATTGCCTCGTATAGGCGCTAAGAGCTTTAGAAAAGGTTTCGCAAAGTTTTCTTTGTTTTTCATTAGATTTTTCAACGAGGCAAAGTAATTCATGAACGATAATAGATCTTGATTTTCCGGCCAGGAGAAACTTGCCAAGTCTTCTTGTTAGAAAGCCATTTAGTTGGTAGAGTACATCTTCAGAGACCAGTATACGTGTGCCAAGATATTTATTCAGTCCCTCTAACCTTGAAACTGTATTGACAATGTCCCCAACAGGGCGATACTCATAATGGTCAATGGCGCCAATATTACCCATAGACATTTGTCCTGAATGTAAGGCTATACGAGTTGGAAGTTGAAAGTCGCCTTGGCATTGATTAAATTGACATACCGCCTTTGCAATACCTAATGCTGCAAGGCAGGCCTTATTTCTTAGAGTGGTGTCAGGTTGTGTTGTTGACCATAATGCAAGCATAGAATCCCCTATAACGTCTGAAACATACCCGTTGTATTCCTTTACAGGCTTAAAAGCTAATTTATAGTATTCATTCATAAAACTACTGAGTTCCTTTGGATTCATAGCCTCTGATAAAGCAGTGTATTGTTCTGCATCTGTCATCAAACAAGCGCCATAAACAATTTGACCTTCTGTTTTGATATCCGACATATTTTTCACTAATTGATCTACTATCTTATCAGGCAAATAGTATTCAAGGGCCCTTCTGGTATTTTTTCGTTCCCTGTTTGTATCGAAGTATTCCCATGACACCGCACCAAAGAAGGCAAAGGGCGCTTGAAAAAATATAGGGATAACAATTGGATGCCAAATGCCAGTATGCTTGAATTGATAATAAGCAACAAATAAATAAAGTGTACCTAACCCAGATACACTAACAGCTGAGATGACAGGAGAAAAAAGAAGACAAAAAAAGCCCAGCGCCATACCCCAAAGAAAAATAGTCGAAAGGTGAGAGAAAAGACTGAGCGACTGGACGGGCATGTCCTCTAACAAATTTGCGAATGCCGTTGCTGCAATCTCAACGCCGCTAATATCTAAACCTAAGCCGCTTGACTGAGAAAAAACCGTATGAAAACCATCTTTTTGTTGTGGTCGTAATTGTTCTGAAAGTCCAACAAATATAGCCTTGCCGTTTAGTTGAGTTACCTTTTGACTTACAGGGGCTTTTTTCTTATTCTGTAGTATTTGATAATATGGAACAGTGGTAATAGTCCCAGGCGGCCCGTAGAAATTGAGATAGTGACTTTGTGGTCCCTGATACATCTTGATAAGGGACATGAGGAGTTGATTTTTTTTAAGGTCAACAGGCTGTATATTTTGATCTTTCAAATTATCTAAGATTTTTTCAACAATCAATGGGTTGTTTTTAAAAATGTTTCTCAGCATCAATATGAGTTTTTTTACTCCTCTGGACTCTAAGATTGTATTCTTGTCAACAGGTAGCTGTTCAGTAAAAGATGGGGTAATTTCCTTCAACAATTGCACAAACTCATCATACACATCCAATGCGAATATTTGAAAAGCCGCAACCGGTAAGGTAGGAGTATTAACAACGCCTGTTTTTATTAACCAGTATTGACTAACCTTAATGGGCACTTTTGGGAGGGGGAAGGGGGCTAAGGCAGCAGCGGCTTGAGCAAGTGTGGGGGCAGGTGATTCCAGTTTTTCAATACTAATCTCCCCTGTTTGGTTGCCTTTTTTGTCAACCACGGGAATTGTCTCTTTTTTGAGGCATTCACATAAGACAACATTACCTGCCTTACTAACTGCTTTAGCGAGTAGATTATCGTATTTTGTTGAATGGGATTTATCGAAAATGATATCAAAGGCAATAACTGAGACACCTTCTTTGGTCAGGTTTTCAATGAGTGTCGTATGAAGGGAGCGAGGCCATTTTTCCGGGTTTGTCGGCAGGGAGAGATTATCGGCTGTGGACTTGTCCATGGTTACTATAATGACTTCAGAAGGGGCTTTTCTTGGACCCCTTAGCTTAAATAGCAAACCCAGTCCCATATTTTTTTCAAGTTCAAACAGGGTAGGAATCAGGGTTAGGCCTATTAAACCTGTCATCAAACCCATGGTTACTGCCTTATAAAACCTTGACATAAAGCGCTCCCTATGGCTGATTGATAATTAGTTTTCTTTCTCTAAATACCAACGTTGCATTAGCGAACTTAATATGGCAATCTTTTTTAAAATTAAAGCGGTTAAAGATTGCCCAGGCGTTGTTTCAGGAGTTCGTACCTTTCAAAATAAGGCCAAACAAGTTATTGGTAACCTTCGGTTCAGACGCGGCTCAACTACTCAGTCTTATAACAGGTGTGGAAATATCGATATGAAAATGATGCCCTATGCATTTTACCTTTGGAACAAAGAATCTTAGCCTTTTCTCAGCCTTATGTGTGATATCTTATTTAAATACAGGTAAAACAATTGATAAAATTGCAATTTTATCAAACGAAACATAGAATTATAAGTCAAGAGAAAAATCTAAAACAGGGTAAAATCCAAAATCTGGGTTAAAAATATAGGTAGCCGTTCGCGGCTTGAAACTTGTCGAAGATACAGCCAAGCGGGGAAATTGGAAAATAGAAATTTGGGAGACCTGTCTGCGCCTGCCTGTGCGATGCACGCAGACAGGTGCGGGCACGCACAGGCAGGGATGAAGCGAGTTTACGACTAAAGAAAGGAGCCTTTCGGCAAGGAAAGATCCAGCGGGTTAATCGCCCAGGTAGGCTTTTTTGACCTGCTCGCTTTGTAGTAGCGACTCAGCAGTATCTGAAAGGGTACGTCCAGTCTCCATTACGTATCCCATATCCGAATTATTAAGGGCCATATGAGCATTCTGCTCTACAAGGAAAATGGTCGTGCCTCGCTTCTTGATAGTAATGATTGCCTCGAAGATAGTCTTGACCAGTTTCGGGGCGAGACCTAATGAGGGTTCATCCAGCAGTAATAGCAGAGGTCTGCCCATGATTGCCCTCTGGCCATGGCGAGCATTTGCTGTTCTCCACCGCTCAAGGTGCCACCTAACTGTTTTCCCCTACTTTTCAAGATAGGAAAGAACTCAAAGGCCCAATCATGATTCTTTGCAATCTCTGCCTTGTCCGAACGCAGGAAGGCTCCCATCTCTAAATTTTCAAGGGTAGTCATACGGGGAATATCTGCCGTCCCTCAGGGGTTTGGGCTACCCATCGGGCTGCGACCTGTTCCGGTCGCAGATGCTGAATCGGCTCACCGTCAAGTAGTATTTTTCCTTCCGCAGGAGGTTGAACGCCAAAAACAGTCAGGAGCGTCGTAGACTTGCCTGCGCCGTTTGCGCCTATTAGGCAGGCAATTCCGACATGAGGTGTGGAAAGAGAGATACCCTTAAGGGCGTGAATGTTTCCATAATATGTATGCACATTTTCAAGTTACAAGATAGGGATTTCGCCATTCATTGTCTTAAGACAACAGGCTGTGAAGACCTGACGCCGTTTTTCTTTGATTGTAAAAAATAAGGGGTTAAAATAAAATAGCTACAGTCACATTCAGAGATGTTTGGCTGTAGCTAAAAAATAATAACCTTTTGTTAATGGATATTTTTTGTTCAAATTAATGTTGGAGCAAAATCGGGTTGCCGAATTAAACCAATTTTAGGTTGCAATTTCTACTTTTCTAAACAATTCCCTTTTCAGACAATGGCTTGTTTTCAAGTATTCTCTCCGGCCCAAAAACCGAAAGATCCAAAGATATTGTATTACCGATGATTAGTTCGGATATATAACGTCCCACAGCAGGAGCCTGTTGTAAGCCATGCCCGGAGAAACCGTTAGCAAGAAAAAGGCCTTTAGTCTCCGGCCATTCTCCAAGAATGGCATTTTCATCAAGTGTGTTAACAGCGTAAAGTCCAGCCCAGCCTCTCATCAGTTTTAGCGTATCGAAGGAAGGCACAAACTCTGCCAATTCAGGCCATAAAATCTCCATAAATCTCTTGTTATCCCATGTGAAGTCGAACTCAATCGGATCTTCGTCCATCGATTTTCCAAGGAGTATCAGATTGCCGATCTCAGTGCGAAAGTAGAGCCCCGAGGGCAAAATTGTAAGGGGTAATGGTCCCTCCGGTTTTACCGCCGGATCCAATGTAAAAATTTGGCGCTTGATTGGAACAACCGGTAAATTTACATTGGTTGTTTTTGCAACTTTAGTTGCCCAGGCACCCGCACAATTGACAATAATTTTGGCAGTGAGAATTTCACCTGAAGCCAATTTGACACCAGTGACTGTATTTCCAACGGTCGTGATTTCAACAACTTCATCCTTCAAGAATTCTGTTCCGAGAGTCCTGGTCCTGGCTCTATAAGCCATGAGCACAGAGTATGCGTCAAGGTGCCCGTCCTGAGGGCCAAATGTACCGCCAACACAATCAGCAGGATCGTAGAGCGGATAATGTTCTTTTACCTTATTCGGAGTCCACCATTCAACTTCGCAGCCTAATCTTTTTTGAACCGCTATCGCTTCTTCAGCTGCCTTCCTGCTCGAATTGTCTACCAGAAAGAGGTTTCCTTCTCGGTGATAACTTATGTTTGGCTTTTCATCGTTCACAGACATCTCCTCCTCAAATCGTTCTAGAATCTTAAAGGCATACTGCGATATCTGGACATTTTCTTTAAGACTAAACTGGATTCGAATGTTGGCCATTGATAGGGTACTTGATGCCCGGGCATAGGTGGGGTCCATTTCGATAACAGCTATCTTAAGTTTGTTGTCAGAATTTATGAGATGGTAGGCGGTGGAGCAACCCATAATTCCTCCGCCAACTATAATCACGTCATAGCGTCCCTTTTCCATAACCAATAAAACCTCCTCCATAATAGTTATGTAGGCCCTGATTTCTTCAGCTGCCCATTTTGATAAATTCTATGAACATATTAATATCATGCCCTTTAAACCTTTCTGATGATATTAAAAACATCTGGTACCTGACTTTTTACAGGACCATCAGTTTTAAGCGAAAAAAAATGACCGATATCCCTCATAGTATTTATTGGGGACATTTTTTCATGTTTCATTTTTATATTGAAAACCCAGTTTTATAAGGATCGTCATCAGAAGCCACAAAGTTTTGAAAGCCGGTTATATAGGCACTGCCTGTGACTTCAGGAATGATGGTCGTCACTTGTCTGAGCTGTGTTTCTTTTACAATGGTTCCCTGAAATTTAGTTCCCAAAATGCTCTCATAGGTGTAAAGACTACCTGATTGCAATTTATTTTGGGCATGCAAATAAGCCATTTTAGCGCATGTCCCTGTTCCGCATGGGGAGCGATCTATTTGGCCAGCACCAAAGACAACCACATTGCGAGGTGAGTTGCCTTCATTGTAAAACTCAACCAGTTCCACCTTGACTTGTTTCCCACTAATCGGATTTAAGATTTTTTCTTCTGAATTTAACTTGTCTCTAATCTTTAGACCAAGCTCTTTAATTTGTTTCAGGTGGGATAAAGTAATTTTAAGACCAACATCATCAGCTTTAACCAGGGCAAAATAATTGCCACCATAAGCAATTGTAATTGGTAGGTTCTTAAATTCCTCTGTATTTATTGTCAAGCAGGCACACAAGAATGAAGGCACATTACGTATGGTTACCTGGGTTGCTCTGCTGTTTTTTAATTTTGCCCGAGCCATAATAATTCCTGCAGGGGTATCTAAAAAAACAGTTTTTTCAAAATCTTTTTTAGATATCGGGATGATGCCGGTTTCTAAAATTACAGTGACTGCGCCCATACTGCCATGACCGCACATGTCCAGATAGCCACCACTATCCATAAATATCACCCCGATATCGGCCTTACTGGACGTCGGTTCAGTAATAGCCGCTCCAAACATATCCTTATGTCCCCGGGGTTCAAACATCAGCATACGTCTAATATAATCCCGATTTTTGGCAAACCAGGCCTTTTTTTCTTTCATGTTCCGGCCTGGAATAGGGCCAATGCCACCAGTTATTACCCTGGTTGGTTCTCCAAGGGTATGTGTATCAACAGTATTGATTAGACAACTAAATTGCATAAAATAATCCGCGAATATTTTCTTGTGAGGCCTTTCTGATTTTTTAGGATTTTTGCAGGCTGACTTTGGCCAAACTGTCTAAAAAAGGACTAAACGTATCACAGCATCGCAGGGGTCCACATAACTACCTGAGTCCAAAAATTACATCGGGAAACCACAGAGTTATCTGAGGAAAAAACAGAATCACCAGCATCACAATAAACTGAATAGCTACAAACGGTAGAATGGAGCGGTATATATCCCCCATACTTACCTCGGGAGGAGCAACCCCCTTCAAATAAAATAGGGTAAATCCAAAGGGCGGCGTCAGATAATCCATCTCCTCCTCTACCATGAAAAGAATCCCAAACCATACCGGGTCATAGCCGAGCTGAATTACTATCGGTAGTAAAACAGGAACGATGATCATCATCTCGGTTATCTCATCTACAAAAAACCCAAAAGAGATCATTATAACTAATGCGATAAGAAAAAACTGAATAGGTTCTAACCCTGCACCAATTATCGCATCTTGCACTAGCTGTGTGCCCCCTGTTCGGAAAAAGATGCTGGTAAAGCAGGAGGTGCCGAAGAGAATCCACATAATCATTCCGGTAACCGCCATGGTTCTATAACCTGCCTCTTTGACCATTTGCCAGTTGAGCCGGCGGTTTATCGCGGCACTGACCAAAGCCCCAACAGCACCTACAGCGGCAGCCTCTGTAGGGGAGGCGATTCCTAAGAAAATCGATCCCAGAACGGCAAGAATGAGAAGTACAGGCAAGACTAACCCTCTGGCTAAGAGGATTTTCTCCTTCAAGGAAACCCTTTGCTCGGGGGGCAGAGCGGGAGCAAGGTGTGGCTGAAAGTAGCACCTTACGCCTATATAGCTCAAAAAAAGAAAAGAGAGCATCAGCCCGGGTATTATCCCCGCAGCAAAGAGCCTTCCTATAGATACCCTGGCTATCATACCATAGATAATCAGCGATACACTGGGAGGGATAAGAATTCCCAGCGCCCCTCCAGCCAGGATAGGGCCTATGGCTATACTCTTGCTGTAGCCATGTTTAAGCATAATGGGAAGGGCAATAATGCCCATAGTGACAACC
Organism: Thermodesulfobacteriota bacterium; assembly: GCA_034718555.1. Taxonomy (GTDB): domain Bacteria; phylum Desulfobacterota; class DSM-4660; order Desulfatiglandales; family B25-G16; genus M55B121. The sequence continues at coordinate 21,333 of JAYEMW010000346.1, forward strand.
CCGGTAGTGGTCACCCCCGACATGGCGGCAATTAGCGTGCAAATCAGCACCGTTCCCATTGACAAACCACCCCTTATACTTCCCAGCAATTGCTGCATAAAATCGTAAAGGGCATGAGCTACGCCACACTTCTCCAGCACGCATGCCATAAAGATAAATAGAGGCATAGCAACCAGAACCATGCTGGACATCATACCAAAGATGTTCGTGGCAACGAAAGGAAGGCTCATAGGGCCAATGAATATCCAGGCGACAATGATAGAGCTACTGGCCAGGGCAAACGCCATTGGTAATCCGGTGACTAGACCTAATACGAGACCACCAGCCAGATACATTATAGGAATCCAATCTATCATGATAATTCCTTTCCCTTAAAAGACATGTAGAGAACTCGGATGAAGTGGGCTAACCCCTGAGCAAGCATCAATAAAGCCGCTATAGGTATAGTCAGTTTTAGAGGCCATAGAGGAGAACCCCAAGGGGAAGGGGAGACCGTCTGCCTTAGCTCCACCGCCCTCCAGGCTGTCATTATTCCATACCGCAGCATTGCAACAATAAACAAGAAAAAAAGCAGATAGGTGACCGAGTCAATAATGGCTCTGCCTCTCGGTGAGAAACGCCCATAAATAATGTCTATGTTGATATGCTGATGGTGAAGAAGTACATAAGCCCCAGCGAGCACCGAGTAGGCTCCGAACAGGTGAAGAGTTAACTCGTGAGCCCAGATGGTAGGGGCGTTAAACACATATCTCAGCATTACTTCTAAAAAAAGTATGCCAGCCATAAAAAGTATCAACACACTTACCAGTTTTCCGCTCCATTCGCTGACAATATCTACTCCGCCCAAGATACGTCTCATCTTTTACCTCCTCTTCATGAGCAATTAATATCGACCTCTATGAAGACCTCCCTCTGCTGTGGGGAGGTCTTCACCGGATTGGACCACCACTATTACCAGTATCCCTTCTCAGCTGCCCACCGTCCTACTATCTTGAAAATTTCAGCAAAGGCAGGGTCTTTTAAATACTTTTTTGGTACAACTTCTTTAGCGGTAGCGGCCAATTTTTTGGCATCTTCCTCTGACCACTCTATTACTTCTATTCCATGCTTCTCCGCAAACTTCCATGCATCAGCGATTGCCAGTTCGGCCTCGAAGGCGTTTCTCCCGCTTCCAACCTCAACGGCTGCTTCTACTATAGCTTTGAGGTCATCAGGAAGCGCTTTCCATACATCCATGTTCACAATAAGGGCATCGGCCGCCGGTCCTACCGCTGTTGGAAATTTTATCCAGTATTTGGTGACCTCATGGAATCCCATTGCCACATTGTCGGCTGCGTGCGAAAAGGTTATGGCGTCCACACCACCGGTGGCGAGCATGGTGTAAATTTCGGCGCCTGGGGTCCATATTGTCCCTGCTCCGTGGTGAGCCAACTGCAGAGCTATTAATTCAGAAGACCTGAACTTTTTTCCTTTGATGTCCTTTATGCCACGTATTGGTTCTTTTGATATCATTAGATTATCTAATGTCCAGTAGAGATTCCCCACGAGGTACACACCATGTTTGGCATATTCCTCTCTCAATAGCTTCATAATTTTTCCATCCTCGTAGGACTCATACAGGTAGCGCAACTCTGCAGTCGTCCTTGGAGCGGCAAAACAGTCCCCATGCATGAAACCGACAGGGAGTTCCCCCGGGAAATATCCGGGCCATATAAACGTCGCTTTCATCACACCCATAGATACGGCATTTAGCTGCTCCGCAACCGGAACTATCGCCCCGGGGGCGCTTGGCTCCATAATTAGGCGCCCGTTGGACATCCTGTTAACATACTCAGATATATAACCTATGGTGTCCCAGGTTACCCCTGACGGCAACCAGGATGACGGCTGCCATTTTTGCACCTTAGGAGTTTCAGATTGTACGGGCCGGGTAAAACCAACTACCACCAACCCGCTTATCAGTAACACTATCATAACACGAGCCAACATCCATCCTTTTTTCATTTCTTCCTCCTTGCTAAAAATTTTGATCTTTATACAGGTACTGGTACTCCGACACTGATTTCTTTAACACAGCAACACCTCCTTTTTTGGATTTCGCTGGAAAAAACCCTGTAATCAGGGCAATCCGCTCTGACTCAGCGGCCTCTTATCAAGGATCCGCACGTGGTAAAATCTGACATTTCTCACATGAAACCATGAAATTCCTTTCTTGCCAGTGCTGTGTGGACATACTGAATCATTGTGGTGAAATCAAATATTGGGAGGTTAACTTCTTTTTGGATTGCATGGGCATATGGCGGCAGGTCACTACATTCCAGCACAAGTGCCCCAATGTCAGGGTTTTCTGTTATTAATTTCTTTGCAACACCAACCACTTCGCCTTCTATAAGGTTTGAATCAAGGGTCCCCTTTTCTTCAAGTATAGCTTCTCGAAATTCCTTCTGATCTTCCATTCCACTTATAAGCAGTGGTATTTCTTTGTTTATGCCAACTGAAATGAAATGGTCAGGTGTCAAGGATTTTGAATCAGCGGTAATAATACCGATTTTTTGTTTTGTTATTTGATAAATGAAAGGTATCTGAAGAAGACTTGAAAGGAAAACGGGCACATTTACAGCGTCTGAAACCTCTTGCTGGAAAAGAGCCATAAAGCCGCAGGCACCCGTAATTGCCTTTACCCCCTCTTCTTGCAATTCAATGGCAGCATCGATGAAACAGCTCAATAGGGTCATATCTTTTAGTTTAATAAGCCGTTCAATTGAGGCCCCTTTGACGACCTTATATCGAACAGGGAAAGAAAAGGTAGATGCATTCCCAACATTACCCGGAATGCAAGGGTATGTGGCATCTAAAATTAAAATACCGATTGATTCGCCATACCAGGATTGTTTCTTATTCTTAACGTGATATAGCTTCATCTTCAAGCCCTCTCATTAAGTGCGTAGCCATAGTCTTCAAGTAGAAGTTGAAGTGCTCTTTTATTAGCCTTTCCACTGCAGTTGAATTTTTATCTGTAAATGCTTGGTACACATTTTTGATGTCTTTAATAGATGATTTTATCAAATTCTCTACAAGGGTTGTGTTTTCAATTGTATTCCACAATCGCATGCATTGATTATAAAGTTTTTCAAGTGAATCCTTTAGAATCTGATTACCTTGTGCATCTCGGATTATGCTGTGGAATTGAGCATCTAGTTCTAAATAGGAAAAAATGTCGTCTTCTGGGCGAAGAGATTCAATTTCTCCAACTATTTTCTTAAGGGTTTTTAAGTGATGCGGCTGGATCCTTTTAAAAGCAAGTTGCGCTGATACCCCCTCAAGAATGGTCCTCATTTCAAAAACATCACTAAGCGACTGTAAATTTATAGGCGAAATGACCACTCCCACCTTGGGTTTAATGATGAGCAAATCCTCTATTTCAAGTTGAATTAGGGCCTCTCGATAAGGGGTTCTGCTAACAGCAAATTCCTCGCAAATTTCTTTTTCACTTAGGATTGAGTTTTGTTTATATCGACCTAAAATGATTCTTTGTTTTAATTCCTCATATATTTTTAGTCGCTGGTTTTGCATTTAATCGGTTTTAATTTCAATTTCCTTAAAAAATATTAGGATAAACAAGAATCAAATTTTATAAAGACATATTTATGTTTCTAAATACATATATCAAAAATATATCGTTTGTCAAGAATTAAATTGCAATTTTTGTTAGTTTAATAAAATTTTAAAATATTTTTAAAGGCTATTAGTTAAGGTAGCTCAAACAGGTATTACCTATCTTTCAGTCTAATTCTCTCATTAGTTTTACCAATCCGCCTGATAGCGGGTCTAATCCAATAGCTGGAGAATAAGGTGTCTCAATAGCGGTCAGTCTGTTAACTGGTATTTTTTCAGCAATGGCAAGGGCCATTTCGTTGATTGCACCTCTTATTTTCTCCTCTGAAACAATCTGTGCTCCAATTAGTCTTTTAGACTTGCGGTCAGCAATAAGCTTAAAATGAAAAGGCCTGCCACCATACTGTACCCTTGTAGTTGGGACAGTCATGGCAATAGATACAATATCCAAACCTTTTTCTTTAGCAATCTTTTCAGTAAAACCTACAGCTCCTATCTGATAGCCAAGGATTTCTATGGCAAACGTCAAAAGGGTTCCTTCATAGGGGATTGAATTCCCTGATACAAGATTTCTTCCGGCAATATAACCTGTTCTATCAGCGGTAGTAACCATAAGTCTGCGTGTTTTTTGACCTATAATTCTATCATAATTCTCTATACAATCACCTGCAGCATAAATATCAGGGTCATTAGTCTGGAGAAACTCATTAACTAATATTCCTCCAGTCTCGCCTATATTAATCCCTGACCGTTTTGCCAGGTCAACATTAGGTTTAGCCCCAGTAGCAAGAAGCAAAAAGGGAGCTTCAATCTCATCATCATCAAGAATGATACGCTTTACTTCAGAGTTTCCATTTACACCCTTGATATTGGCAGACATGATAAGTTCTAATCCCTTGCTTTTCATCGCCCTTTCAACAATAGATGCAATGTCCTCGTCTAAACCGGCCGGCAAAATATTGTCTTGCATATCCAACAGATATAACTTTTCATAATTTTTTTCCATGAGGGCCATGGCTATTTCTATTCCAATGGCGCCTGCCCCAATAACAGCAGCGCCGGTGTGTTTTGAGATAACTTGCTCCAAGGCTCTTCCGTCCGCAATATTAGTGGACACTGTATATTCATTTTTTCCATCAAGCCCGGGTATTGCTGGAACAGAGGGAATGGCTCCAGGACTTAATATCAACTTATCGTAAGAATAACTCTTATCCCCTGCTATTATGCACCTATTTTTCCTATCTATTTCAGTGACTTCAGTGCTAAGGTGAACAGATATGCCGTTTTTCTTAAAAAAATCCCCCGAGTAAAAGATATCATCCCACTTTACTGAACCCCTAAGCACAAAAGGTGGTTCGCATGGTGCGTAGCCAATTTCAGCCTGTGTGCTAAAGAGATCTATCTGGATATTCTTGTCTAATTGCCTGATACCTCTTGAAGCGCTTCTTCCTCCGGCGCCACCGCCAATAATGCAAATTTTCATATGCCTCCTATCTGTATAAAAACTCTAATTTTGATATAATTTAATCTCTATTACCTTGGAATTTCTTTTTGAATGGCCGCAACACAAATAGTTTTAGGGTATTTTTTGAATTATTTAAATATCTCCTGGCCCTTGAAGTCACGATAAGGGTCAAAGTTTTTTAAGATTTCCAGATCATCTGAATAATAACTTTTAGTTATTAACCTATAGATTAATTCAGCCATGCCCGGTCCAAGCATAAAACCCTGGCCGCACATGCCTACGGCCTGATAAAAATTATCTAATTCCTCCATTCTGCCTACAATTGGAAAGCCGTCTGGGGTCATGGGGTACTGGCCACGCCAGGTACGGCGCACCTTTAGGTTTTTTAGGACAGGCATAATATTGATCATTCTCTCGGCAATCATAGGCAAAAATGCAGAGGTGGCACTGTTTTTTATGCCCCAGATGGGGGGATCTGGGGTCAGACAAAAAACCACCTGACCTTCACTATTCTGGTAAAAGTAAAAATTTTTAGACCCGGATGCCTCACGCATATCAACAACCATGGGGCCCATAAAAGGTTTTACAGGTTCGCAAATTCCGGCCTCATGAGAATCCGGATTTACTGGAATATCAATGCCTGCCATATGAGAGACATCTTTAGCATAGGCACCGGCAGCATTTAGCACATTAGCCGAATAATATGAGCCTTTATTAGTCTTCACAGAGGTGATATTACCCTTTTCTATTTCAAATCCCACAACTATTTCCTTAAATCTGAACTCTGCTCCATATCCTTCTGCCTTAAAGTATGAGGACTGAGTAAATAACAAAGGGGATGCAGAGCCGTCTTCCGGGGAATAAGTGCTGCCACTCAATCCCTCCATATTGATTCCAGGGTTTAATTCCCTATACTCTTCAGGAGACAGCCATTCAATATTAAGGTTGAAATTTTGTTGAATTTTTAATAAATCTTTTAATATTTTTTCATCTTTTTCTCTATAGACGGGGAATGAATACCCGTTTGCTTGCCACTGGATATCATCTCCATATAGTTCTTTCCACTGTGAGAAAATCTCTATGCTTCTCTGGGATACTAATATTTTTCCCTTATCTGAATGGGTGGCACGAATTCCACCAATGGCCTTTTTATCCTGTCCCTGGCCGGGAGATGCCAGGGAATCAATAACCAAGACGGATTGCTTGTTCTTTGCAAACTCCATCGCAACAGGTACGCCAATGGAACCACTTCCTATAACAATAAGGTCATATGTTTTATTCATTTTTTCCCCCATATGAAATATTGGAGAAAACGCCGAGCGGGGCCTCAATAAAAATCGGTCTCCTTGTGTTTAAGGTTACCTCTTCTAAGGGTATGCCTTCTTCTCTATACATCTGCAAAATCAAATTTTCACATGTCTTGGCGCCACAGGCCCCCATGCCAGCCCTGGTAATGGCCTTAATTTGATTCAAATCTTTTATCCCCCTCCTGATCAGTGGTCGGATTTCTCCTGCAGTCACTCGTTCACACCGACAGACGATTGCATCGTCCGGTATTTTACCTAATACAGCTTTGTTTTCAGGCAATGAGACATCATCCCTTTGCACCTTAAACCCTGCAACTTGCCCGGCAATATCTTTCGGGACCCTTACCTTAATGATTTGTGTTTTTCGAGACGCCTTATTTATAACCGTATCAATGACTACTGCCTCTTGAAGCGCGTTTCCTTCATAATCGGTCAATAAAACCGAATCTCCTTTTTTATATTCATAGTTATAAATTTCATAGGCAAGAGACACCACTGGATTATCGGAATTTTCCCGGTAATCTACCAAAGAGATTGCCAGGCCTGGGCAGATTAATACACATTTGTTGCAACCAATGCATTTATTGTTGGTTATCTGAGGTTTCCCCGTAATAGAGTCACCAGGAATGTGAATAACGCCTTGCTTGCACACAGAAACGCATGGGTTGCATGGGATTTCCTGATGGCAATGGATAATCGGTGTAATGCCTGTTTCCGGATAAGAGTCATATTGTGCCACAGTAATGGACCCGGGATGGCTTTTCAGAATATTTGCCTTTTGATACCAATCTTTTGGTACAGGCTTGTCTTCTTTTCCAAGTTTTCTGGCAATCTCAAGGCCGGCTATTTTTCCGCTAAACATGGCAGAGGAGGCCTCGGCGATTTCCTGTGCATCTCCTGCTGAAAAGGTATTGATACCGGCCTTCCTGGCCTCCATAAAAAACTCATTTACAGGGCTAAGACCTGTGCCAATTAATACTGTATCGCATCCAAAGGTCTTTTCAGTCCCTGCAATTGGCCTGAAATTATCATTAACCTGGCATACGGTTACAGACTCTACATGTTCATCTCCATTTGCGGACAAAATAGTGTGCCTTGTATATATTGGTACACCCAATCTTTTTATTTTATTAGCGTGTACTTGGTAACCACCTACGTGGCTTAGGACCTCAACTAATCCAATCACATCAATACCAGCCTGCAAGGCATGATATGCGGCTATCAGCCCTACATTCCCACCCCCTACCACAAACAGTCTTTTGGCAGGCCTAATGAGATCTCTGTTAACAAGGGTTTGAAAGGCACCGGCACCATATACACCGGGCAATGTATTTCCTGGAAAGGTCAGGGACTTTTCCCTTGCCCCCGTGGCATTTAAAACAATTTCTGGTTTTATAATTTTATATTCTGACCCGTTAGTAATTATCCCTACTTTTTTATCACTAAACACATACATCGCAGTGCTGTTGAGCCATATTTTCAAAGAGGAAAACTCTCCTGTTTTATCTTCTAAAATTTTTGCAATCTCTATCCCCCTCGTTCCTGCATAACAATCATCGATTGAGCCGAAAAACTTATGGGTCTGGAGAACCAATTTCCCACCTAAACGATCCTTATCATCAACAATTGTGGCTTTAATCCCCCTTTCACCTAATTGCAGGGCTGCAGAAAGACCAGCGGGGCCACCACCGATTATCAAAACCTCTGTCTCAAAATCCTTAACAGGAGAAAGTTTAAAATCATCTACATGACGCGGAAGGGTTGGCAGGCCCACAACGCTTTCTACAACCATATTTTCTTCTATTTTTGTCATGCATGATTTTACTGGAATTCCATTGGCAATGACCGTACACTGAGCACACTGACCATTGGCACAAAATATTCCCTGGGGAAACCCATCTTTTGCATGATGGCCAAAAACATGTATGCCATTGGCAAACAGGGCAGATGAAATTACCTCATCTTCATAGGCCTGAAATTTCTTATTGTTCCAGTAAAAAACTATTCTTTTTCTTTTAGGGATACTCAGTATAGGGTGTTTTCTGATACGCCATTCAGACATTGAATTGCTCCTTATATCTAACCCGGGAAAGCTGGGTAAAAATAAATAAATTTCAAGTCTCAGATTTCTTTGCTTTTTCCTCCATTAACCGGTTGAATCGATATACGTGATTCTGAACCAGTAAATGGGCCTGGGCTGCCTGTCTATTTTCCACCGCCTCAACGATTTCGCAAAGATCTTGATAGTTTTCCCTTAGAAGACCTTCTTCTCTTGTAAGAAACTGATCGAAATAACGATGTATATTATCGTAAACCGTCTGTAGAATTGATTCATATATGGGGTTTCCTGCAATATGAGCCAAAGCCATATGCAATTGGTTGTCCACATGAATGAAATTATCCCAGTCACATGTCCCTTCATCAAGGTGGCCTTTTGCATCTGCTAAAAGCTTTTTTAAATACTGGATATCTTCACTCTTGGCTCTCTCCACAGCAAGGCCTGCAACAATACCTTCAACCCCCTCTCTAAATTCTGCAAGATCCCTAAGGGATACCTTTTGATATCGTATAAGAAGATCCAGATTCTCGCTGATCTGGTCAGTAGTAAGGGAATTCACCACAGCGCCTCCTGCAACACCTGTCTTGATTGTGATAAGCCCCTTTTGCTCTAATATACGAAGCGCTTCCCTTAGTGTGCCCCTGGAAGACCTGAACATTTCCTTCATCTCCCTTTCCGGGGGCAGTTTGTCTCCAGGTTTCAATCTGCCTTCAAGTATGGCATCCTGAATCTGTTGAACTACGTCCTGAAATATTCTATTTTGTTTCGCCTCGCGGAACATAGCATCACTCTTTTTTGTTAGTTTAGAATGGTTAAACCATTATCATACTTTATTTATATTGTCAAGAAGATTTTCTCAAAAATATATTTAAATATAGGCGTAAGGGATTTGCTGGTGAAATAACTGTCATTATATCGGAATTTCGGATATACACAACAGACATCGTAATTTATAGCGTATCATGGTGTAATATTTTGGACAACAGCCTCCTATACCAAACTGACGTTCAATCAATTTGCAATTCCGCGGGATATAAAGCTCTCCAGGCATTTGTTTAAAGTGAATGACGAAGTCTGAGTTTATAGTTTATTGATACTTTGGATTTTCTATGATATAGATTTCGATATTACAGACAGCGGGGTTTTTAGCTCTTTTTTATTGCATCGTCAAGATGTTTTTCATGTTTCATGTTTTAAACGATGTCATAGAGAGTATTTCAAGTAGAGACGGAGTTGTTAAAATTTTATTTTTGAAGGAATGAGCATGGCATTGTCACCAGTTGATATTTATAAAAATGTTCTGCCGAAAACTAACTGTGGAGATTGTGATTTTCCTACATGTCTTGCCTTTGCCAGCATGGTTGTAAAGGAAAAGATACCCTTGAACAAATGTCCTCATCTCGATCCTTTAGTCATTGAAAAGTACCAGCAAATACTGAATAAACAGCATAAATCTGGAAAACACGTAAAGAAGGATGTGTCTAAGGATGCCTTGAAATGGGCAAAGAAAAGGGCGTCTTCCATAAAAATAGAGGATTTGCAGGGCATAATTGGAGGGGATATTTATAAAGATAGTGGGAATTATTTTTTAGAGCTACCATATCTTGCGGATCGTATTGTTATAAGCGAAGAAAACATCTCATATAAGAATGGGTTTTCACTAAACATATTGGAGCAGGTTTTAATTTATAACCACATTATAAAAAAAGGCAATTCTAAGCCTATTGGAAAATGGAAGGCTATAGAGGAGTTCCCCAATTCGGTCTCTAAAATAGTATCCATGAGGGACAGTGTAGAAATGCCATTGCTGGAAAAGTTTAGCGGGTATACTGAAGAATTATTGGAGGCCGCAAAATCCATTGGAGGAGTTGATATCACAGAAAAAGACAATTTTGCAGACCTTGTAATTCTTTTCAGGCCCCTTCCGAGGATTCCTATAATGCTCTTATTCTGGGAGGAAGACAAGGAAGAGGGTTTTGATGCAAAGGTAAAGCTTTTATTCGATGAGACTATCGCAGAGCATCTTGACTTAGAATCGATTATATTTTTAAGCGAAAGGCTTAGGAAACTACTTTGTGAAGGAAATATGTAACTTTTCACCCACTAAAGTGCCAAGACATTAAGATTACAGAATTATTCTTTTAATACCCTTCTTGATAAGCGGATTATTCCTCACGAACCATAGTTATTGCGCCTTTTGGGCAAATAAAGGCACAGATACCGCATCCCTTGCAGAAATCATAATCAATTTCAATCTGTCCGGTATGTTCATTTCTGGTTATGCATAAATCCGGGCACGAGTACCTGCAGAGATCACAACTGTCACAAAAATTATTTACCAGACATCTTTTTGCCTCTTTTACAGCCGTCTCCTCATCAAAGGTAGATTTAACCACCTCAACTTTGTTTGAACCTGCTGTATAAGGATTGCTTTTTTCCTGGTTTCGGCTTAAAATCTCTAATTTACATTCATTAGATATGTAATTTTCTTTGCCCAAATTTATTCTCTCTCTTCTGATAAATAGTGATCAACTGATTTAGCCACTTTTTTGCCACTGGCCATTGCCTCAACAACGGTGGTTGGTCCGTTTATATTATCCCCTGCTGCAAAAACGCCTTTCATGTCCGTCATCATAGTTTTATCATTAACGGCAAGGGTGTTTTGCCGTGTTATTTCAAGGGAGCTGTCCTTTTCCATCCAGGAAAAATCCGGTTCCTGGCCAACAGCCGATATAATAGTACTGGCATTAATAATAAATTCCGAGCCATCAATGTTTACAGGCCTTGGTCTATCTGAATCAGCATCATATATTAATCTGGTTTTAACGCATTGTAATCTTTTAACTATTCCATTCTCAGCTATTATCCTTTTTGGGGATGTAAGAAATTTTAGGGCCACATTCTCAGCGAGCGCCTCATCAACCTCATCCCTGTCAGCCGGCATTTCATTTCGTCCCCTGCGATAAAGAATGGTCACTTTTTCGGCCCCCAAACGAATAGCAGACCGGGCAGTATCTATGGCGGCATTACCGCCCCCTATAATCAATACATCATTGCCTAAATGTATATCGTCATGATGAGCATACCCCTTCAGAAGGCTAAGGCAATCAGTGAATCCCTTAAAATTCCCTTCATTTTCTATTCTCATTTTAAGGCTTTTCTGTGTTCCTGTAGCCAGGATAATGGCATCAGCTCCGTCTTTTTTTATATCCGAAATAGTTGCATCCAGGCCAAGACTGATTCCTGTTTTAATGGTCACACCCATTTTTCTTATGTATTCAATATCCCTTTTAAGGATTTCCTTAGGTAGTCTGAAGTTAGGTATAGCCCACGCAAGCATGCCGCCGGGCTCTTGATAACTCTCTATTATTTCTACTATATAGCCTTTTTTAACTAACTCATGTGCCGCTGTTAATCCGGCAGGACCTGAACCTATTATAATTATTTTTTTACCCTGTGTTTTTTCCGTCTTAGTCGGCTCTATCTCACCATTATCATAATCTGCTGCAAATCTTTTTAAAGACTTTATAGATAATGCCTCATCCACTTGACTTCTAATGCATGCTAACTCACACGGGTGGTGACATACATATCCACAAACCGATGGGAGGGGATTAGTTTTCCTTATCAGATTTAAGGCTTCCTTGTGATGTTTTTCCGCAATCAGCCTCATATATCCACGAACATCCTGGTCGATAGGGCAGGCAACCTGGCAGGGAGGAGAAACAAATTCCTTGGAAATATTAATTCTTATGTCAGTATCAACATCGCTGTAGATTGTTCCACGGAGGCTGTCGGTCTCAGTTCGCATATCCGGAATTATCTCAGCAGGGCATGCCTCAATACAGACTGAGCAGGCGCTGCATTTCTCATAATCAATAACAGGTTTATGGGTTCTTCCTTCTATAGCCATTTTGGGTTTCTTGTATTATTTGGTATTTTGTGTTTTTTTCCTACTGTCTACTGCCTGTTCCCTACTGCTTACCTTAATTCCTCGCCCACATTATATCCAACCTCAAGGGCCTTTAGGTTTAGTTTCATGAATCGTTTTTCAACATTATTTTTAATGGATGTAATCACCGCCTGCTTGCTCACCATTTCAGTTATTGCCGTTGATGCGCATAACATGACAATATTGGATACCTGCTTATTATTTAGTTCACTTATTGCCGTGTTAGTCGCCGGAACACCGACTTGCTGAATGTCGTTTCTGTTTACAGGGTTCACCAACATATTATCGTAAATAACAATTCCAACCTTTTCAGCAACATCTTTGATGTAATCGTCATATGCAGTCTGTGACATTGCAATAAGGATGTCTGCCCTTATTACATGGGGGTACTTGATAGGGTTTTTTGAGATGATTATCTCAGATCTTGCAGAACCTCCCCTGGCCTGAGCGCCATAAGCATTGGAACCGGAAACCCATTTTCCGTCATTAATGGCGGCATGGCCGAGAATCGTTCCAGCCAAAACTACCCCTTGTCCACCAAAACCACAGATACGAATTTGTTTAAGATTACCCATTGCTGAACTCTCCAGTAATAATTTTGTCCTTCAGCTCATTTTCAGAGAAATTGCCTGCCTCTTCCCTGGTAACACATTTCTCCATCAAGATTTTTAACATATCTGCCGGAGAATCGTATCTGTTTCTTCTTCCAAATTGAGTAGGGCAGGGGGAAAGCACTTCAATGAAGGTAAATCCATTAATCGTGAGGGATTTTTTTATGGCATTAATCAGTAATAGTGGTTGAGTTACTGAATATCTCGCCACATAAGAACCACCGGCGCCAAGCACTAACTTGCAGAGATCGAAAGGTCGATAAGGGTTCCCATCCACACTGGTAGAAGTAAAAGCCCCTTCAGGCGTTGTAGAGGCCATCTGGCCGCCGGTCATTCCATATATCATGTTGTTTGCGCATATAACCTTTAAATCAATATCTCGTCTCGCAGCATGAATAAGATGATTTCCCCCAATTGAGGTGAGATCTCCATCTCCACTTATCACCATAGTCTTGAGTTTTGGGTTGAACATCTTGGCGCCTGTTGCAAAGGCAATAGCCCTTCCGTGGAGTGTATGCAGGGTGTCCGCATTGAAATTAGGACTTGGTATCCAGGCGGCACAGCCTATGCCTGATACAAAAAGCATCTCATCCACATTAAGATGGAGTTCATCTATCGCCCTGAGAATAAGGTTCATCAATATCCCATGACCACATCCTGGGCAAAAGGGTGTTGATTGAACACCTGGACGTAGGTATTTTTCCAGATCCCGTGCCATTATAAAAGCTTCCTCAATTCATTTATTATTGTATGAGGATGGATAATTTCACCATCGGTTTGATTATAGGTAATGACATCACATTTTGCATATTTCATTATTTCACCTGCTACCTGGCCCCTGTTCATCTCTGGGACAAAAATCTTTTTTACACTCTTATCAATTTTATGTATTTTATTGTCAGCAAAAGGCCAGATTGTCTTAAGCCTGAGGAGGCCAACTCTTTTTCCCTCAGCTCTGAGCTCATCTACGGCAAATAGTGCGCTTCTTGCAGTAAAACCATAGGAGACAACAATGATCTCAGCATCGTCTAAGTGGTATGATTCGGTCTGGGTAATGCTATCCCGGTTATTTAATATTTTATCATTAATACGACTAACGAGCTTTGAGTGGACTGATGGATTATCAGTCTTTCTGAAACCACGATCATCATGGGTTGACCCTGTCACCAGCAGTTTTTCTCCTTCACCAAAGGCAGGCATTGGAGGGACTCCATCTTTTTTTTCAGTGCCAAAAGGGGCTTCCCCCGGTTTTTTTACCCTGTTAAAAACCTCGACCTCTTCTTCGATATCCACCCTCTCTCTTAAATGCCCTATAGCCTCATCTCCCATGAGAAAAACAGGTACCCTGTAAATCTCTGCCAGGTTAAATGCATCTATAGTCTGACTATACATCTCCTGTACGGACCAGGGAGAAAGTGCAATGATTTGATAATCTCCGTGGGAACCCCACTCGGCCTGCATAAGATCACCGCTTGCCACCCGTGTTGCCTGTCCGGTTCCAGGGCCGGCCCTCTGGATATCAACAATAACCAGGGGCGTTTCTGTTAATGCAGCATAACCAATTCCCTCCTGCATAAGGCTAAAGCCAGGACCGGACGTTGCCGTCATAGCCTTGGCGCCTGCCCAAACAGCGCCTATCACAGAACATATGGATGCTATTTCATCCTCCATTTGCATGAAAGTGCCGTCAATGTCCTTAAACCTCACGCTTATACGTTCCATTATATCACTGGAAGGTGTGATGGGATATCCTCCGTAGTACAGACAACCGGCAGCAATAGCGCCCTCTGCAACTGCCTCATTTCCAGAAAAGTAATAGGTGCCTGGGGAAAGCGTAGTTTTTATTTTTTTAGGTTCCATAAATTATAATTTTTATTAAAATGCTTGTATATTGTTTACGTTTTATTTGCAAAGGAATTTTTAAGTCTCAAATGATCTTAATAAATTTGATTTGCCCTGTATATTACTTTTTTTTACATTCGTCTACTGAAAAAAATTGTTTAAAATAAAAAAAGATGATCCCGCAAAAAATAAATATACCCCAAAAAAATCCCCTTAAAAAACCTTTTAATGAAAAGGTAATTTAAAGGGGATTACTATTCAGATTTGATAGATGTTTCAAAAGAAAAAATCTTTAAACCTGGGAGGTGCAATAAAATATTATTCCTCACCACTAACCATCGACAGTATCATGCCTTCAAGGTCAGGGATATTTCTTAGGACGTCTGTGTTCTAAAAAACGCTTCTTCTTAATCCTCTGCATCAATTCCCTTTTAAGCTCTTCAAGCTTTTGAAACTGCCCCTGTGAGAGTTCTTGTCGAATGTCTATGGCCATCTTTATCTGCTCTGTTCTATGTCTTGCCTGGAGTTGCCCTATGCTTTCCGCTATTTTATAAGCCTCTTGCCTGTCAATTACAGGACGTGTTAAAAGGTTTTCCAGATCAAGGAAATCCTTTTTTATAAGGCCATCTATATCAATTAATTTTTTTCTGTAGTCGGTCCATATACTGTTTATCCTATCTATTTGATCAGAATCTAATTTTAGCTTGTCCCTCACAAAAGGTCTCTGCCACCACCTACCTGGCCCTAAAGGGTCTTTAAAGGCAAAAGCTTCAGGCATGTATGTTGCGTTTAAAAGCAGTAATGCCGAAAATATCATCAGTAAAATCTTCTTTTTCATTATAATCCTCCTCTAATGGTAAGAATAAATCCAAGAAATTATCGAATTCTTCAGGCTCGTAACCGCTTAAATAAAGGATGCTTTGCGAGAATTCGACATTGCCTTTAAAATCTGTAACGACCTGAATTTCCGCCAATAAATCTCTTTCTGAAATTAAAACTTCATTGTTGTAGTAGAATTGTTTAAACAAAAAGACTGAAACTAAAATCAAGCATGCAAATGTAACGGCCGTTGCCCATTTCCATCTTAAAAATGAAGGCCTATTTTGCTCTGATATGGATGCAAGGATCTTTTGTTTTTCCATTGTCCAGTTTATATCACCTTGTTCAACGTACTCTTGGAAGACCCCTGTAAACGCCTTTATTTTGTTAAGTCGTTTTTGACATAGGGCACATTTTTCAAGGTGACTGTATATTTCTCGCTCATAAGCGTCCGACTCTATGATTACAGAGAAAATTTCCTTATCTGTAAGATGTTTATCTTTCATGGCTTTTCCAAATCTCTAAAATTTCGTTTGGCCTTGTCCAATGCCCTGTAGAGATAGGTTTTTACTGAGCTTTGGCCTATGCCAATTAGCGCAGATATATCTTTAATGCTATACTCGCACCCAAATCTTAGGGCAAATACCTCCCGCTCTCTCCCTTTTAAGCTTTCCTGAAAGAATTTTAATTTTGCCCCTAATTGTTTCTGTTCGAGGTTTTCATATGGGGAAGGGTTGTTGTCTTTAACCATGGTAATAGTTTTATCTTTTGTATTTTCCGGTTTTAAAAAAAGAAATCTTTTCAGTTTCTCTTTTCTGATGTAATCCTTTACCTTGTTTATAGTGATTCTGATTAACCATGTCTCTAAGGATGAATTAAACCGAAAGTCATTGTAAGATTTAAATGCCTTTAAGAACACCTCCTGGGTAATATCAAGGGCCTCGTCTCTATTGCCCAGCATACCCATTGCAACATGGAATATTTTGTTTTGATGATCATTGATAAGCTTACCGAAAGCAGCTCTGTTATAGTTCATGGATATTCCTTTTCGGTACTTTTTATTATGTTAGACGAATTATATAGGAAAAAGTTTACAAAGATGAAATATTTTGTGTGATTTTGAGAAAAAGATTTCAGTAGGGTCTGATTAAGAATCTACGTTTCCCAAATACTCCAATTGGAAAAGGTGTGCCTTTGGGGTGGTTTGTTCTTATTGAGATGTGAAGTTGGAAACTTGAAACTTGAAACTTGAAAAAAGAAGGGGAGGTCAAATTTTGCTGATTATTGAAAATTATTCAATTACTATGTGTTATATAATCTAATGATGAGGCGGGAGGGGAGGGTGGTGGGGTTTTAAGGTCTTCTGATCTCAAGAACCTGTCCTTCTTCTATCCCTTACCATGCGCTTATTATTCTTAGCGGAAAGAGAAACAAATATACCTTCCCTTACGCTTTTTCGCCTATCCCGTCTATTTTTTCGTCGATCTTTTTTTCGTTCTCTTTTTAAAGGAGTAAATTTCTTTCCTTCTGAAGAGTCCATACTGACGGAAGTTGGGCTTCCAACTACTATATCCATTAAAAAATCCTCCATATTCCTACTTCTCTTAATCGGCATTACTGACAAAATACTTTAGATTTTAGTTTCACTTTATAAATAAATTTGTAACATCTCAATAAGTTTGGGCATTCCGACTGCTTCCCCCTTTTGCAAAGGGGGATTGAGGGGGATTTTTTTAATTCAGGCCGGATTTATTGAGAACTTACATAAATTTGTGTTCAAAACTGGCAGAAAATCAAAAACGAGACATCTTCTCACGCAAAGCCGCTAAGCTCGCAAAGGAAAAGATGATGAAAAAATGTTTAAAAAAATCCCCAGAAGTACCGGGGATGTAAACTAAAGAATTGAATGGGTGTATATAGGGTGCATTTTGCCCTTATCAAAAAAAACGAATTATCTCATTTTATTTGTGGTATATATACCGAAAGGTTACTTTTTTTGACTCACTTTTTTCGCTCTGTTACTTCAGTATAACTTAAATTTAAGGAGGAAGAGAGATGCAAAAGTATAATCCGGAACAAAAAATGGCGGAAGCCAAACGGGAATTCGGCGAGCACGGTGGTGTAACGCCGTCTATTTCGCGTTCATGCACATTTTCGGTAATGGAGCCGGACACAATGCCGGAAATATTTGATGGCATAAAAACTCCTGATAAAGGCGGCTGCTTTTTATACAGCCGACACTTCAATCCTACGGTAGATATTTTAGCGCGTTATCTGGCCGCGATGGAAGGCACCGAGGCCGCCGCCTGCACGGCGAGCGGTATTTCGGCAATCGCCGCGACGCTTTCGCAAATATGCAAGAACGGCGACCATATAGTATCAAGTGACACAATTTACGGTGGCACTCATGCGCTTTTGGGCGATCTGTTCCCAGAGATGGGCATAACCACGACATTTGTTGACCCCAGTGATACGGCGGCTTTCGCTGCTGCAATCAAACCGGAAACAAAGGTGCTTTACACCGAAAGCGTCGGCAACCCGACACTTAAAACCTCCGACATAAAAGCCCTTTCAAAGCTGGCAAAGGATAAAGGGCTGAAACTGATTATTGATAACACCTTCTCGCCGGTTATGATTTCGCCCGCGCAATTGGGCGCCGACATCGTTATTTACTCGATGACGAAATTCATAAACGGCGCCAGCGACAATATCGCCGGGGCTGTTTGCGCAAGCAAGGATTTTATTTATGAACTCATGGACTTACATAAAGGCAGGATAATGCTACTCGGCCCGACAATGGATCCTCGCTCTGCTTACGATATCATACAGCGCCTGCCCCACCTGCCGCTTCGCATTCGAGAACACAGCTACAGAGCGCAGACAATCGCTGAAAGGATGAATGAAATCGGTGCTCCTGTTGTTTATCCGGGCTTGCCTTCTTACAATCAGCATGAGCTGATAACTTCAATAATTAACGAAGGCTATGGCTACGGAGGCATGATGACTATCGATTGCGGCACAGTTGAAAAAGCGAATAAGCTTATGTCCGTTCTGCAAAACAAAGAGGATTTCGGCTACATCGCGGTTTCGCTGGGCTATTTCGATACGCTTATGTCATGTTCAGGCTCTTCTACATCTTCAGAAATATCCGAAGAAGAACAAAAGAAAATGGGTCTTTCACCGGGGCTGCTAAGAATTGCGATTGGCTACACCGGAGGACTCGATGAACGGATTGCTCAGATTGAAAGAGCGGTAAAAGAGGTCGGCCTTGTGTAGCCAGATTTTATATATTTAAATAAAAATTATTTGGTCATGAAAAAATATAGCAAAGCGCAAAAATCTCGCATTATTGAAGATTTTAAAAAATACGTATCGCCCGGCAAAGTGGATGTCTATCACGAATATGGTATGGAATTTGTTATGGGGCATCGAGAAGGGTGCTACATATGGGACATTAGAGGCAAGAAAAAGCTTATCAATTGCCATTCAAACGGAGGCGTTTTTAATTTAGGGCATCGGCACCCTTATATGATTAAAGTGCTGAAGGAAAGCCTGGACGAACTGGATATTGGGAATCATCACTTCATCAGCGAACAACGAGCAGAGCTTGCGAAGAAAATTGCTTCCCTTATGCCTGGGGACTTGAACTATACTATTTTTGGAGTAAGTGGCGGCGAGGCAATTGATTTAGCAATAAAACTTGCCAGAGGACATAGCAAGAGAAATGAAATTATCAGCACAATTGGTGGATATCATGGTCATACAGCATTTGCGCTTGCAACAGGAGATGTCCAGTACAGAGAACCTTTTGGGAGTCAAATACCAGGGTTTATGCAGGTGCCATATAATGATATTGGGGCCTTAAAAAGGGCGATATCATCAAACACGGCTGCTATTATTCTGGAAACAGTTCAAGCAACAGCCGGAATTGTGATCCCTGATAAGGCATATATTCAAGAGGTTCGAGAGCTATGCACAGAAAATGATACCCTTTTGATTATGGATGAAGTTCAAAGCGGATTAGGGCGAACAGGAAAATATTGGGGATTTGAGCATTTTGATATTATTCCAGATATCGTTGTCCTGGGAAAAGGACTTTCTGGAGGAATTTACCCCATGAGTGCGACTGTAATCAGAAAACCTTTAATTAAAATTTTTAAAGAAAACCCTTTTATCCATATTAGCACTTATGGAGGGTCGGAAGTGGGCGCAGGAGTGACATTGGAGGTTCTTAATCTTCTTTCAAGGCCTGATTTTTTGGAACATGTGAATGCAATGGCAAACATGTTTTCTGAAGGATTTGAAAGATTAAAAATGAAATATCCTGATACGATACACTCTTTTAGACAGCTTGGTTTAATGATGGGCATAAAATTTACTGATGAAGAATATGGCCCTTTATTTACAAAGGCAGCTTACGAAAGCGGGATTTGGAGCGTTTATTCAAATAATGATAAATCTGTGAGCCAGCTTCTTCCGCCTCTTATTGTTGACGAGCAACAAGTGCAGGAAATTCTCGATAAAATGAATAAAGCTATCAGAAAGATGAAATTTTATCGGATAGCCTTAAAAACAAAGAAATTATTTTCATCTATATTTGGAAATTAATAATTATGATTGAATCTGAGTATGAATTTATCTATTAACAGAGCACTTATCCGTGAGATTGAGAAATGGCTTGACCCTATAAACCCTTCAAATAGTCTAATGAATATTGAGATCTTGGGGTACGGAGAAATATCAACAGTTTTTGGAATAACGTTTGAGAATAGTCAATCCTGTGCCTGTAAGCGTTTACCTGTTTTTAGTTCTGAAAATGAATCTAAAGATTACATCAAGTTATATAAAAACTATAATCTCAGGCTCCATGAAATAGGCATCAATGTTCCAAACTACGATGGCATAAACATAAAAGGACATGGAGGGATTTACGTAAATTACCTTATCCAAGAACGTTTGGCAGGATCGGCGGTCTGCAATAAGATTATTCACAAAATTACTGTTGATGAGAGCCTGGTTCTATTGGAATTGATTATAAAAGAAATGGCAAAAGTATGGCATTTTAATCGAAAAAATAGGGCTGTAAGTATTGGTTTGGATGGCCAAATATCCAATTGGGCAATAAAGAACTTCAGTGAAGAGAATCTTAAGATTGATAAAAACACAGAACTGTATTTTATCGATACATCAACACCTTTTATAAGGATAAATGGAGAAGAGCAAATAAATGGTCTCTTACTGTTAAAATCAGCCCCCGGTATATTGCAACCCATTTTGGCAAAATTGTTTTTAGCTGATGTTATTGGAAGGTATTACAATTTTAGAGATGTCATCATAGACTTGTTAGCCAACTTGCACAAAGAACAAAAACCTGAACTAATTGCCCCTGCACTAATTGGGATTAACCGACTTTTTGAGAATGAGTTATCGGAATTTAACATGACACCTATAACTCAAGATGAAATCGACAAATATTATAAAGAAGACAAATTTATCTGGTCTTTGTATATGGCGGTTAGAAAACTTGACCGATTCATAAAAACAAAAATCTTACGCAGACGTTATGAATTTATTTTGCCGGGGAAAATACAAAGGTAATATAAGGTTTTAAGTTCTGAAAACACATTGTAATATCTCAATAAGGCAGGGCATTCATATAACTTCCCCTTTTGAAAAGGGGGATTGAGGGAGATTTTTTCTAAATCTGCCCGGACTTATTGAGATATTACAACACATTCAGTCAAATGGCTGCAAGGCAAAATAAAATGGAGCAAACAGCATGAATGATAAAGGCACTCCTTTTACAGGTAAAATAATCGAAAGGTTATGTTCTCTTTCACACAGGGGAGCCACAACAGAAAATGAAGCAACTGCAGCAAACTATCTGGAAGAATTTATTACAAAAATTGGCGGAAAAGCAACGCGTCAATACTTTAAGACATCCGTAAGCTATATATTTGAAGTATGGTGGCTGCTTTTCTTTTTACTTATTGGATTATCGTTAATCCCGTTTTTTAAACTGCTGTCATTAGCCTTCATTACAATTTCTATTGTAATGTTATTTCTATATTTTGACTGGCGTGATACATGGATTACTGAATTTCCTCCACAGAGGCAAAGCCAAAATGTTATTGGAAAAAAGCAATTCGATTCCAATGAACCACAACCTCGAAATAGAATTGTATTAATGGCTCATTACGATTCAGCGCCGGTTTCGCTTTTGTATTTACCCTCAATGGTAAAAGGATTTTCCAGTTCACTCAAGTTTAATTTATTTAACCTCCTCATTGTCGAGCTAATCGCTGTCTTAAATTGTTTTGCAATAGCTGCGGCACTCGTTTTTTGGCTAAGATATATTTATATGACTTATTTTTTCATTCAAGCCATCATCGCTGGTTTGGATTACTTCCGAAAAGGCTATACCAATGGCGCAGCAGATAATGCAAGCGGCGTGGCAGTGGCAATTACAACAACACAAAAACTTTGGACTCAAAACATACCTAATTGGAATATTGAGCTTGTTCTGACTGGAGCAGAGGAAGTGGGTATGAGAGGAGCAAAATATTATCTTAACACTTGCTTAAGCAAATGGAAAGGCGAGAAGGTTCATGTGTTAAATTTTGATAATCTCGGCGTTGGGAATCTTAAAATAATCACAAAAACAGGCAGTATTACAGCAATCAAATATGACGGAGATCTCGTAAAAACTGCCATTGGCACATCAAAAAGCAAGCCAGAGTATAGCAATATCGAAATTGGCGAATGGCATACCGGTGACTTTGATACCATTCATTTTCAGCGATCCGGATTGAGTTCCTTGACATTATCAGCACAGGATGAAAATGGACTTATTCCAAATTTGCATCGCCCTTCGGATACAGTGGAAAATGTAGACTTTGATACGGTTGAACGAGCTGCAAATTTCGCTTATGAAGTCTTAGTCGATTTAATTAATGGAAAGTATATTTCTCGTCAAGACGTTGACGCATAGAACAAAAGAACCCCTTATCTGCCTCTTTTCATAACTTAGTACCATGTGTCGGTATAATGTATTTTTAGAGGTCTGGTCATAATTGTTTTTGTAATAGAATTGAAAAGATGAGTCAACGGCAGACCCCAGTCCTCTTACAACTTGTTGTCTCCCCATTTCTCGTGGGTGGGTTTTCCTTCATGATAATGGATATACCGCCAGCAATTCTAATTATAACGAAACAAGAGATTAGCCGCAGACACACGCAGACCCACACAGACATTTAAGCCGAGCAAGTCGCTCGGCTTAAATATTATCATCGCTTCGCGAAAAGAGCTTAAGGGTATAGGATGAATAATTTGTCCGTGGTCGTCTGTTTGTGTCTGCCTGCCCCGTAGCTCCGGAAGATGGTACTGGGGTG
>JAYEMW010000347.1:0-2159 GCA_034718555.1 Thermodesulfobacteriota bacterium
TGTCTGGTACGCCAAGAGGCGTTTATATATCAGTTGGTGAAATTCCAACCCGTCAATTGACTGTTTAGGCGGTAGTGAAAGGAACGGTAAGTTTCGTGGGAGTGCATAAATCGTGAGGTTTATGTTCGAGTTCCCTGGTAGCGAGTAAGCAGACCGTAATGCGTTAAGCGTGAACACGCTGGCTTCGTTACGCTATTGCGACTGATGAGCCTTCCGGACCGGGTGAAATCTGCAACCGCATACAGAGAGGACATAGAGCGTGAAAAGTGTCAAACAGTTGAGAGTATGCGGAGTCGCCGGAGTTGTGAGTGATGGTATGTTTACACAAGGTATATAAATGAACTTGGGAGGTCTCATTGCCCAGGTTGATGACCGTAACGCCATACTATAAGGAAACGAAGTGTATAGCGGGACAATGAGAAATCAGAGATGCCCATAGTAGTGATGATAGTGAAGACAACATAACTTCACAGGAGCAAAGGGGCATTACTTTAGTTAATGATTACAAGGTAAGAAGGACTTTTAGATTGGGAAACCTACAAATAAAACCAAAACATCAGATGACTGATGCGGAAAGAGTTCAAGACTTACAGCGTAAACTATATCGAAAAGCCAAACAGGATAAGAAGTTTCGTTTTTATGTATTGTATGACAAGGTCAGATTACCTCATTTTCTAAGGGAAGCATACAGGCGAAGCAAAGCCAAAAAGGGACGTCCCGGCGTTGATGGAGTTAGATTTAAGGATGTAGAAGCCTATGGTGTAGACAAGTTCCTGTCCGAAATTATTAAAGAACTGGAAGACAGAACCTATAGACCACAAGCTGTGCTTAGAGTAGAAATTCCAAAAGCGAACGGCAAAATTCGTCCATTAGGGATACCGACCGTGAAAGATAGACTAATACAAACGGTGGTGAAGCTTGTAATAGAACCAATTTTTGAAGCGGACTTTGAAGATACCTCTTACGGATTCAGACCACATCGCTCTGCGGCTGGTGCAGTAAGAGTAATCAAGCAAAATCTGCAAGACGGGAAAACTGATATATTTGACGCTGATTTAAGCGCCTATTTCGACACAATCCCGCATAAGGAATTAATGCATCTGCTTGCGCTTAGAATAAGTGACAGCAATATATTGCATCTTATAAAAATGTGGTTAAAGGTGCCTGCAATAGAAGATGGCAGACCTAAAGGCGGTAAGAAAAACAAAGTAGGAACGCCACAAGGCGGCGTAATATCGCCATTATTAGCCAATATATACCTCCATTTACTGGATAAAGCAGTAAATAGAACCGGTGGCATTTTTCACAGAAATGGGGTTAAGATAGCCAGATATGCAGATGATTTTGTATTAATGGCAGGAAAAATTCCGGAAGAATGTCTGGTGTATATGAGCCTGATGTTCAGTAGAATGAAGCTAAAACTGAATGAGGAAAAAAGCAGATTATTATGTGCCCAGGATGAATCTTTTGATTTTCTCGGTCATACCTTTCGCTTTACAGACGACTTGCATGGACGTCCGGTAAAATACTGGAATGTTGAGCCAAGCAAGAAATCACAGAAAAAGGGGAGGTCAAACATCAGGGATTATCTGAGGAAAAACGGACATAAACCTCCTCAAATACTGGCTGATGATTTAAATTCAATACTAAGAGGCTGGATAAATTACTTCACGATACAAGGGGTGAGTTATCCAAATAAGGCAAAACGGAATTTAAGGCACTATCTCGGAAAGAAGTTAACGAGATACTACAAAAGAAAAAGTCAACGGAAAAGCAAGCTCTATAATCGTGGAGCAATGCGGGTATTAGTTAGTAAGTATGGATTAATTGACCCGACAAAATATGCCTTGAGTTGACATCCTGTGAATGCTTGAGATGAAGACTATCGGTAAGCCGTGTGCGGGAAAACCGCATGCACGGTTTGATGAGGAGGCTCAGAGTTGCGATAAATGCAACTCTGGCTTTACTCTATCGTGGGTCTGCGGCTAATTTATTTTTATCAAGGTTAATTGGGTTATTGATTTCCTTTTAAATATAATTCGTATCCTATTCAAAAACCCTGGTATCTAACCAAATTAATAGAATAAAAACAAAGAAAATCATAGAAAAATTATTCTTGGGGTAGACAAAATGGAATAGTGGTGTTATTATACAAATAT
>JAYEMW010000348.1:0-6455 GCA_034718555.1 Thermodesulfobacteriota bacterium
ATTATTTTTGTATTAAAACAGTATAATCATAAAAACAATTGACTAAAATAATGTATTAAGAAAGGAGGATAACCATGATTAATAAATTCAATGAACTTTTAGGGAAGGAAAAGGTAGATTATCTTCTCAATCATGCCTGCACTACTATAAGTAAAGAGAGAATCAAAATACCATCTCCTGATTTTATTGATAATGTGTTTATCGAATCAGACAGGCCGAACAGTGTGCTTAGAAACCTACAATCAACCTATAGCCATGGACGTTTAAAAGATACGGGTTATCTCTCTATACTGCCCGTTGACCAGGGAATAGAGCACTCGGCAGGCGCATCTTTTGCACCGAATCCGGATTATTTTGACCCTGAAAATATAGTAAAGCTCGCTATGGAGGCAGGATGTAATGCGGTTACATCAACCCTTGGAGTGCTCGGAATTGTGAGCAGGAAATATGCCCATAAAATACCATTTATTGTAAAATTTAATCATAATGAATTACTTACATACCCAAATAACTATGATCAGATCTTTTTTGCCGGCATTGAGCAGGCATTTGATATGGGGGCAGTAGGTGTTGGAGCCACCATTTATTTCGGCTCACAGGAATCAAACAGACAGATCACAGAGGTCAGCGAGGCATTTAAAATGGCCCATGAGCTTGGTATGTTCACGGTTTTATGGTGTTACCTGAGAAATGATGATTTTAAAAAAGACGGCATTGACTACCATGTGAGCGCAGATCTTTCAGGCCAGGCAAACCATCTTGGCGCTACTATTGAGGCGGATATCATAAAACAGAAGCTCCCGGAAAATAATGGCGGGTTTAAGGCGTTGAACTTTGGCAAGACCCATGAAAAGGTTTACTCGGAATTGACATCTGATCACCCTATTGATCTTGTCAGGTATCAGGTTGCCAATAATTATATGGGAAGAATAGGCCTTATCAATTCAGGAGGCCCCTCTGGTGAAAATGATCTGGCAGATGCGGTATCCACGGCTATTGTAAATAAGAGGGCAGGGGGTATGGGATTGATAACAGGGAGAAAGGCCTTTCAAAAACCGCTTAAAGAGGGCGTAGAGATATTCAATGCTATACAGGATGTATATCTGAGCAAGGATATAACGATTGCTTAAAGGGTTATCTGTTACCGGTAGTCAGAGAGTATTTCAGATAATTTTAGCACAGTCCTGGCGTAATAATCACTGTAGTTGTATTTTAGGATTACTCTTTTTTTTGCCTGAAAATTACTGTTTTCGTTCCACTTATGGGCCTTAAGGTAGGAGGCAATGCTGGCAATAGCGTCTTCATGGTGAAAAAGATCAATCTTGCCGTCACTGTTTCCGTCAAATCCATATCTTTTGATATTTGAAGGAAGGAACTGGGACAATCCGATGGCGCCTTCTATTGAGCCTTTTATGGAAAAGGGATCTATTCCATTGCCTTGGACATATTTGATAAGTGCCTTTAACTCTCTGTAGGATCTGATGCTCTTTTTTTTAAGCTTTTGTTTTATTTTCTGTGAACTCAGATCCGACCTATTTTTTGTAGGAATTTTGCGGCGAATCTGTTGATAGATCTCCGGCTCTAATGACAGGGCTTGGGTTGCCAGAATGTTAAATGTATTAATTGAACCTGTATATTTACCGCAGGCTGTTTCTACATTAAGAATTGCCACTATTACCGGGGCGGAAACACCGAACAGGTTTTCTATTTTATTAAGTATTTTGAGATGCTTATTAAGATAGAGCGCAGCCCTGTCTACCGAGTTTTTTTTCAGAAACCTTGAATAATTAAGCCTGGCCTCCTTTATAGTAAGGCTAAATGCGACTGTTTCGGGCATAAGAGATAGCTCTTTCCGGGCGAAAACCTTTTGGATATATTGTTTATCTATGCCGTCAGCCTCCAAACGCTGGGCCAGTTTTTTGAAACCTGGATGAAGGTCTTTTGCATTTACAATATCTATAGAGATTGGTTGAATCGTAACCAGGAATATGAATATTGCTGCGCAGGATAAAGTTTTCACAATTTTTAATACCTTGGTTTTATCAATTTTAATGGACTCGTAAAAAGTCGTCACTCCGGTAGATCCCGGATCGAGTCCGGGAGGAGCCCAGATGGACTGCAACTGCTTGAAAATGCTGGATTCCGGCTTTCGCCTGCCTGTGCGTCGCACGCAGACAGGCCGGAATGACGGAAAACGGTAATTTAGTACTTTTTACTAGATTGTCAATTTTACATTTTAAATTCACCTAAAAACCGGAGATATTTCAATGGAGTGCAGAAAAGAAGATAATCTTGTAAAATGCAATTGCACTTACGAACCTTGTTCAAGAAAGGGTATATGCTGTGAGTGTATATCATATCATTTGCGATTAAGAGAGTTGCCGGCATGCTGTTTTCCTGATGATGCAGAGGCAACATTTGACAGATCATTTGAATTTTTTTCCAGGCTTGTCCAAAAGGGAAAGGTGTAATTCAAGTCCATAACATATTATCAAAAAAGATCTACCTTTTTTAGGGAGCGGTCTTTTGTATCTAATGAGACACCTTTTTTTAGAGCCTTATTGACGGCGTGTTTTCCAAGAAGGGCTGCGCCAACAGCTCCGGTCAGGAGAGGCTCAGGGGGAACTAATACTGCGTAACCCAGTTTATCGGAAAGGGCTTTGACCAGACCGATATTTTTTGCCCCGCCTCCTGTAATAACAACCTCCTTTTCCAGATGGATCCTTTTTACCATCCGTGTTACCCTGCTTGCCAGGGATTCAAGTACGCCGGCAACCAGGTCATTCACTGGAACTCCCTCTGTTAGTCTTGACACTACTTCCTGTTCCGCAAAAACAGTACAGATATTGCTTATTTGGGAGGGGTGTTTGCCCTCTAAGCCTGTTTTCCCCATCTCCTCTATAGTTATTCCAAGGGCATTAGCTATAACCTCTAAAAATCTACCGCTTCCGGCAGCGCATTTGTCGTTCATAATAAAATCAACAGGCCTGCCGTTATGGTCGATTTTTATTCCCTTGCTGTCCTGACCGCCTATGTCAATTATTGTCCTGGCATCAGGGAAAAAATATACCGCACCTTTAGCGTGACAGCTTATCTCCGTAACTTGTTTATCTGCAAAAGGAACATTGATTCTTCCATAACCAGTGGAGACTACATAAGTTATATCCTCGAAAGGGAGTTTAATATTATTTAAGGCCTTTTCCATTACCTTATTGGCCAGCCTTCTCTGTTCCGGGCCTGTAGGTCCAATAACAGTGGAGATAATTTTATTGTCCATGATGACCACCTTGGTCATAGTAGAACCAATATCTATGCCTGCAAAATATTTTGTCATTTTCTTAAAATACTGAACTGTGAACGGTTACAGCTATGCCTTGTTTTTCTTTGATTGTTCCAGGGTTTCAATAAAGGCATCTATTCTGTTTCTGGTATCAACCTCGGAGTAAGAGCTCATGTCAATAATATCGCTCTCTAAAATTAAGGAGGGCAGCTCTCTTTTTCGCTTAGTTTTGTCCCCATCTTTTCCTAACACCAATACAGGAATGGGTTTATAGATCTTTCGCAGTTGATTTAGCTGCCAGATAAGGCCAAGATGAAATGTTCTGCATGAAAATGCCTCATGCATGACAATGCCATCTATCTTATAATCCTCAATATACTGTATTAAACGCTCTACGTCCGGCTCTGAGCCCGGTCTCTTTTTGGCCTTATCGTACCAGTATGTCCAATACCTGATCCACCTGTAGGCCAGCCGTTCAAGAGGGTCATTTGTGTCGGGAATATTCAGCCGGTAAATAGGTTCAATCATTCGGTAGGTTGTTTCAACAGGGAACACCGCCCCTTTGCTGTTAAAGTAGTTGAAGTCAGTCAATGCAAACCATGATGGCAGTCCCCCGCCCCAGAGAAGTCTGTACTTTTCATCCTTAACTACCCCCTCTTTTCGGGCGATTTTTTCCTTAAGTTCTTTATTTAAATCTAAAAAGAAGTCGTATCCTTCCTGAGTTCCAAGCATGAATACCATAGGGACCATGGTATTCATGGCATCTCCAGTCCCCATTGGTGTCGGCACCGCCCTTCTTAGCTCATAGGTTTCCCAGATTAGATTCCACGTCCTTTCACCTAAGTCTACTAATTCACTTAGCCTGTCCCAATCCATTTTACGGCCGGTTTGTTTTTCCAGGAATTTCACGAGCCCCCGTAATTCCTCTACAATGTATTTTATATAATAACCCTCCACTTCGGCGACATTAATGTCGTCCTCATAGAGGGGCCAGGGCAACCCAACGTTATAAATCGGCACATCCGGTATGTACTGCTGAACTGCCTGATACCATTTATTTCTTGGATCACAAAGGATCTGACCGCTTGACAACATAAAGTCCGGTTTTGCCTGCCCTCCCCAGGGAGAGTTCGGAGGCATCTCTCCTAATTCTTCCCGCCACTGGTCAAAACCCAGCCCACACAGCGCATATGTACAGAGAGAACGGGAAAAATTCAGTGATTCAGCCCTTTCAAGAAATCTTTCAGCATCCCTTTTTGCGCCGCATATACCGGCATAATTTTCTGTCCATACAGGCACTATATCCATTGCCCTAATAATTTCATCGTAACTGCATACAATAAATGCATAGGCGGTTGACTTCCCTTCTTCTCTTGCTTTTACAGTTCCTCCTATCGAGGCCTTCACCATTGGGCCAATTTTTCCTGCAGCCTCGGTTGCATGCCTTCTTCCCTTTTTTCGTTCTTCAGCCATTTGCTAACACCTCCTTGATAAAATGGATTTTTAAAATCCTCACATGATGCTGCGATTTTATTCCTGCATTAAAAGTCTGTTCCTTGGGATCATGATTTTTACTCCTCAATCATCTCGAGAAATGCCTGTATCCTTGTGCGGAGGCGGCCAATTGAGCCGGATGAATACTCGTCTTCCAGATAGAGAACAGGCAAATTCAGGGAATCAAGATATGCCTTTCGTGCCGGTACCTCAAACCCAAAAGGGTCGCAATATTTATAGATATAAAGTATTACCCCGTCAACGCCAAAGTCTTTGCTTAATGCGCCTATATCACCGAACCGTGCCTTTAGGTCTTCTTCATATTTTTCTCCCACTTTTTCCCTGTAGGTCCTTGGGCAATTTATCTTATCGAGATACCTATGGGCAAGGGCATCCATGGGGTCGATGTCGGTTTCCGTCATGGGCCAGTAATCCCTGGTGCCTATGCAGAGACTGTCAACAACTACGTTGGCGCCGCTATCTTCAATGAGTTTTATGAAATCCATATTATCCACTGTGGCGCCTACAACCATTATGCGAGGTGCTTTTTCTATCGGGCCTCCTTTTATTTTCTCGAATTCCTCTAAAACATCATTAAAAAAATTATTTGATTCTTCTATGGGGAGGCTCATTCCGGCAGTTAGTATTTTTAATATTTCCGTGCCTGAGACAAGAGGCGGATCAGACTTCCTGAATTCATAAAGCGCCTTTGCCTTAGCCCTGTTTTCATTGTATAGGTGTATGGTTTTAACAAGGTCATCATCTGAAATTTGTATTTTTGCAAACCTTTCAATACTTTTTTTAAAGGTATCCAATTCCGCCCGGAAGAAATCCATGGATGGACCCCGAGAGGTATGAGGGAGGTTTACAAAATGGGAGTAATCAAGCCCTAACGTGTATTTCCATACGCTATAAGTTCTTGCAATGCTATCGCATGCATGCGGAAGGACAAGTCCGTCTAAAAAATCATATCGTCCCTTTAATGAAACATCATAGCAGCTTCTCATAAAGGGGCATGCTATAGTCTCGAGTTGTGTATCAGCCTTGGTTATTGGTTCGTTTACATCTCCCCTTATTCTGAAGGGCACAAATCCGGCAGCGGAAATTATCTCTACTGGGACAAGGGAGCAGAGATAGGCTATTATTTTTGTGCCTTCATTTTTTAGTTCTCGAGCCCTTGCCCCGTAGTTTTGGTAATAGTCTTCTATCCTGGATAAAATATTGCTATTCTGGTCATTCATTGGATAGCTCTCCTCTAAAGTTTATCATTATTTTAGTAGTTTTTATATGGCTACTTTATAGCTACAAAATAACTAAAACAGAGTTGCTTGTCAATTAATAATAAGTCTCTTCCTTATTTATCTTGACTGTACAATATCAGTTACTATAAAATCCAGTAACCGTTCACGGTTCAACGTTCAGGGTTCAGGGTTAGGGAAAAGACTCAATTTGGACCTCCGAAATGCTCGTAAAGAATACGGAGTTTGCCACATCATCGCCAAGTAACCATGTTCTGGATTTGTGGGAAAGTAGAAGCGAGCGGTTTTCCCGTATAAAACGTTTACAAAATAGCGTATGGTGATGAGACTTCAACCTTTGAACCCTGAACCTTTGAACCGTGAACGGTTACAAAATTCGCAACATATTGGAACTGCCATTTAAGCCGTCTATTTTTGACAGG
>JAYEMW010000348.1:6555-10997 GCA_034718555.1 Thermodesulfobacteriota bacterium
AAAACGTTTACAAAATAGCGTATGGTGATGAGACTTCAACCTTTGAACCCTGAACCTTTGAACCGTGAACGGTTACAAAATTCGCAACATATTGGAACTGCCATTTAAGCCGTCTATTTTTGACAGGATTAACAGGATGAACTGGATCTTAAAACAACTATGCAAACAATAATTTTCCAAGTCCTTGGAGGACTGGGCCTGTTTATATTCGGAATGAGGATAATGTCCGATGGGCTCAAAAAGGCAGCAGGCAAGAAATTGCGCGTAATTTTAAGCGCTGTATCCTCGAACAGGGTGATAGCATGTATTACAGGCACGTTAGTCACCAGTATAATTCAAAGCTCAAGCGCCACTACTGTTATGCTGGTTGGTTTTGTTGATGCAGGATTGTTGACTCTTACCCAGGCCATTGGGGTCGTGCTTGGGGCTAACATAGGAACAACTGTAACTGCGCAGATTATTGCATTTAACATAACCAAATATGCCCTGCCTGCAATTGCTGCAGGGGTATTGTTAAAATTCTTTTTTAAATCAAAAAAATGGCAGCAATCCGGCGAGGTGTTGCTGGGCTTTGGTATGCTTTTTTACGGATTGGCAACCATGAAGGCCGGCCTTGCGCCCCTAAGACATGAGCCTGCCTTTATTGATTTTTTAACAAGATTTCAGGCCCAGAACTTAAATGAGATACTTCTCTGTGTGCTTGTCGGCGCTGCCCTTACAATGGCCGTCCAGAGTTCAAGCGCTACAGTTGGCATTACAATGGCCCTGGCAAGCCAGGGGTTAATTAACTTTGAGGGGAGTGTAGCCTTGATCTTAGGTGATAATATCGGTACCACCATTACGGCTGAATTGGCCAGTATCGGCTCTAATGTCCATGCTCATCAGACGGCAAGGGCACATACCCTATTTAATGTCATTGGTGTTTTTCTTATTATTTGCATATTCCCATATTTTGTGAATCTTATTGTTTATATTACAAGCAGTCTTTTTTCCATTGGTGCCCCTGATCTGTATATTGGTGATGAGAAACCTTTTATTTCCAGGCATATTGCAAATGCCCACACCTTTTTTAACTTGATTAATGCGGTTATTTTTCTCCTTGTCCTTCCTTACCTGGTTAAGGCAGCGGTCTGGTTGACCCCTCAAGGAAAAAGAGAAAAACTTGATGATATCTATCATATAAAATATCTTGACAGCCGTTACCTTGATTCTCCAGAAGTAGCCCTTGTGCAGGCAAGGCAGGAGATTATAAGAATGGGGGTAGAGGCTGAAACCATGTTCCATGAGGTAATTGGATCCCTTAAACCGAGAAACATAAAAATAGCGGCTAAATGGAAAGACAGAGAAGATGTCCTGGATAATCTTCAAAAGGAGATCATTGACTATCTTGTAAAGGTTATGCAGCAGAATATAATTATTGAGGAATCCAGGGAGATAACCTCCCTTATGAGGATGACCACTAATATTGAGAGGATTGGTGATGAGCTGGAGGCTATTGCCAATGCTATTGAGCATATGTTTGATGATAGGCTAAGCTTTTCCTCTCAGGCTATGGAGGATTATGAGGTTATATCCTCGGAGACTGGAAAGTTTTTAACCCTCATTATCAAGGGTGTAGAGAACGCTGACAGAGAAATAATGATAGAGGCAGTTGAATTGGTAAATAATATTAACAGGATGGCCGATGATATGAGGTCAAGCCATCATGCGAGGCTGTTCGATGGGGTTTGCGAGGTAGACAGGGGAATGATATTTATAGATATCCTTAATGCCTTCGAAAAAATGGGTAGTTTTTGCTATAATATTGCGCAGGCCATAGCTGGTGTTAAATAATAAGTAACCGTTCAGGGTTCAGGGTTCAGAGGTTCAAGGTTTATGTTAAACCCGACTGCCATCCGTCGGGTAGATCTGAGCCGTCCATTTGTGCGCTTTAATTGGAAAATGTATGAAGATAGAACGATTTGAGGATATTGATTCATGGCTGCTGGCCCGAGAGCTAACTCGTAAGGTCTATGCATTGACAAAGAAAACAAAGTTTACTCGTGACTTTGGTTTGAAGAAACAAATTCAGGATGCAGCAGGTTCATCCATGCACAATATAGCGGAAGGGTTTGATTCAGAGACAAACCCGGAGTTTATTCGCTTTCTTCGGTATGCAAAGCGCTCTTGCACCGAAGTGCAGAGTGAGCTTTATGTGGCATTGGACCAGCAATACATATCGAATACTGAGTTTCAGGATGTGTATAACCATGCTGGACGAACCCGAGCTTCTATTCGAGGTTTCATCAAGTACTTGGTGGCCTACGAGCAAGGTCAACGAAATAATGGTAACCCTGAACGGTGAACTCTGAACCTGTGAACGCATACAATAATAAGGATAAAATCTGGAGGATAAAGGACGACCCGCCTAATGCCACTTGGCTGGCAAAAAACTTGGATATATCTAAGCTCACTGCCTCTCTTCTCTTGAATAGAAATGTAACTACCTTAGATTCTGCCAAATCTTTTCTTTCCCCAAGGCTCGGAGATTTAAGAGATCCATTTCTGCTAAGCGATATGGATAGGGCAGTTGAGATGATAACTGCTTTCATTACAAAAAGAAAAAAAATAACCGTTTACGGCGATTATGATGTAGACGGTATAACCGCCACTTCCCTATTGGTTGATTTTTTTTTAAAATTAGGCGTGCCTGCCTCATTTTATATACCTGACAGGCTTAAAGAAGGTTACAGCCTAAATAATGAGGCAATTGAAAAGATTGCAAATACAGGCACAGGTCTTTTAATCACCGTTGACTGTGGAATCAGTTCCTTGAAAGAGATTGCCCTGGCCAAGAAATTAGGGATGGAGGTTGTTGTAACGGATCATCACAAGGTTCCATCTAATTTTAAGGCAATTTGCCCTGCCGTTGACCCATCAAGGTCAGATTCTTCTTTCCCTTTCAGAGAACTTGCAGGAGTAGGATTATCTTTTTATCTTGCAATAGCCATAAGATCGAGTTTAAGGGATACTGGTTTTTTTAAGGGAACACATGAACCTGATTTAAAGTCATATCTTGATCTTGTGGCTATTGGCACAGTTGCCGATGTAGTGCCCTTACTTGAGGAAAACAGAATTTTTGTAAAGAAAGGGCTTGCTGTTTTGAGAGAAAGCCTACGTCCTGGGATAAGGGCATTGTTAAAGGTAGCGGGAATAAAGGAAGATAAGGAGATAACTGCTCATGATATAGCATTTAAGATGGCGCCAAGAATAAACGCTGCCGGAAGATTAGGGTCAGCATCAAGCGCTGTCCATTTATTTTTAACAGGCGATGAGGCAAAGGCATCTTTGATTGCAGACCGAATGGACTATCTAAATAAGCAACGTCAGGGGATACAAAATAAAATTGTATCAGAGAGCAGGGACAGGCTAAAAAAGATGGACGATTTAGAGCAACGCAGGGCAATAGTTCTCTATGACTCAAGGTGGCACAGGGGTGTGGTTGGGATCGTGGCCTCCAGGATTACGGAAGAGTATAATCGTCCTGCATTTATTCTTTCAGCTGAGGGGAAATTTTTGAAGGGTTCCGGAAGGAGTATAGATGGTTTTGATCTATATGGAGCCCTTTTTCAGCTTAGCGATATACTGGAACAATTCGGTGGGCATAGTCATGCCGCAGGTGTCAGCCTAAAATACAAGGACATAAGAGAGTTCTGTGAGAGATTCGAGGGAATTGCCAGGTCCGAAATAGATGCAGATGACATGGTCCCAAAAATAGATGCAGATGCAAGGATTTCTCCAGAATCTATTAATCCTCAGACGGTAAAAGAGATTGAAATGTTGTTGCCCTTTGGCCAGAATAACCCCCAGCCTGTATTTTGGGCCGGGCCTTTTAATGTTTTGTTTTCCAGGGTGGTTGGCAAAAACCACCTAAAGCTAAGGCTTAAGGCAAAGGGAATCATCTTTGATTGCATCGCATTTGGCATGGCGGATAACCATCCTATAGAGGGAAAATCAGTGGATGTACTTTTTCATGTAGAAATCAATAAATGGCGAGGGACAGAGTCTCTCCAGC
Organism: Thermodesulfobacteriota bacterium; assembly: GCA_034718555.1. Taxonomy (GTDB): domain Bacteria; phylum Desulfobacterota; class DSM-4660; order Desulfatiglandales; family B25-G16; genus M55B121. Next base: position 10,610 of record JAYEMW010000348.1, read on the forward strand.
TTGTGATAATTGATTTACATTTCGTTTAGGGTGTGTGGAGAGTCTTGTTTTACCGCAGAGGCCGCAGAAAATAAATTAGCCGCAGACACACGCAGACAGACACAGACAAAAATATTTTTACCGCAGACACACGCAGACACACGCAGACACAGACAGACACAGACAGACACAGACAGACAGACAGACAGACAGACAGACAGACAGGAACAGAGAATACATATTATTATTTTGCCGCAGACATGCGCAGACACACACGGACAGCCACAGATAAATATAATTTTTAGCCCCGCCATAAAGATTGGCGGGCAGCCCCGCCATAAAGATTGGCGGGCAGGCTCCGACACACGCTGATCAACGCAGATACAAATATTATTTTACCCCGCCACAA
>JAYEMW010000349.1:0-2142 GCA_034718555.1 Thermodesulfobacteriota bacterium
CTGCGCTGTCTTTTTCAAAGAATTTAACGGGGTAAACAGAGGACGCTGAGGGCGCGGAGTTCAATGCATTTTATTATTTTATCGAGATTTTTCACCCCGCCACAAGGATTGGCGGGCAAGCGCAGAGAGTATAAAGATTTTTCACCGCCCCTGTTAAATACGCTGCGCTGTCTTTTTCAAAGAATTTAACGGGGTAAACAGAGGATGCTGAGGTCGCGGAGATCAATAAATTTTATTATATTTTTAAAAGATCTTTTGCCGCAGATATACGCTGATGAACACAGATACAGGTATTATGTTACCGCAAGTGCGCAGAGGTCGCTGGGTTTTTATCTGCGTACGAAGCCCGTGTTTACCCGTTTCCTGTTCAAAGTTTCCAGATCTTCCCTGACATCTTGAGCGGTATAATTAAGATTCACACCTCTTTCGTTCAGAAGTTGGATCATCTCCCATTTATTATCGAGTCCGGCGAGTTCTTTTGCTTTGCCCAAGGAGATCTTGCCTTCTCTATAAAGCGCAACTGCCACGGTGCGGCGTAAGAACTCCGGCCATTGATCTCTCGGTATTTTAAGCGACCGGAATGTGGAATCCGGTAATTCTATTTCGAGTACAGTTTGTGCCACGACTTTTTTCCTCCTGTTGTAATGCCTGAAAACTGATTATGGAATCATAAATACCTTAAATAATAGAATAAATTCTTATGTTACAAATTATTTTGAATTTCCCATGTTAAATGGAAGCTACATTTTCCCATATGGTTTTACGAATAATCTATATCCAATAACCATCAACAGATAACGGCCCCTGACCCCATTAAGCTTTAAAGGGTACATATACATGTAGCCTACAGAGAGGTGTACCCTTTTACGAAAACTTTCTTTCTATAAATTTCCTAAACAATGGGTCAGTGAACTCATATAGTCCTTTTTCGCTCTTTTTTAAAATACCCCGTTTCATAAGCTGATGTAACGTACGCGTTACATTGACCTTTGTTTTTATATCCTTATGATATAAACTTGATTTATTATTAACCAGAGCCTGCAGGATGCTGACCTGTGAAGAATTTTTACTGAGTTCATCCCATAGTTTACTGAAATATAAGTCTTCTAAACGAATAGCTTCTTCTAATGCATACTGCACTGCCCCTTTATCTATTGCTTTTTCCTGGCTTAAAGCATAAAAATACAGTTCCCGGCACAGAAGCTGTGTGTAGTAAGGGTGTCCACTGGTAATCTCTAATAGATCATACAAGATAGGTTCTTCAACGATTAGGCCTGTTTTGTTGAATTTTTGCTTTATGAATGATTTGAATGATTCTTTTTCTATAGTATCAATTGCAGAAAGCTGTGCGAAACGATAAAACGGCCCTGATCTTTTTATAAAGATGTTTTCTATCACGCTTTCATGACTGCCTGCAAACAGGTAGGTCACATTTTTATGTAATTGTAGCTTACTCCTCATTAATTTGATGAAATCGCCACCGTTGAACTTATCGATATCTCCAATTTCATCAATAAACATGATCATATTTGAACTATATTTTTTAGAAAATCGTTCAGGGAAGTCCAGCGCATTAGAAAGGAGTTCATCAGTTGAGACATTAGGCTCCGCAAACTTCAATATCCACTCGAATTCATTAACAATCTGTTTAATCTCAATTTTTGAGATTGCTGTAGACAATCCGCTTTTTAAAGACTGAATAGTTTGGGCCAATTTTTTATTGGCCAATGTGGTTTCAACGATTCGTTGTGATAAGATAGGTAGAGTTGCAGATTCAAATATATCGGCATGACCTGTAAAGTGTCCTTCTAATCTTAGTTCATCTAACACTGTAAGAGCAATAGAAGTTTTCCCAATCCTTCTTGGCCCATATAAAACGACGCTCTGTCCTGACTTGAGTAATTGCTTAATCCTTTTTCTTTCTTTGTCGCGACCCGCAAGATCTTTACCCAGAACCGGAACTCCTGTTGGAAATAATCGATTCATTTTTAACTGCCTATATTGTTTTATTTTTTTACCCCGCCACAAAGATTGGCGGGCAGGCGCAGAGTACGCTGAGATCGCTGAGTTATATTTATTTTCTAAAGTTACTCACCGCAGAGTTACTCACCGCAGAGGGCGCAGAGTTGTATTTGTTTTCTT
>JAYEMW010000350.1:0-2128 GCA_034718555.1 Thermodesulfobacteriota bacterium
TATAATATATGGTAGCATTTTATGCCACCATGATCAAGGATGTTTTGAAAAACTTCCAAAATAAAATGTTCAATAACGTAGAGAAGCTAACCAGTACACCTCAGTCTGATCATGAGGCTTTCCAACGCCCACCATCACCAGCGGGCAGGATAAACGGGCTTTTGTAAAAATGCAATTAGACACTAAACTTGATAAAAGCCGAAAACGCCGCGACCCTGCCCGTCTGAGTGCATGGTGTTTGTTAGCCTTTTGTTCAACTTCTCTTGAAATACAAACACATTTCACTACCATTACGTTCAAACTTCTTTGTATCCCATTCTTCTCTGGCTTTTCTTTTCCAGTACTTATCAATTGGGCTTGAAAACACAAAAAGAGGTAATCCCATCAGCAATAATATACAGTGCTTAAGTTGTTTGTTCTTTTTTCTCAATAGCTTTGTTACAATCTGTGCAGGCAGACGAAGCACAGTTATAAAAATCAAGTACATCCTGACTTTCTTTAAATTTTGTTTTGCTTTTTTATTGATAGCTTGAGAAGTATCTGAAAACATCAGTACAAACTTAGGGTTAGAATTTGTAATCCAACCAATTGCACCATAGTATTGGTTAGAATAGAATTCTTTTTGTAATTTAAAATCTTTAGTTTGGCATAGTTTACAGAATTCATCTGTAGTTAATCTTCGAACATGCCCTTCGTCTTCAAAAAAGAATCTGTTTTCAAGTTCAGTATTAGTCCCATCTTTTCGTAATTGGCAAATATTATATTCGTAGCTTCCTTCATTTCCACAAGGCAAAAAGTGAAGCATAGAAGATTCTTGTTTTAGATATTCATTCATCTGATTAAACACTTCAGTTAAATTGAATACATGTTCAAAAACGTGGTTTGTAAAAACAAAGTCAAACTTCTTTTGTGTAAAATCTGGGCTATTTGCTTCAAAAAATGTACATTTTGGATAGCGTAGACTTGCATTTGAAACAGCTTTTTTGCTTATATCAGTACCGTATATTTTCCAAGAAGGAAGTGCTTGCCGAATAATTTCTGTAAGAACTCCGTTGCCACATCCAAAATCTAATGCTTCGCCTTTGGCTGGAAGTCGGATATCTTGAATGACTTCAAATATTTTTCTTTTTTTTTCAATAGGCCATTCATCCATGTACCCTTGTTCATACCTGTCTTCATAAAATTCTACAGCCTGTTTTTTATCATATAATGCTGATGTTTTTTGCGCTTTCATACTTTTTTCCTTTAAGGCATAACGCTTCGCATCACCGGCAGCAAAAAGCAGAGCGAGGAACGAGCGGCGCTTTTTGCTGTCCGCGTGCATGCGATTGTTAGGCCTTTTTCTGCTCAATCGTCATAAAGATTATCTGCAATGCACATCAATTGCTTCCTGCGGTCCATCCTCCATCAATTGGAATATTCACGCCAGTGACATATGACGCAGCATCAGAAAGTAAAAACTGAACTGCTCCGCCTACTTCATCAGCTAAACCAATTCTTTCCATCGGTACCTTTGCCGCGAGTTTGGCGTGAAATTCTGGGTCGTTAACTTTGATGCTTTGCGGCGGAAAAGGCCCAGGGCTGATTGCGTTGACATGAATGTTTTGAGTCGCCAAGTGGCACGCCAAATAGCGAGTGAGTTGGATCAACCCCGCTTTGCCCGCGCCGTAAAATGGCGGATTATTGTGTCCGCTATCGCCGTAAATGCGCCCATCCGGGCTGACCATTCCATACATGGAAGCCACATTGACGATGCTTGGCGCTTCAGATTTCTTCAGCAACGGTAAAAGCCTTTGGATGAGGCTGAATGGCGCGATAAGGTTCATTTCCAAACTTTTGCGCATTTGATCTGAAGTGGCGCTTTCAATAGTGCCCACCGCCCCAGCATAGGCATTGTTAACCAAGCCATCCAGCCTGCCGAATGTTCGTAAGATTTGCTCAACGATGTTCTGTTGATCAGCTTCGTTCGCCACATCACCAACAAGCGGTGTTGCTCTGCCACCAACATTTTTGATGGATTCTGCCAAAACCTGAAGCTTTTCCGCCGAACGGCCATTAATAAGCACATGCGCACTGGCTCCGGCCAATTGATGGCAAATCGCGGTGCCAAGGTGCCCAGACGCTCCGG
>JAYEMW010000351.1:0-2120 GCA_034718555.1 Thermodesulfobacteriota bacterium
CTTTGTATAATTTAGGAGGTATCCTGGAAGAAGGTGGAAAATTAGATGAAGCAGAGGCATGCTATAGGAGACTGCTCAAGATTATTCCAGATTATGCACAAGGAAAACAAAATTTAGGGATAATATTGCTGCTAAAAGGAGAGCTCAGAGAAGGTTTTGAACTCTATGAGTCGCGGTGGGAAGCAAACAATCTTAAACCAAGATTTTCCGGAACTCCCTGGGAAGGTCAGTCTCTAAAATCAAAGACAATCCTTTTGTACGCAGAGCAGGGAATGGGTGATACCATTCAATTTGTTCGTTACTTGCCCCTCGTAAAAGCCTTGGGCTGCAAGGTGATTTTAGCTGTACAACCAAACCTGACAGGAGTCTTGTCTAATATTGAGTGTGTTGATCAGGTAATCTCGTACGACACTAATACACCATTTTATGACTATCATGCAACGCTCTTGAGCCTACCGCATATATTGAAAACAACTCTTGACACTATACCTAACATAACGCCCTATTTATTAGCCGATACTAACTCTATAAATAAATGGAAGAGCATTTTTAACAATCCTCTCGACTTTAAAGTCGGCCTTGTCTGGGCAGGCAGTCCAAAAAATGGTAATGACAAAAGACGCTCCTTCAGTGTAGAAACTTTAATTCCCCTTCTACATATAAGAGGCATTAAGTTCTTTAGCCTGCAAATGGGAGAAAAATCAAAAGAATTGAATCTGTTTGGGTTAAATACCGAGATAACAGATTTATCCCCTGAACTTAAAGATGCCAGGGATACGGCTGCCGCCATTACCCTTATGGACTTGATTATATCTGTAGATACATCTGTCGGGCATCTCTCAGGTGCCCTTGCACATCCCACATGGCTTTTGCTTCCATTTGCGCCGGACTGGCGTTGGATGCTGAAGAGAGAGGATACTCCATGGTATCCGACAATGCGCCTTTTTCGCCAACCTGAACCTGGTGACTGGGGCACAGTGGTGGAAAAGATAAGAAGAGAATTAACGCAAATAGTCAACAAAGGGATATAGTGACCTACTAAACCTGATAAGCAGGAACAGAAAATATCTCGCGCAAAGGCGCAAAGAAAAATAATGAAAAGATATTTTTATGAAGCTCAGGGCCTTTGCAGGAGTAAAAAATTGAATCGTCATTCATCCTTTGGAACCCCGCTCTATTACAGGCTTTCCGGGCATTGTAGAAAATTTCTTGTGCTTTTTGCACAAAACTCAATAGTTAATTGCCTAACACTTAAAGCGTGATGTCAATTTCTTTAATCTTGCAAGAATAAGGATGTATACCAAAAAATATCATGAAAAAAACTATTTCTATCATAATAGGCTTAGAGGAAACCAGCCACCTTGAAGGCTGCTTGAAGAGCATAAAGGAGAATACGCCGGAGAGCTACGAGATTATATTTATTGTTAGATCCTCTATGGATAGCCCTTATAAATGGATAAAAAAGCTAACTGATGAAAACAAGGATTACCATTTAATTGAAGGGGATGGGGGAGAAATTTCACCAAGGGATTTTAATAGGGCGATTAAAGAGTCTTTTGGTGAATATATTGTTCTCTTGAGCAGCGATACGATTGTTACAGAAAACTGGCTGTCAGGGATGCTTGAGCATGTTAATCGGGCCCCGGATATAGGCATTGTAGGGCCTATGGGCAATAATGTAAATGGAATACAAAAGGTCCCTGATACTGATCATCTGTCTGTAGATAGTCTTGATGATTATGCCGGATCTTTTAGAAAAATCAATCGGTATCGCCGCATAGCTTCAAGGAGAATAAATGGATTTTGTATGCTTTTCAGGCGCAGTCTAATTGATAAAATTGGTTTGTTTGATGAAAACTTGAATTCTCAGGATTTTATGATTGATGATTTTTGCCTTAGGTATGCCTTAGATGGCTACACAAATCTCATTGCTGGGGATGCGTTTGTTTACATGCATAGCAATAAAGTTAACTTAAGCAGCAAAAAACGCTTTTCCGACAAATGGAGTGGAATAGATATTAAGAGTGAGCTTGGGGAAAAAGTTCTTGCCCTGAACGCCATAGAGAAAGCAGATAAGCTTTTTCAAAAAAACAAGATTGATGATGCCTTTGAAACACTCA
>JAYEMW010000352.1:0-2115 GCA_034718555.1 Thermodesulfobacteriota bacterium
CTATGGTGTACCCTGTAAGCATAGAAGCCAAACGGATGTTAATTCCGGATCTACCGATCGCTTTTGCTTTTTGATCACCCGTAATGTTGATGATCGCTTTTTTCTCATCTGCTTCTACTTTGATACTCTGTGTAATAGCAGGACTTAAAGCACGTGTGATGAAAACTTCCGGGATAGGAGAAAACTCGATACAGTCAATGTTCTCACCGTTAAGTTCTTCACTTACTGCATTGATACGTACCCCTTTTACACCTACAGCAGCACCGATAGGGTCTACATTCATCTGCTCTGTTTTAAGGGCGATTTTTGCTCTCTCCCCGGGGATCCTTGCTGCACCGGTGATCTCTACAACACCATCATCGATCTCAGGGACTTCACTTGCCATAAGTGCTTCCAAAAATTTAGGTGATGTTCTGGTAAGCTCAAGAAAAAGTCCATATTGAGGGTCAACGCTCACATATCTGAGTAAAGCCCTAATGCTATCACCACGTTTAAACTTTTCACCCTTGATACGGTTTCTAAGTGTCATGATCCCTTTAAGCTCACCGATCTCAACATGGGTATTATCATCAGCATCTATACGGTTTACCGTACCTAGCATGACCGTACCTACTTTTTCTCTATACTTTTCAAAGAGGTCCTGCTCTATACGTCTTTGTATATGGTACTCAAGCTCTCTAAAGAGGTTGGCTGAAGCAGTACGGCCATGCTCTTCAAGGATAAACTCCTCTTTGAGTTGGTCTCCAAGTTCAATAGAGTCATCAAACTCTTTTGCTTCAGAAAGGGGCATGAAAGCATCTGACTCTATCATCTCTTTGTTATCATCTTTTCCTACTTCAACCATAACACTCCTTTATTTTTTGCCACAAAAGTTCACGAAATTCTCACAAAATACTTTAAAATAATAATCATGCAAATTCTAATTTAGGATTAACTATTATTTATTTCGTGTCTTTTTCGTGTATTTTCGTGGCTACATTTCAATCAATCCCTCATCTGCAAAACTAAAATAATCATTACCTGCAATAATCAGATGATCCAAAACAGGAATTCCGATTATTTTTCCTGCCTCAACTATTCTTTTTGTCACACCAATATCCTGCTTGCTTGGTTTTTTATTTCCACTCGGATGGTTGTGCATCAGAATAATTCCAACAGCCAAATTGTCAATTGCAATCTTAAAAATTTCTCTCGGATGGACTGTAGAATTATTTATATTTCCAGTACTTACAATAACATCTTTGAAAATGCGATTATTCCCTTTCAACAGTAATACTTTAAAAATCTCATTATTCAATAGAGAAAGTTCTGCTCCATAAATTTTTGCGACATCTGACGGAGCGGAAATCTTTGGTAAATTTAAATTAATATCTTGTTTAGAAAATCTTAATCCCAACTGAAATGCAGAAGTTATTGTCACGGCTTTTGCTAAACCAATTCCTTTAATTTTCTGTAATGCAGGAATTGTCATTCTACCGAGTTTCGCAATTCCGCCAACTTCAGAAATTATTTGTCTCCCCAAATCAACCGCTGTTTTTTCTTTAGTTCCCGTTCGAATAAGAATTGCAATAAGGTCAGCATCGGTCATTTTATCGGCACCGAATTTCTCCAATTTTTCACGAGGTCTGTCCTCGAGTGGCCAGGAAGTTATCGTTTTATTTATATCTTTTTTTTCCATTAATCTCTTGGATTTTTCTCAACCCAATCTTTTATAAATTGATTTATTAACTTTGTGGAAGTCCCCGGTCCAAATATTTCCACAACTCCCAACCTCTTCAACTCACCAATATCTTCACTTGGAATAACTCCTCCACCAATCAATAAGACATCTTCAATTTCATTCTCTTTCATCATCTTTAGAATTTTAGGAAAAATCGTCATATGTGCACCTGATAATATTGAGATAGCAATCACATCTGCATCTTCTTGAATTGACGCATTTACAATCATTTCCGCTGTCTGTCGCAATCCCAAATAAATCACTTCCATTCCGGCATCACGAAAAGCATTCGCCAAAACTTTCGCTCCCCTATCGTGTCCATCTAATCCCGGTTTCGCTAAAATAACTCTTATTTTTTTTCCCATTTTTTTTAAACCCCATTATAAAATATTAAC
>JAYEMW010000353.1:0-10798 GCA_034718555.1 Thermodesulfobacteriota bacterium
AAAGTTGCTGGTTTTGGACTAAATTTAATGAAATGTTTACGAAAGACAAAATCCAAACCTCGCTGTTTTAAAGAGTTTTAAAGGTGATCGGGAATTGCTGCAACGGTATATATGCCCTGATGGATATTAAATCTCATAATGCAGGGCGGTTGATAGAACTCCATAATATTATCAGTGAGGGTGTGCATAAGGTAGAAGATATCGAGGAAAGCGTAAACTCACTCTTTGTTGGTGTGATGAATCCTGAAGATGAAAAAGAAATAAAGGATACCCAATCGTTTTTGAGTCGTATTGAATATGTAAAAATTCCATATGTTATGGATATTAGAACAGAGGTAGAGATTTACCGAAATATCTTTGGAAAGAATATCGACGAAAATTTTCTTCCGAGGGTCTTACATAATTTTGCCAGGATGATTATTTCCTCCAGGTTGGATATTAAATCAGAGGCCTTACTTGAATGGATAGGCGATCCTAAAAAATATGAAGCCTATTGCGATAGCAACCTCCAGCTTTTGAAGATGGAACTTTACGTGGGATATGTCCCAGCCTGGTGTCGGAAGAGGACAGAGAATCCTTGACTGCAAAGCGAAGGAGGCAGATCCTTGCCGAAGCAGATAAGGAAGGGTGTAATGGATTTTCAGGTCGTGAATCCATAAGGATATTCAATGCGTTTTATTCACGCTATGCCCAGGAAGATAAACTGATTAATATGAGCATGCTCATAAAATATTTCACTGAGATCCGTAAAGATTTGAGCAAGTCCATGCCTGAAGGATTTCTTGATGCCCTGGTGCACATGTACAACTACACTGTTTTACAGGAGGTTAAGGAATCTCTTTACTATTACAATGAGGAAAAGATTTCAAGGGATATACAGAATTATATGTTCGCCCTAAACTTTGAGGTAGGGGCGGTGGAAACCTGCGAGTTTACCGGTGAAAAACTTGAAATTACAGAAGAGTTTCTTGAGGGAATTGAAACTCTATTGCTTGGTCCGGAGGTTGGCAGCGATGAGAGATTTTCCTTCCGAGAAGACACCCAGAAAAAGTACACATCCAAGACCCTGACTCAGGAAATTATCTTAGATGGACTCAACTTAAATGAGACAGAACTTTTCCAATCCCTTCGTGAACGATATGTTTATCACCTAAAAGAGAGGATCCTTGACCCTTTTTTGAAGAACGAGAATTTCCGCCGGGCCATAAAAGATTATGGTGAAGAGGACTTTAAGACTTATGATAAGCGAGTCAGGGATCAGGTTACTTACCTGGTAAAAAACCTGTGTCAAAAATATCGTTACACGGAGAAAGGCGCAAAGGAAGTCTGCATATATGTTTTGATAGTGACATTGCCCAAGGGTTTTCTAATCTTTGAGAATAAAAAGGAAATTTCCTAAAATGCTAAGGCCAACAATTCAAGATAAGTGGATAATAAAATGAAGATAAATGAATTTCCGGAAGATATCAGAGATTATATTATACCAGCCCCATCCGGCAGCATGTATTACAGATGTTTGGCATGTGACAGTGAGTTTGACATTGAAAATCTTCTATACACATGCCCGTCATGTGGTGGGATATTGATGCTTCACCAAAGGCCTTCGAAAAAAATAAAAAACATAGATGGGCCTGCATGGAAAAAAATATTTGACTACAGGAGAATGATTAACCTCAGTTCTCTTAAGGGCATCTTTCGGTATTATGAATTTATAGCCCCGGTTATCCCTTTAGAAAATATAGTATATTTAGGGGAGGCCCATACTCCATTAGTTAAGGCCAATAAAAAAATGCAGCAAAAAGCGGGAATGCCCTTCTATTTTAAAAATGAAGGGTTGAACCCGAGCCTGTCCTTTAAAGACAGGGGGATGGCCAGTGCCCTGAGTTTTTTAAATTACCTTGCAGTGGGCAAAGGTCTTAAAAATATCCTTGCTGTCTGTGCCTCCACTGGTGATACCTCGGCATCAGCAGCGCTTTATTCTGCATATTTAACAGGTCTTATAAAATCAGCCGTTATTCTTCCAAAGGGAAAGGTAACCTCACAACAACTATCTCAACCTATTGGGAGTGGTGCAACTGTATTTGAAATCCCCGGTGTTTTCGATGATTGTATGAAGGTGGTTGAAGAGTTAAGCGAGAAATACAATGTGGCCCTTTTAAACTCCAAGAATAGCTGGAGGATTCTTGGTCAGGAATCATTTGCCTTTGAAGTTGCTCAGGATTTTGATTATAAGGTTAGTGACAAGGTTATTGTTGTGCCAATTGGAAATGCCGGCAATATAAGCGCCATAATGAGTGGTTTTTTAAAATTTTTAAAGGCAAATATAATTTCCGAGCTGCCAAAGATAATTGGTGTCCAGTCAGAAAATGCCAATCCAGTATACCTCTATTATTTAGAGGAAGATCCTTCCATGCGGCTATTTAAACCAGTGACTGTAAAGCTAAGCGTTGCCCAGGCAGCCATGATAGGCAATCCTGTATCAATGCCAAGGGTAATTGACCTGGTTAGAGAATATAACCGGACATCAGGCAAGAAAAAGGTATTTGTCACCCAGGTCACAGAGCAGGAGATAATGGATGCAACGGTAATTGCAAACAGAAATGGCCATATAGCCTGCACTCAGGGTGGAGAATCCATGGCAGGGTTAATAAAATCAAAAGAAGAGGGAATTGTTTCGGAAAAGGAAACAGGCATACTTGTCTCTACAGCCCATTCCCTGAAATTCTCAACCTTTCAGCAGATGTATCTTGAAAACAGGTTTCCCGCGGAATTTGGTATCAAACCAATAGAAGAATTTAAGAATACCCCTGTTTCAATAAACTTAGAGGGCATTAAAGAAATGCCAGGCTATGGGAAATCACTCAGTGCTGAAGGTTTTCAGATTTTTGTAAAGGCAAGCGCAGAAAAAATAGCAAATATATTAGGCCTGAAGGAAAGATAAATAAGTGGTTAATGCCCAGAATAGAATATAATGAAAATAATTACACGGTATCTATATAAGCAATTCTTAACTTTTTTCTTTATGTCTCTGACCATTTTTCTGGTAGTTTATATGGTGGTAGAATTTTTTGGGAAAATAGATAGCTTCCTTGAGGCAAATGTTCCAATGGGTTTGGCTATTGTTTTCTTTTTCTACAAGGCGCCGTTCGTTATCTTACAATTAATCCCTGTATCAGTGCTTATTTCTGTAATGTTAATGATAGGACTTTTGAGTAAACATAATGAGATACTTGCAATGAAAGGCTCAGGGATGAGTATGTATTATTTATCATATCTGCTTGTAGGTATATCTATTATTATCGGCATTGGGTCATTTTTCCTCTCTGAATCTATTGTGCCGGTCACCAGCTCTATGGCCAATGATTTATGGAACAGCAAAGTAGAAAAAATGGATTCTAAGGGCACTTACAAGTTATCTCACATATGGTATAAGGGTAGGGGTACAATTTACCAGATTAGGGCGTTTGACCGCAGAAACAATATCGCCGAGGGTTTTACCGTTTTTTTCTTTAATAAGGATTTTACCCTAAGAAAGAGGATTGATGCAAGAAGGGCTCAATGGATTGACGGAAGCTGGTATCTTAACAAGGGGCTTATCCAGACCATAAAAAGTAACGGCTCAAAAAAATCAGAAAGATTTACCAGTCACACTATTCAGTTGCCTGAAACCCCTAAGAATTTTGAACGTTCCATGACAGCGCCTGAAGAAATGAGTTTTTGGGAGTTAAAAAAATACACGAAAAAAATAAAGGAAAAGGGTTATGGTTCAACGCAATTGCAGGTTGACCTCAATATTAAGATGGCCTTTCCCTTTATATGCCCTGTACTTGCCTTGGTGGGCATACCCCTTGCGTTGAGAAAGAAAAAGGGAGGCATTCCATTCAGCATTACTATCGGCATAGGAATCAGCTTTCTTTATATGCTAACATTCGGTTTATCACGTTCGCTGGCTATATCCGGGGTTCTTCCGCCTATATTAGGCGCATGGATGGCCAACCTCCTCTTCTTGTTTTTTGGTATCTACCTTATACTTGCAGAAGAGAGTTGATATTATATTTTAAGAAGAAGGTATGCTTGCATCCAAGGCCATTGAGATCTTATTCTTAAGCTCAGTTAAATCAAAAGATTTGATGACATAAAAATCTGCAGCAATGGATTTAATATCCTCCTTAAAGGTGTCATATGCAGTGCAAAGGATTACCGGCATATTATAAAATTTGTTCCTTATTTTCTGCAATAAATCCAAGCCGTTATAATCAATCATTTTTATATCCAGTATAATAACATCGGGCTTTTGCTCTTCTATTTTTTCAATCAATTTATATCCATCTGCCGCAGTGATGACCTCATAGCCAGCCTCACTTAATTCCTCAGAATAAAGCAGTCTGATATGCTCTTCATCGTCAACAACTAATATTCTGGCCATAAATAATCTCCCTAAAATAAAATATTTACCAAATGATCAAGCGGCCTTGCCGTTATTCCAACGTTGAATTAAAAGATTTTTAGCCGCCTCAAATTGGGTACATTCTTCTTCTATAAATTCTTCTGATTCTCTTATGGACATCCTCTCTGTTTTCTTGACGAACGAAAGTGTTTTGCTCAGATAAATAGGGATAAGAGAGTCTAAGAGTTCATCTCTGTTCCATAACTTATCCCTGTAGGCAATAATAAAATCAATCAAGATCTTAATCCACAGATTTGTGGGAAAATCAAATTGCTCTTGATCCATTTTCCTGATTTCTTGCAATTTATTGTTTGCACCTTTCTGGAGTACCTTTTCCCATATGTGACTATACAGGATAAAACCTTCCTGGAATTTTTCTAATAATACTTCTTTATTCACATTAACAGGCGGTGGCATTTCTGTTTCTCCAAGACCAAAACCAAAAATTGCAGTTGGTTTGCTCCACTTGACGTTAGACCAGAAGGGGTGAAAATTTATCATCAACTCAAAAACAGTCCCCAATACCTGCCTAAACATAGGGCCAAGGTCTGATCCAGGGTCTTTGGCACGGTGAATTTTTGGCCTGCCCATAAAGGCTTGACATATTGGGGTATTTTCATTCATAGCAATTGTAGTCATCCAGATATCAATCCCAAAATTGCTCACTGCATCTGTCCATGTGTCGTTTTGCAGGTATGTTTGCGCCAGCTTTCCAGAAAACCCAAAATCTCCTCCTATAGGCTGCCTAACCCTTCTTCCATAAAGGGATCGTGTCAGCGGATAGGCTATAGAGTTTGTTATAGTGCCGTCGTATTTGTGTCTCACATAAAGAGGGGCTACATAGCCAAAATCCTGGAAGAGCGGCTCGCCTAAATTCTTTATCCATTGTGGGGTTATACTTTTCAAATCAGCATCAACCACAACTACCCCTTTAGCTTCGAGGTCAACTATTTTTTGAAATAGATTCTTAAAGTTGTTTCCCTTCCCCTTTATTCCCGGTTCAGTAGAGATATATATTTTTGGAGTATCTGTCTTTATACCAAGAAAAATTTCCTTAGTACCATCCTGGGAGTTGTTATCACAATTGATTATAACTGACTTCATGTGACCAAAAAATGATGCTATTCCCTGGTCTGCCTGCTGCACCGGGTATGCAATTGAATCCGCTTCATTATAGGATGGTATTGCTACAATGAATTCTGCCTTTTGGATGTTGTCAGGGTTGACTTCCTTTTCAAACATATCACAGCCCTTATTTTAAATATTGTAACCGTTCACAGTTCAACGTTCAGGGTTTAGGGTTAGGGAAAAGACTGAAATTGGATCCCCGAAATGCTCGTAAAAAATATGGGGTTTGCCACATCATCGCCAAATACGTTGTTTCGGGTTTGTGGGGATGTAGAAGCGGGCACTTTTCCCGTACAAAACGCTTGCAAAATAGCGTATGGTGATGAGAATACAACCTTTGAACCCTGAACCTTTGAACCCGTGAACGGTTACGATTAACTTTGCAAGCTTTCCTTAATTACTATAATCATAAAAGCCTTTTCCGCTTTTCCTTCCCAGCCAGCCTGCATCTACATACTTCTTAAGCAGGGGGCAAGGCCTGTATTTTGAATCACCAAGACCTTTAAATAGAACATCCAATATAGCGAGACAGGTATCTAAGCCAATTAGATCAGCCAGGGCTAAAGGCCCCATAGGGTGATTCATCCCCAAGGTCATAACATCGTCAATGGCCTTTACTGTGCCCACTCCCTCAAATAGGGCATAGATAGCCTCATTTATCATGGGCAAGAGCACCCTGTTGCTTATAAACCCAGGAAAATCATTAGCCTCTACCGGTATTTTTTTGAGTTTTAAAGCAAGGTCGTTGGTTATCTTATTAGTCTCATCGGATGTTGCAAGACCCCTTATGATCTCCACAAGCTTCATCACTGGAACAGGATTCATAAAATGCATGCCTATTACTTTTTGAGGTCTTTTCGTTGCTCCTGCAATTTTTGTAATAGAGATTGAAGAGGTATTTGAGGAAAAAATTACGTCCTCCCTGCATATATCGTCAAGTTCAGAGAATATTTTGAGCTTTAGCTGCTCGTTTTCTGTAGCGGCCTCGACTAAAAAATCTACTTCTTTCATATCGGAAAGGTTTGTTGAACCTTTTATCCTTGAAATAGCAGCCTTTTTTTCTTCAGGGGACATCTTTTCCTTTTTTACCATCCTGGATAGACTATTGTCAATAGTTGCAAAACCTTTGTCTACAAATTCCGTACTTATATCATTCATTATTACGTTCAAACCATTGACGGCTGCTACCTGAACTATTCCTGAGCCCATTTGCCCGGCGCCTATAACACCCATTGTTTTAACATTCATAAGAAAAGTCCTCCTTTATGATAAATCAAATTGTAATGTTTTATTTTATCTTTTTATAATAGCTTAAATAAATTTTAAAGTCAATAGTCGGAAATCCTAATGTACGGATATCGTAATTTATAGCGTATTATGGTGTAATTGTAATATCTTAAATGAGAAATAGCGCTTTTGTGCTTAGGAAGGTTGTTTAGTTGCCTTGATAACAACAAATGAACCGTTGCCATAACCCTGGTTTACCGGCTCAATTTCCCTTATATCCCTTAAACTGTGAAAAATCGTTTGAACAAAAGAGAAATCAATGAAACCGGCTTTTTCCATATTAGATACAATCTCATCAACTGAATAAAAGGTTGCTATTTTATAGAAAAGGCTTTCATTCCGATGTTTAAGGTATGACCTTCCAAGGGGACTATTACGATCAACAAGACCTATTATCAAGAAACCATTTGACTTTATTATCCTGTATGCCTCTTTCAGCGCTGTCTCTAAAGAATCCAAAAAACATATTGTTGTAACCATAAGGGCAAAGTCAAAGCGAGAATCAGTAAAGGGTATGGCCTCTGCTACGGCGCTAACAACCTTGATTCCCCTTTCTCTCGCAATTTTTCTCATCCCGGCAGCCGGTTCAATTCCTGTTTTAATGCCTAATGGTCCGGCAAAAATGCCACTGCCGACACCAATCTCCAAACCCTGTTCATTTTCAGGTAATAGCATTTTTACAGCATCAAGCTCCGATTCGTATGTGAATTTGTTTTTCACAAACCAGTTTTCATATTTATCTGAATGCTCTTCAAATGGTTTAGTTTTTGCCATAAATAAATCCTTGCTATAGTTTCAACAGACATAACTATCATATTAGGTAGAATTATGTAATAATAATAAAATAATAATAACTCAGGAGCCGGAAGTTAGGACCCGGAATGAAAAAAGTATGCCCTTGTTGTTATCGAGGCGTAAATACTCAGTCACCAAGGCGCCAAGGAGCTAAGATTACAGAATTATTCTGTTAATACCCTTCTTGATGAGGGGCACATTAATGAGCCTTAGACTCATAAAAATTAATAAGAAAACCAAGGCGCTTACCGGTCAATTTCAGGTGGCTAAGTAGCTGTGCTTCCCAAACAGGATTCATCTCATCCACTGCTTTTAGTTCACAAATAATTAGCTCTTCCACTAAAACATCCAGGTGTAAGTCTTTATCGAAGGTTATTCCATTATATATAATTGGGATATCTACCTGCCTTTGATACTCTAAACCTCGTTTATAAATCTTATGACAAAAACAGACTTCATAAACTTTTTCAAGCAAACCTGGCCCTAATGTTCGCTTCTTTCAGGGTTGTCGATGCAGAGAAGTTTTTCACAGAATCTTTTCTAATTATGCATTTCAATTATTCTTTAAAAATATCCTGGCATTGTTTCTATGTTGCAATTTGGCACATCTACTGTATAATCACACAGAAAAAAGTAAAAGGAGAATCTATGAAAAGAAAAATCGCTTACATTCTCATTTTAATTACAGGTCTTTTTTGGGTAAATCTATATTGCAACACCTTAATGGCTGGAGAAATAAAAACGATTGTGTTAAATGTCCCAAATCTTCCCTGCGGAAGCTGATTCGAACCGCAAGATAGGATACGGGCTATCCTGATGCAAAATATAGGAATATTAAAACACAAGCTGAATACAAAGACTAATGAAGTGACTGCCACCTTTGACAATGAGAAGACCAGTGCTGAGCAAATCATTAAACATCTTTCAAAAGGGGGATATCCAGTCTCAGGAAAACCACAATATATAGAATAGGCAGCTACTAAGGAGCAAATCACCACCTGGCGATACTTTTGTCTAATTTAATTACGCAGTCATTAAATCTTCTGTGTTAGGATATGTGCCCCTATGTTGCAAAGCCACGTCCGGGCAAAGGGCACAAAGAAAAATAAAAACTACGGAGCGGAACTTGACTAATGAAGCAAGGGAAAAAACCCCATCTACTGATCAATGTTATAATCTTTTAAAAAAATATAAGGTCCCCGAGCATATTATTCAGCACAGTGAGAAGGTTTGCAAGGTGGCGGTGTTTTTGGCTTATGAACTCAATAAAAACGGAGAAAAACTTAACATACCATTGATTAATGCCTCAGCCTTATTGCACGATATTACAAAATTTGAAGACCTGAAGACCCATAAAGATCATGCAAAAACCGGTAAAATACTTCTTGAAAACCTTGGTTTCTTAAGGGTTGGAGAGATTGTAGGAGAACACATTAATTTACAAGATAAAAATGGAAATAAAAGATTATCGGAAGAGGAGATTATTAATTATTCAGACAAGAGGGTTATGCACACAGAGGTTGTTATCCTATCAGAGAGATTTAAAGACCTCAGGGAACGATATGGGTTAAATAACAAAACGCTAAACGAGAATGCTGTAAAACGAATCAATGAACTTGGGCTTAGAACCTATGAACTTGAAAAAAGGATATTTTCCAAGTTAGATTTTAAGGCCGAAGAGCTATTACATCTAATGTATACCCAGGAAAGTCACAAATTGCGATTTTTCAATGGCCCTGAGCATCAATAGCTGCGTTGTTCAGACTCGCAATAGCGCGCTATTACGAGCCTTCACGCCTTGCTTTTGATGCTCATTGCTCACCGAAAAAAGCGCAATTTATAACCTTCCGGGGTATATAATTTCTTCAGCGGAGAAAGGCAATTTCATATTGAACAATAGAGGATTTACTATCTACGACATGGGCAATCCCTATGAAGATCTGTATATTTACTATCTTGAAAACAGCCCAGACCGCAAAGAAGAGCATCTTTTAGGGCCTGATTTCTTGGGAAATTGGATTGAAGGCGGGAGTTCTTTTTTGTTTTTTTCTAAACCGTCTCGAGAATTTGTACAACGCCTAATTGATAAAAATCAAAAATTAAAATTTAATGATGAGTTTTATTTTACATATGAAGAATGGCAGGGTGGCAGGATTAAGCCTATTAAGGTTTCTCGTTTTTATATTATCCCACCATGGGAAGAAAATCCAGAGGTCAATGGCAAAATAAAGATATTCTTAGACCCAGGGGTTGTTTTTGGAAATTCCCTCCATCCAACAACGAGAGATTCACTAAAAGCATTGTCTAAAATTTTTAAAAAGAAACGTTTTTCTAATGTTGTTGATATTGGTACAGGAACAGGGATTCTCGCCATAGGCGCAGGTCTTCTCGGAGCAGAGAAAGTTTTGGCCATTGATATTAATCCCCTTGCAGTAAAGACAACCCTAAACAATATAAGATTAAACGGGCTTGAAGGGATAGTTGAGGTGAAGGAGGGTATGGCGGAAAATTTTATTGGCCATCAAAATGACCTCCTTATTGCCAATATTCATTATGACATTATCTTACAACTTATAAAAATGGGTGTATTTGCAAAAGAAAAAAGTTTTATTTTATCCGGGCTTATGCAAAGCCAGGCGAGGGATATAAAATTGGAGCTTTCTAAATATCCAATTGAGGTTATTTATGAATGGAATAATAATGGTATTTGGCATACTATTTTAGGAAGGGTTACGGAGAAATGAAATGAAGGATGATCTGAAGAATATTCCAAAGCTTATAGGTTATAACTGTTTTGCCTGTGGAACTAAAAATCCAATAGGCCTAAATCTAAATTTCAGGAGGAATGGAGAGTATGTTTGCGCAGATATAACACTTGGAAAAAACTACGAAGGATGGGAGAATATGGCCCATGGGGGTATAGTTTCAACACTATTAGATGAAGTAATGTCCTGGACCATGATCTACTTTAAAAAGGTCTTTTTTGTAACAAGGAATATGGAGGTAAAGTTTAAAAAACCTGTCCCTTTGAACAAATTGTTAACGGTTAAGGGTAGGATAGTAGAGGATGAAAACAGTCGACTGCTTTCAGCTAAATCCCTGATTCAGGACAAGGATGATAATGTTTTGGCCAAGGCAAAG
>JAYEMW010000354.1:0-10794 GCA_034718555.1 Thermodesulfobacteriota bacterium
GCGATAGAGTCTCTTTTTTTAGAGACGCCTCCATCTCCTTTTGCTTCCTTAGATTTTCCTCCAATTTACTGATCTTTTCCTTTAGAGGCATTTCACCTTGGAGTTCACCCTGTAGCTTAGAAATCATATCCTTTAGCGATAGAGTCTCTTTTTTTAGAGACGCCTCCATCTCCTTTTGCTTCCTTAGATTTTCCTCCAATTTACTGATCTTTTCCTTTAGAGGCATTTCACCTTGGAGTTCACCCTGTAGCTTAGAAATCATCTCCTTTTCCAGTCTTAGTTTATCTTCAAGTTGAGTATTTCGTTCTACTGCGGTTTCAAGCTCCTTTTTTAACCGGCCTATCTTTTTATCCAATTCTATATTCTTATTTATCTGATCGGATAGCTTAGAGTTTTCTGCTGTCAATTGAGCAATTTTATCATTTAATGATAATAATTTATCATTGCTGGCCTCTAACTTTTCGCCGGCATTTTCATACTTACCATGAAATATAACCCCGGCTACTATTGCCCCTATCAAAAACAATGCCAGAACAGCGATTATAAGATTTTTCATCCTCTTATCCTTCCTTTAAGGGTTACTTTAAATCTATGGTTTTCTTAACGGGAAAATTAAACTATTTTACTCGCCTAAATAGGCTTTTTTTACCTGCTCGTTTTCAAGTAAATCCGCCGAACTATCAGATAGAACAATCTCACCGGTTTCAATTACATAACCCCTGCTGGAAAATTGTAAGGCAAGCTGGGCATTTTGTTCTACTAATAGAATAGTTGTTCCCTGATCGTTAATATGTTTGATGGTTTCAAAGATTGAGTCTACAAGTATTGGGGCCAGGCCTAAGGAAGGTTCATCAAGGAGGAGGAGTTTTGGACGTCCCATCAGGGCGCGGGCAATTGCGAGCATTTGTTGTTCACCTCCTGAAAGGGTCCCGCCGTGCTGTTTACGACGCCCATGCAGCACCGGAAAGAGTTCAAATACCCTTTTAAGGTCTTCTTTTATGCCATTCCTGTCTTTTCTTAGGAATGCCCCTAAGTCGAGGTTTTCCATAACTGTGAGCAAAGGGAATATCATTCTCCCTTCCGGTACCTGGCATATGCCCATTCGAACAATATTATCCGGTCGAACTGCAGCAATGGACATGCCATTGTAAAAAACATCTCCCTCTATGGGGGTAAGGACGCCGCTAATGGTCATAAGAGTTGTGGATTTTCCCGCTCCATTTCCGCCTATCAGGCATACGATTTCACCCTCGTCTACCTCGATAGAGATTCCTTTTAGGGCGCGAATATTTCCGTAATAGGTCTTTACATTATCCAGCTTGAGTAGCATTGGCAGCTCCAGTTCCTAAATATGCCTCAATTACTTTTGGGTCGTTTTGCACCATTTTCGGCTCTCCCTCTGCCAGCCATTCCCCATGATTTACAACCATCACACGTTCGCATACACCCATGACTACCTTCATGTCGTGTTCGATGAGTAAAATGGTAGTCCCTTTGTCCCTGATGCGCTGTATAAGGTCCATTAGATTACGAGATTCCATTGGATTCATTCCTGCGGCTGGTTCATCAAGCATTAGTAAATCAGCTTCAGTGGCAAGGGCGCGGGCTATTTCCAGGCGGCGCTGGTCGCCATAAGGCATAGAACTGGCGATTTCTTTGCCCCGACCTTTAAGCCCAACAAACTCAAGAAAATGATTGGAACTCTCAACGATGGTCTTTTCTTCTTCACGTTGGAATTTGCTTCGTAACACAGCTCCAAAGAAATTTGACCTGGTCCGACAGTGACGACCTATTTTGACGTTATCTGAAACAGTGAGATTATCAAATAGACGGATATTTTGAAACGTTCGTGCTATCCCCAGGGCAGTTACTATCTCCGGTTTTTTACCCGCAATAGAGCTTGTCCGTCCATTATTTTTAAATATGATCTCACCTTCAGTCGGCTTTTCAATACCTGCCACACAATTAAAAAGAGTTGTCTTTCCGGCGCCATTAGGGCCAATAAGGCCAACAATATCGCCAACGTTGATTTTGAAGTTGATATTCTTCAATGCCTCTAAGCCACCAAAGCTTTTGAAAAGTTTTTTTATTTCTAATATTGGTTTCATGCTTTCATACCCACTGAAACCTTAGTTTTTTTTCGCTTGACCCTGCCTGCCTTCATCTGAGCGGCAACTGCCCGGATAGGCAAAAGGCCTGCAGGTCGATAACGCATCATAATGACCATTATAAATCCGAATGCAAGGAAACGTCCCTGCACCGGAAGACCCAGTAACGGAAGTATTTCACGAAGCACTTCGCTCAAAGAAACCAGTACGAATGCGCCGATCATTACACCCCAAATATTACCCATGCCTCCCAATACAATCATACACAGGATCAAAAAAGACTCCCAGAATTTAAACATATCCGGAGAGAGGAAGGTTACCCATCTGGCAAAAAAACTTCCTCCTACCGCGCCGAATGCAGCGCTGATGGCAAAGGCTATAACCTTATAGGTCAGCAGGTTAATACCGCAGGATACGGCCGCTACTTCGTCATCCCGTATGGCAAACCAGGCCCTTCCCAAACGGGAATCCTGAATACGATTCATGACGAAGAGGGTTATCAACACCATAACAATCGCAAGATAATAGTATGGAATTTCTCCAATAAACTCCCATTTTGGGCCTCCGAACAGTGATAGATCTATTGAAACTACATCAATACCGGGCAGACCTAAGGGCCCCCTGGTCAGCCAGATCTCATTGGTAAGAAAAAGCACCACTAATTCTGAAAAACCGAATGTTACAATAGCAAAGTAGTCACCGGTTAATCTCAAGGTAGGGGCGCCTAACAAAATTCCCCATATAGCCCCATTAATAAAGGCTAAAGGGATAATTATCCAGTATGACAGCCCGAAGTGATATGTAAGCAATCCCGAAGTATAGGCCCCTATGCCGTAAAAACCTACATAGCCCAAATCCAACAAGCCGTTAAATCCCGGCACTATGTTTAGCCCTAAGGACAGAATCATATAAAGATAGATGAGGATTACAATATGGAGTATGTAGTTACTGACAAATGGCATAAAGGGTAAAATCAAGGCCAGAATCAATATTCCAAGCCTTAGTTTACCGCCTCTATCTATATTTTTTAGTCTTAATTTAACCATTTTACATGCTTTTTTTTGTTTCCTTGATTAGCTTGCCGAATAACCCTGCCGGTATTAAAATTATCACTATTATCATAACAGCGTAGGATATACCATCCCTATAGAGGGAGCTCAAATATCCAGCGCCAAGGGCCTCGGCTACACCCAGAATAACTCCGCCTAACATTGCGCCCGGCACTGAGCCGATTCCCCCAAGCACGGCAGCGGCAAATGCCTTGACGCCAGCAACGTAACCCATGGTTGGATAAAGCGAGTTGTAATAAGCCCCTACCATTATACCTGCCGCTCCTCCAAGGGAGCCTGCAAGGGCAAATGTATATGATATAACCCTGTTCACGTTTATCCCGGAAAGGGAGGCCATAGTTTTATTCTGTGCTACGGCTCGCATTGCTTTGCCCCACTTTGTTTTCTGGATGATAAGATTAAGCCCAAACATCATAATTATTGTAACGGCGAATATAAATATATGAAACCAGGAAAGGCTTACCCCTGAAAAAGTGACTGCTGTTTTTTCAAAATATGCTGGGAGAGCATTATGGGGGAAGGGTTTTGGCCTGGATCCCCAGATAATCATCGCAAGGTTTTGAAGGAAAATAGACATCCCTATAGCCGTTATAAGGGCAGCCAGACGGGGAGAGTTTCTAAGCGGACGATAAGCAAAAATATCAAGCAACACTCCGGACACGGCACAGCAGACCATGGACAGGAGAAATGCGGTATAGAAAGGGAGTTTTAAAAATGAAATAAATGTAACAGCAAAAAAGGCGCCGAGCATATAGATTTCGCCGTGAGCAAAATTAATAAGCTGTATGACACCATAAATCATGGTGTAACCAACTGCTATCATGGCGTATATGCCGCCTATGGTTAGTCCGTTAATAAGTTGTTGTAAAAACAAAGATTACCCTCTAACATATGAACAGGCGCCGGAATTTATTTATTCCAGCGCCTGTTTTGGTTGTAACAGTTTTTAAGCTGTTAGATAAGTTACTCGGCCGGTACAAACTGGCCGTCTTTTACCTTTTTTACAAATGCAGGCTTAGAGCAATTACCTTTCTTGTCAAAATAGGTCAGGCCGGTAACACCCTTATAGCCGTTTTCTTTGCTGTTAAGTGCAGCCAATCCCTCGCGGATCTTCTTTCTGTCCGGGCCGACCTTTGCAATAACCTGGGCCAGGATTCCAAGACAATCATATGCATTTGCGCTCATCCAATCCACATCACGGCCTGCAGTTTTTTTGAAGTTTTCAGCAAATGCTTTACCGGCCGGACTTGCCGCTGCAGCAAGAAATGGGACAGTGAGGTAAGTATTATCAGCCGCCTTGCCGCCGATTTTAATGTAGTCTATGTTATCAATACCATCAGCTCCAAACAGAGGACCGTTAAACCCAAGTTTACGAGACTGACCGGCTATTAGAGCTCCTTCAGGATGGTAACCGCAAAGGAAGAGTGTGTCCGGTTTATCTCTTAAAAGTTTTGTAAGCTGGGGAGTGAAGTCTGTGGTTTTGGCAACATAGGCCTCAACTCCTGTTACTGTCACACCTGCACCCTTGGCGCCTGCCACAAAGGAGTTTTTAAGGCCGATGGCATAGTCGTTATTTTCATAAAAGATAGCAACCTTATTTTTGCCGAGCAATTTGGGGACAACATATGATGCAAGGTACTTGCCCTGAAAATCATCCGTATAACAATTTCGGAAAAACCATCCTTTCCCAACATCTCCAATGGTAGGGTTGGTGGAGGTAGGGGATATACATGGAAGCCCTGCCCGTACATAAATAGGCATGGCCGCCAATGTGGCTGATGAGCAAAGATGACCAACCACGGCTACAATGGTCTTATCTGATGCAAATTTTGAACCTACAGTACCCGCATCCTTTGGGGCACAAAGATCATCGCCCCATACTAATTCCACCTTCTGGCCATTGATTCCACCGGCGCCGTTGATTTCTTTTAACTTTAGATTAACACCGGCCTTAATATTATCGCCATAAGCTGCCAGATCTCCAGTAAAAGGCGCTGCCACACCTATCCTGATATTACCTGCCATAGCTCCGGATGTAATTCCGAAAACAAGCGCCACACCCAGAATCAGACCTAAAAATAGAAAAGTTTGCCTTTTTTTCATAACTATTCCTCCCTTTGTTAAAATTAATAATATCTGATTTTATTTCTTAATTGATAATTGATGAAACATAAAGAAAAGCGAGTTGAGTGTCAAGAAAAATATGCACCAAATATTGATGGCCCCGTAAAAAATCGGGAAATTCTTTTTTTCCGTCACTCCGGTGAAAGCCGGAATCCAGTCTTTTCAAGCAGTTGCAGACCATCTGGACTCCGGTTTTCACCGGAGTGACGACTTTTAACGGGACCATCAATATTAACTTTTTAAAAATCACCCTATGTGTTAATAGTTTATTGAAAATGAAAAAGGAAAGAAAGGGGGTAACTGCCCTTCATGATTTTTACTTGACACTGAGATTGTTATTTACCTATATTGTTTAAAACAGTAAAAACATACTAAAGGTATTGCAAACGTTTCTGACTGAACTTCAATTATTCTGGTGCGAGAGGGGAAATATTTTTAAATGAAAAAAAGCCTATTTATTCCTTTAGAGAAGGAAAATCTTACCACACTTGGTATTTATTACCACTGGAAGAATGGCCTTGTAACATTGCGGGCCGGCAGAGAGTGGGAAAAGGAGACGGATTGGTCAAATTATGGCAAGGATTTTACCTTTGAGCATGCCCTTACCAATAATAATGTTTATCTTGGACACAAGGAGACTTGGGACCTATTTAAAAAATATAGCCTTGCCGATTATCTTGATGAAGTCATAGATTTAATAAAGAAGGGTAAGCATCAAGGTATAGAGTGTTTTTTTGACACGGAACAGGATATCCGTTTCATCAGCAATATGCATAGCAATGTATTGGGCATCAACAATGGCTACCACGCTATCCGAAGCGGCGGGATAAGACGTCACGAGCCGGATGAAGAGGAGTTGAATGTAATAATTGATGGTCTGAACTTGAGTCGGGCAATGTCTTTCAAGAATGCCGGTGCACAGATACCTTTTGGAGGAAGCAAGATTACAGTTCAATGTAGACCTTTAGATTTAAAAGATTTTAAGACCATAGGCTTTTTGGCATACGCCCTTAATAGGACCAGATCATTTACAGGTCCGGATATGGGTTTTTCCCCTGAATTAGCGGATGTTATGAGGAAAGAGGGGTACTCGATGAACATTGCCGGTGGCTTTGAGAGCAAGATCGGACCTACCGGGGGTCCTACAGCCTATGGAGTCTATCTGGCAATAAAAGAGGCTGTAAAGTTTAAATTCGGCAAAGAGAGCTTAAAGGAAATGAGTGTTGTTGTTCAGGGTGCAGGCGCAGTAGGATACCCTCTCGTTGAGAAATATCTGACGAAAGAGGGTGCAAGGATATTCGTTTCAGATACCAGTAGAGATCCGGTAAAAAAGCTAATTGAACAATTTCCTCAGAGCGTAAAGGAAATCGACATTAAAGATATCTATATAATCGATGCGGATATCTTTGCCCCATGTGCCATTGGAGGAATCATAGACGAAGAAAATATTAAGGAGTTAAAATATCCCATTATAGTGGGAGCTGCCAATAATCAGCTTAAAGCCACAAGCCAGGAGGAAGAGATAAGGCTTTCAAAAGAGCTTGCCAAAAAAGATACACTATTCCAGGTCGCATGGATGCATAACACCGGCGGTGTAATAGCCGGCATGGAAGAGTATGTGAACCGAGAAAAGGCAAGCATGAATAATATAATGTCCCACACTGAAAAGGTTTGCAAGACAGGGGTGCGAGAAAATCTTTATGCCGCAGAAAAAGAGGGCATTACACCAACAGAAAGGGCCTATAAATATTATGGGTCTAAGATCTACCCAATATAATTGAAGATTGACGATTGAAGATTGACGATTTATTGAAATTACCATATTTCAATTTCACTTTTTGTGAATTTTGAGACTTTTTGCGGCTTTATCATTTTAAATTATGGTCTTTTAATTTTTAACCAATAACAAGGAGGTAGTATTATGAAAAGGGTAATGATTTTTTTAACGTTTTTATTGGCATTAGGTCTCATTTTTGGACCTGGACTCTCCGCCAAGATGATACGCATTGGAGAGGCGCAAATTGTGGCCCATCCAGCCCTGGATAACGACTCTAAAGGATTTAAGGCAGCCCTGGCGGAGGAAGGTTTCATTGAGGGAAAAAACGTTAAATTTGACAGGCAAAATGCCCAGGGTGATCAACCAAACTGCGCTATAATCGCCAGAAAGTTTGAAGATGATAGGGTTGATCTTGTCCATGCCATAAGCACACCTAATGCCCAGGCCCAGGTAAAAGTCAGCAAGACAATACCCATTGTTTTTTCCTCTGTTACTGATCCTGTAAAAACAGGTATAGTACCAAAGATGGGAAAAACCGGCATACATGTGACCGGAGTGAGTGACAGGTGGCCTATCAGCCTGCAATGCAAAATGTATCAGGATTTAGTGCCACATGCAAAAGCATGGGGCACGATTTACAATCCTGGAGATGTAAACGTCACATTTCACATAAAAGAAATGAAAAAAACAATAGAGGCAATGGGGCTGAAGTTAATAGAGGCCCATGTTTCCACCAGCTCCGAGGTTATGCAGGCCGCTCAGAGCCTTGTAGGAAGGGTAGATGCAATCCACATTACCTCTGATAACACGTGCGTTTCTGCATTTGAATCTATTGTAAAGATTTGTAATGCAAACGACATAGCGCTGTTTGCCGGCGACAGAGACAGCACCCCAAGGGGTGCGGTGGCAGCCTATGGCCCGGATTATTTCCTGGTAGGATATACGGCAGGAAAAAAAGCCGCAAGGATATTGAAGGGTGAAAATCCAGGCCAAATCCCAGCAGGACTGGCATCTGAATACAGCCTTTGGGTGAGCCTGAAAAATGCCAAGGCTCAAGGAGTAAAGCTCCCAGCCACACTGGTAAAAAAGGCTGCGGACAAACTGTGGGATGAACAGGGAAATGTTGTAAAAGGAAAATAACATAAACAAATCCGTGAGGGAGGAGATTTTCCTCCCTCCATTAATATGGTGGATAAATGTTTCTTAGCAGTTTTTTAAGGACTATACCTATATCTCTGGAACAGGGCCTGGCTTACGGGATTGTGGCGCTGGGAATAGTTATCAGCTTTCGCATACTGGCATTTCCTGATCTTACGGTAGATGGAAGCTTCCCACTCGGAGCAGCGGCAGTGGCGCGCCTTATCATGGAAGGAGTACCGCCGATTTACGGCGTTATCCTGGCTATTATCTTAGGTTTTATTGCCGGTTGTTCTACAGGTCTTCTCAATACAAAATTAAAGATTAACAGCCTGCTGGCCGGGATCTTGATGATGACTATACTTTACTCCGTTAATCTACGTATAATGGGAAGATCCAACATGCAGTTGCTGACTGTAAACACACTTTTAACTCCCCTGGAAAATATTGAGATAAATCGTTTTATTCCAATTATTGCCTTTTTCTTTGTAGTGACAATAGGAATTAAAATACTGACGGATATGTTTTTACATACGCAGTTAGGTTTTGCTATGAGGGCTACGGGTGATAATGAGCAAATGATTCGTACACTTGGGGCAAATACGGATAATATGACTGTTCTCGGATTAGGTATTTCAAATGCATTTGTGGCCCTTTCAGGTGCACTTGTTGCTCAAGACCAGGGATTCTCCGATGTTGGGATGGGCATAGGGATGATAGTGGCCGGCCTGGCATCCATAATTATAGGCGAGGCCCTGTTTGGAAACAAAACCATACAGCGAATGACGATTGCCGCAGTAGTCGGCTCAATCATATATAAGTTTATAATCTCCCTTGGTCTGAGATTAGGCCTGGCTCCGACTGATCTGAAGATGGCCACTGGCATTATGGTAATATTAGCCCTTGGAATTCCGGCCTTGAAAAAGGAGAAAGAGGGCAAATTGCACTTGCGGGGAGTATAAAGGTTGCGGATAACATATGATAAGACTTGAGGACATAATAAAAATATTTTCCAGGGGCACCATTGATGAGAAGGTTGCCATAAACGGAATAAACCTGCATATTCGCGAAGGGGATTTTGTAACGGTAATTGGGAGTAATGGCGCAGGGAAAACAACAGCATTAAATCTAATATCCGGCACATATTCCCCTGACAAGGGAGAAATCTTTATAGATGAAAAAAAGGTTACTAATTTACCTGAGCATAAAAGGGCCAAGTTTTTAGGCAGAATTTTTCAGGACCCCCTTATGGGTACAGCCTCTTCAATGAGCATAGAGGAAAACCTTGCAATTGCCGATCTCCGGGGCCAGAGAAGGGGGCTTGGACGGGGTGTAAAGAAAACACGTCGAAAGCATTACATGGATATTCTCAAGATGCTGGATTTAGGGCTGGAAAACAGGCTTAAGGATAAGGTCAGCCTTCTTTCCGGAGGTCAACGCCAGTCCCTGACATTGCTGATGGTAACCCTGTCTCTTCCTAATTTATTGCTTTTAGATGAACATACAGCGGCCCTGGATCCTAAGACAGCCCAGCGTGTTATGGATCTTACAAAGAAAATTATACAGGAAAATAACCTTACCACTATTATGGTAACACATAACATGCAGCAGGCTATTCAATACGGAAATCGCATGATCATGCTTCATGAAGGAAAAGTCCAGTTTGATATTGAAGGCGAGGAAAAGAAGAACCTTACTGTTGAGGATGTTGTAAAGAGATTCGGCGCTGAGCTAAAGGATGAAGCCCTGCTGGTAGCCTAAGCCATCCACATTAATCAAAACGCCGGATTTAAAGCGAGCCGTAATTAACCTCGCGGAATCAAGCCAAAAATAAACGCCCACTATCACTAGGAGGCTGTCCGAGAATAGCGATTTTTTCTCAAATCGAGGAATGCGAAAAAAATTACCGCAGGTATATAGTTGATATTCCGAGGATAATTTTTTGAGCATGACAAAGAGTTGAGGAAAAAGGGCATTCTCGGACAGCCTCCTAGGGCAATTCCAAGTACAATTGCAATTGACATAGGAGCAAACCAATAAACGAAGTGTTGCAGTCTATATCCAATGATTAATATTGCAATAAAAGATAGGAATCCGCTGATAGCCATTCGTGGGCATATTAAAATGGTGGCAGCAAATGATTTTTACCCAACAAGAACATAAAAAGGAAAGATCTTGGTCCCTTCACTTTAATTTCCGGAAAAATAGCCTCTGTTTTCTTCTCTCCATTATTTTCTTATGCTTTATTCCCATCTTAGAGGCAGAAAGCCCAAAGGAAGACAATTCAATCCAGCTCACTCCCCATGAAAGGGACTGGCTTTCCAAACATCCGGTTATTCGAATAGCCCCCGATCCCCATTTTCCTCCTATTGAATGGGTCGATAATAATGGCAACTGCAGAGGTATTGCTGCCGACTTCATGCAACTCGTACAAAAGAAATAGGTATTGCCGTTAAGGAAGAATTGGGGGAGTAGTAATGTTATCGGCGCCCCCACTCCCCTCGATCAGGCAAGGTGAGATGCAAAAATGAAAAAAATAATTATAAAAGACGCGATATTTGACTTATTTCCTGATTTC